>NZ_JAMAVT010000018.1:0-118577 GCF_023713665.1 Paenibacillus sp. MER 180 | reverse complement strand
CCATCTGTTTCTTGAAATCATCTGTAAATGTTCGTCTTATTCTTGGCATAGTAGATCCGCTCCTTGTTATGATGTGTTAATTCTACTAGCCCTTAATTTTTCTGTCCAACTAAGTGTAGCCGATCTAATTGAAAAAGCTAGGTAAGATGACGGGGAAAGACATAGTCGGTTATCAGCCAGGAAAAACATTGACTGTCTATGATATGGATGCTAAGTATATTCAGAAACTCATGTCGGAAAAACCTGCTTTGAAGAATATCAAAGAAGGAGATCCATTATATTTTTCAGCATTATTCAAAGTAACGCTAAACGGTGGACAATCTTATCTACCAACTATCTATACAACTTTAAGCGGGATAAGAGGAGCACAGCCTTGGGCAAGTAAAGGAGACTTCAGACAGTATTATGATCAGAAGGTCTACTTTAAAGGTACAGCTCCTCTTAAAATTCGTTTAGTAAACGACAAGACGGGTGATCTGTTGGATACAAAGGAAGACACTATTTCAGTAGATAAATCTAAACTTGTTGTGGAATCCGACTCTATCAAGGCAGCTACTGTGAGAGTAAAGAATAAAGACGAGGATTCAGAAGACTGGAGAATAAAGCCAGCAACTGCGCAGGTTAAGGTGCCAGAGACATACAAGGTCGGCACTACGACCTATAAGTTGAAATGTTCTTACCAGCAGAATATAAACATAACTGACAAGCTTAGTTGTTCAACAGCTACCAAACAAGCTCCAAACTTCGTGAGGGATAAAGAAACATTAACTCGTAGTCCAGGGATGGATGTAGGTGGCGTTTGGTTAACACTTGTCTATGAAGCTAATGCTGATATCAAGTGTAATTGCTCGACAACACTTACTATACCTAACAGTTCTACAATCGCAGGTGAAATAACAGGAGACACAATTGGTAAGCAGATTCCAATCACTATAAATATGAAACAATCTGATGCAAGTCAGAAAGATTGGAAGACAGCTTTAGAAGGTATGTCGAATGATGTTAAAGTTAAAGTGAATGTTACACGGACAGGTGGAAGTGGTAATCCTAACTTGACAGGAACACCAACTTCTGGAACAGAAACAACTATGAAAGTTCAGCAAGTACTTGATTACTTCTCAGGCAAAACTCCTTTGAAGTATACGGACGATCTGTCTAGTTATCCAATAGCAGAAGATCAGAAAGTTGAATTCGAGTATAATGCAACTGTAACATTAACTTACATAGATGGAAATGGAAAGACAGTTTCTGTCACATGTGAGAATAGTACAGGAACGAAGATGAAGTTCTTTCGTAAAAAGAAACCAGATCCGAATAGATTTGGTTATTACACATCACGTCCAAGCTATTGGTCAGAGATTAAAGAGGGTACTCCTGGTAATGAAACATTCGATGCCATGGCTGGAACCCCAACAACTAGAAGCCTGTACTTTGCAACAGGTGGCTCTGAATTTATTGTGGACATCGAGACAGAGTATGTTTCAGATGCTACAGCAACTCGTACTTATACATCTAAATTTAATGCAGTTCCTTCTGGATGGAATATGTCTCCAATTACAGGATCGATAGGTCATGAAAGTCCTCCTCCACAGCCAACACCTAGAACTAAGACTGACGTATCTGGAGCATCGTATACAGAGAGAGTTTCATCGCACAGTACGAAACATGTAACGAAACCGGCGGTACCTTGTTCTGGTAATCCTTGTACAGGAGGATCACCAGAGGAGTCACACACAGACTACTGGTGGGTACAAGAAGGCTATAACAAAACAGTAGGTGGTTATTCTGATACTTGGACTCAAACTGTAACGTTCGACTATACGAAGATTAATAAAGTCCATGTATGGAAGATTGATAAGTCGAAAGTTGATGGCATGGCAGAGCTGACAAAAACGAATGAGATCACAGCATCTGTCGTTCAAGGAGATCCAACTATATTCGCTAACATTGCTGCTTCCAACACGAGCGCTGCTGGTCGATTGAGGTATTCGCTTGAGGCTAATCAGCATGATAATGTAGTGTGGAATGAAGGCAACTCAGATAACAGAGATGCCAACAGTCCGGATGATAACTATGGTGTTAGTGAAACTGCTAGGTTCAAAGAACGACGAGCTCTGACTACAAATGTGACAGCAGTATCAGACTTCTTAATTCTGCAGACTTCAAGCGGAGATCAATCCGTCATGTATTTTGACAAGGAATCGAATACAGCAAAGACAACAGATCCACTGATTGTACCTAAGACTAGCAAAGTCGCTCAATGGGATAGCAATTCTAACTCTGCTGCGAAGTGGAGCCCAGATGCGATTAACATTGGCTCTTACAATGGTAAGTATGGAAGTCCGACTCTGAAGTATATCGGCTCTGGCAGTGGAAGTACAGTACAAACCGTATTCGATAGATTGCCTGCTGGATTAAATAGACCCGCTCGGCCAGGTGGTCCTCTGCGGCTCATGCAGACAGGAATTAACCCTATAAGAGATAATCCAAACGGGCTATACGTAACAGGTAATTCCACCGTATTCTACAGATCGATTCTCGATAAGGGTTCTAACGAAACTCCGTACTCGAATGCGAATGACCCGAAATACGGAGCTAATGGTCAATCTTTTACATCAGCGTACTCGCCTACACATTCAAAAGTGAATGATGTAGTATTGCATGATCCAGTTTCTACCGAGAAAGCAATAGTAATACCTCTAAAAGAAGAAAGGGATCAGAGAACTAACGATTCCAAACTACTCGGTGGTAATCTGCAGCAGAGCATAACAGAGTATGAGAAAAAGTTGAAGCCTGATTATAGACAGAACCTCATACCGAATGGTGATGCTGAATTACTAGACTTCGATGGTCAAGTTACAGGGTGGCAGACTTGGACTGAAGCGAAACCAGAAGATATCACATTCACCCACAGGTCTGGCGATCAGTGGGTAATAGGAGGGTCTAGTTCATTTGAGATAAGCACCAAGACGAAAGCTAAAGCTGGTAAAGATATCAAAGGTGTTTACTACAGAGATGTCAGTGTCAAGCCAGGTAAGACGTATCAATTCACCGGAGACCTAGGTTGTCATAGATGTAAAGGTAATTTCTACATTGATGCTAGAACTGCATCTGGGACTATTGTAAATTCGTTTGGATCAGAGGTAGTTACTGGTGTTGCAAAGACAGGAATTAAGATTGATTTTACGATGCCAACAAGCGCATCCATCGCAAGAATTCATATAGTCAAGGGTGAAACTAATGGTTCGGATGGGTCAATGAATGACTACCTCTTTGCTGACAATCTGAAGCTGACCAACCAATCAGATAATGAATGGGTTGGACTTGATCCTGTATATCAAAGAATAGAAGTATCAGATCCTAACTATAAACCGCCTGTTACTGGTATGACTAAGACATTCACATCTCTCGGAGCTAACACCTTTGACGTGCCAGCAACTGGTACGTATACGTTAGAAGCATGGGGAGCAGAGGGAGGTACCTCCGGTTACGGAGGTAAAGGTGGATACGCGAAAGGTACGATTACGCTTAACGCAGGAGAAACCTTAACAGTAATGGTGGGAGGTCAAACCGGAACTAACGGCGGTGGGTCTGGACACGGACGCAGCACTGATTCTGGTGGCGGTGCATCTGATATCCGAAAAGGTGGAACAGCTCTATCTAATCGTATCCTAGTTGCAGGGGGCGGCGGAGGTTACGGTGGTGGTAGTATCAAAGGTGGAGATGGTGGAGGTTTAACCGGAAGCACTGGAGAGAAGAAGTACGGTACACCTGGTCAAGGAGGAACCCAATCTTCAGGAGGTACCGGAGGAGATAACAACGGTGGCTCCGGTTCTCTAGGTAATGGTGGATCTAACACAGCCGGAGCTAATTCTGGCGGTGGCGGAGGTGGAGGAGGTTACTACGGCGGTGGTGCCGGAGGTAACGACTATCCTAGCTACGACGATATGGATGACTCGGGTGGCGGTGGAGGTTCTTCCTACATCGGAGGAGTCCAAGGAGGAACCACGACAGCAGGTATGAACTCTGGAAATGGTAAAGTTGTAATAACTATACCGGATAGTCCCGGAACAGGAGCACCTACCAGAGTGGAAAAGGTAATGCTAAACCTTGGAGGTGCTGAGCCGCCTCCTGACGCTTATGAGTATATACCTAAAGTGTCAGATCCAGAGAAAGAAGTCGACGTTCCTGGGCTTGGTAAATTTAAGCCAGGTAACTTCATCAATCTCGATTATGGATTCAGTATCTACTTCCCTAACAACGGTGATTTCTACGGTAACGGTGCTTGGGGAATAAGCAGACCAACTGCGATAGAAGGTAAGGGCTTTGTCAATAATATGGATACAACAGAGTGGACAAAATCAAAAGCAGTTCGATTCGAATATCCAGTTATATACAAGGATCAGATGTATCTTCAAAATGAATGGATAGAGCTTCCGGTAGCTGAATCTAATTTCGACTTCTATGTGCCTTTAGCGGCAAAAGAAAAGATGAGTGCACTGGTCGAATTCAGGGCGATTGCTATTAATGGTGAAGAAGACAATGAGGTGCCGATTAATAAGGTTCGGTATAATAATCTCGCAGCCAGACATAGTGCTATCAAGAGATTCAATATTGATGTAGTAGGTAATATAGGCAACCTCGTCATAGAGGACACAGGTGATTTCAGATTTTCTAATCTATTCAAAAAACCTGTATCTTCTAATCAATGGTTTATACCGAACCTCGTAAAGAAAGTCGATCCTAATAAGCAGAACCAAATTGTTGGGGATACCATCGATATACGAGGTAATAAGGTAAGTGATGAGACAAAGTACTTGAATACTTATGGGTTGTTACTTCACAAGCAGAAGATGCCTATAGAGTTGCCTTTATCTCCAGAGAAGAACAATATAACCGCATTGCAAAAACAACCAATGCGTCTGGGTTATAACGTTCTTGCTGATGTAGAGACTACAGGCAACTATTACGCTAACTTGCAGATAATCCCTTACTACTATCAATTGAATTTACAAACTGGCAAATACACACCAGTGGATGTATACATGTTGGTGAATGGTGAGTATAAGCCGATAAATAAATTCGATATTGTAAAACCTGGATGGGATAACAAAAGTGTCTACCCGTATACCTACTCGCTTAAGTGGGCAGAGGAATCAGGTCGTAGGAATTATTCGAAAGCGGAGGAAGACAATACAGACGCAGTAACTTACTACTCTAAAATGAGAGATACGGATACTGCTACAGGGAAGACTTCTCAACCATCAGGTAGTGACTACCCGTTTGGTACAGCTCAGATCTCCTCACTAACCGGTCGAAATAGAACCTATATCGGATCTGAAAACACTTATGGATATTTCAAAAATCCTGGTTATAAAATGGATACTGAAGAGTTTGGTATGCAAGCACAACGTTGGCACTTTACGTACGGATTACCTTCTTCGGCTGTAGTAGTAGCTAAAGGTAAACCAATTACGAAAGGCAATATTGAGGACTTGCGTAACAACACAAGCGTTATAGTGATGGCCGCGGACATCAAAGCTATTGGAGAGATTTATGCACTTCAATACAAGGTGCCTGGTGGCAATAATGAAATTAAGATAAGCGGTACTAGATATTCAACTACAAGTATTCCTTATTCGGTAATTAACGTGTTCTCAGGAAACAAATCTTCTGCCGATGATTTAGAGATTTCTGGAACACACTAACAACAGCGTTCTGCTGGGTGTAAAAGCCCAGCAGAATTTCTTTTTAAAGGGGATATGTAAATGTATATGGATGAAGCCGGAATTAATATAGCTTTTCTTAGGGTAAGTCGAATGCTGGGTAAATTAGCAATAGATTAAAACGTATAAAAGGAGAAGTGATAAATGTGTTTAAGAAAATTTTGATGGCAATCATCGTTGGTACTACCGTTTTCTCGTCGGTCACTGTGGCGAGTGCAGAGCCTTCTTTACCTGAGGTACGGAAACCGTCCCTTGCAATTGATCTTATTGTAGATGGTAAGAAAGTAACTCTACCAGATATAGAGCCTTATATTGATGATGCTGGCAATACGATGGTTCCTATCCGATTCGTGAGTGAGAAACTAGGGGCCGATGTTAAGTGGGATAATGCGAAACAAATCGTGACTATCACCCACAAAGGCAATACGATTGTAATGCCGGTTGGTTCGAAGAATGTTACTGTAAACGGAAATACTACCACACTTGATGCAATGGCAATCAAGAAAGAAGGTAGGGTCGTAGTTCCTCTTCGGTTTGTGAGTGAGACTCTCGAATCTTCAGTTACTTACGATTCTGGTTATGGTGGTATCAATATGACAAGTTCTTCTTATCAAGAAAAGTTAGATTCTGGTACTGTCACTTTAGATAGATGGGGTCGTGAGCTTCGTCCTAACCAAAGTTCTAAAGAATGGAATTTGATGTCCGACACTCCAAACAATGTGTATTCGATTAAGAAATATATGATCTATCATATGGATGGAGAAATTGTAGCTAAAGATTATAGTAAAAGATTTACTAAAGAAGATCTTGATCGTATTGCTAAGAACGTAAAAGAGTATTACAAACTTGCTCTGAATATCGACTACAGAACTATGAATCCTACTTCTTACTTTAATAAATCTTTCGATCTACTTGGACACAATGGCTATATGGATCGTGAGCCTTTCGATCAGTTTGTGAAATACATGCAAAATAACAAGGTAATAGTAGAAGGATATGCTTTTCCAGATACTAGTGCCATTTATTCTTATCATGGAACTCAGTTCATTAGAACAAAGTTCAAATTCCGTGTACTGAGCGCTAACGACTACACTCAGTTTAACGCTGATAGTTACAAACCAGGAAATAAATCTGATAAGGTAACCTGGGTGAAGAAGGGTCAATGGTACGAAACTTATTCTGACGTTTCCTTATTTACAAATAGTCAAGATATCCAGGGTACTCTAAAGATAGGCTCTACTGGTAACATGTTTACAAAAGGTGCCTATCTGTACAAGGAGTTGAAGTAATTGCATAAGAGGAAACTTACTTCCCTACTTTGTCTAATATTGATATTAGCTCTATTTCCTGTAGACGCCTATACGATTTGTCCATCTAAATTTGGAGGAATACATGGAGATAACAACAAAACAAGTACAACTAGAGGATCTTAGCAAAATTCGTTATGAAGTTCATATTGGAACTTCCAAAAAAGTAGACTATCTAGACATTATGATTCTAAAGTTCTGTGGAAAATATGGGTACGGATCCAGTGGAAATGCGGACATTTTCATTTCCGGTTTCATCCTCTAAAAATACGTTTATTTACATTTGTCATGGCTTGGGGAAAATTAGACATACTATGTTAGCGGCTATTCAAATTACTACCGGTCGTAATTTGGATGGAGTGTCTTTTTCCCTGTGTACACAGAAGGTTGTTGTAACGAACGATGTGCTGGAGCGAAATGAATTTAATTTTATGGCAAGGGACTTTCCGAATGAAGGCTCGGATACGGGATGGAGTTTCTTTACGGGGTATGAAGAAGAAAACGATCCTGATGATATCGATAATTATCAATTTATTTCGATCGGGAAGGTATTGAATATAGATGATTCGATTCTTTCTTTTATAAATCGGGAGCCTCAATGTGCCTTTGAGAGGAATCTTGAAACGAAAGAGTTTTATGAGGTATTTGATTATGAATGGGAAGAGTAGATGCAAGGATTGCAAAAAATTGAGCATCAGCTAATCAAATTTTTTCTTGCTCTAGTATTTTTACAAAGGACGAAACAGTGTTATCAAAATAGTATGGAGCTGGAGGGGGCAGGGCAATATGGACGATCTTAAACAGTTACTAACTTATCTGCATTGGGATACTCCATTAGATAAATTTGAAGAAGCAAAGATTCAATTCAAGAAATTGAAGGATGAAGAGCTCAGAATTCTAGTTCAACCGATTGATAAAAGCCATTGGGATAGTGCTGCTGATGTATTAATAGAAATTGGATATCCGCGAGTACATAAAATACTTCCCGATCTTTTAGAATGGCTTATGGATATAAATTGGCCAGGAGCTAATAGAATATCTGAGTTTTTGGTTTCAATAAAAGCTCCCTTGATACCGTCTATTAAAGAAGCGTTGAATAGTAATGATATGATGTGGAAGTATTGGATTATAGAGTGCGTATTACTAAAATGGTCAGTAGATTTAGTGGAACAAATAACTGATGAATTACTATTCGCAGCTTCTGAATCTGATGAAGAAGCAGTGCATCTATCAGCATTGAAGTTATTGCTTCAATATAAAATGATAGAATCTAAAGAAGTTTTGAATTTAATAGACAGTAAATTACAGGATTTTCGAAACCGCGATATTTTTGAAGAGCTTAATGAATTGAAAACGATGGTGCTAAATGGAAATTCCACAATAGATTGAAATCTTAGAGGTAGGGATGATCAATTAAAGGGTCAAGTTGCCAACGTAAAAGCACCTCCAAGGTTGACGCCCGTATCTTACGATATAAGGGCATATCAAATAAGTAATTCCTTAAGTGTTGATGGAGAATACATTAGAAATGTTTCTATATTAGTAGAGAATGTAGCAGCTCAATTATATTTATATCGCAATGATGAGAATTAGTTTGGGTATCTATTTCATAATGTTGATGAAAACAAAGAAAAACTAAAAAGTGAACTAGCAAGACTTGTGTAAGAAAAGATGAGGTGAAGTGAACTGGGGGAGAAAACAAAAGTAAAAGTTTACTACAGTCTGTTCGGAGATGATTTTGATGTAGACGAAGTGACAAGACGAATAGGGATAAATCCCAGCTCTGTATCACTAAAAGGTGAAAGAATAAATGAAAATCGGACTAGAAAAGAAACATCGTGGACAATTAGTACTGATTATGAGGAATCACTAGATGTAAGTGGTCAATTAAATCAGATCATTATACAGCTTCGCGATAAGTGCGAAATAATTAATACAATTCAAAAAACGTTTCAAGCTACCAACAAGCTTTTTATCGTGATAATCATTGAGGAGGGAATGACTCCAGCATTATACTTAGATTCAGAACAGATTAAATTTGCAAACGATATTAATGCCGAGTTCGATATTGATATCTATGCTAATAATTCGGATTGGGATTGATCAGTCTAGAATAGGATATTGCAAAAGTTTTCAGAGCTATTCCGTTAGTTAAAGGAGAAAAAATGAAGAAAATCAACTTTTTATTAATTGCTGCCTTGATTATTTCTAATGTTATTTGGGGGTACTTATACTTTACGGTAGATCATCCTGCTGTCCATGTATATAACCTCAAAGGTACCGGAGAAATGTGGGACATTACGGATTACAAAATAATTGTGACTCCTAGTAATATACTGCGCGGACATGGAAAGTTAGCGTACAAAGGTGATCCAAAGAATTTTGAGAAGATTACTTCTTATCAATTGAAAGTTGAAGAATTGAATTTGGATGGGAATTATGAAACCGTTTATGTGACTGAAGCAAGTTCTAAAGAAGGGACTGTAGCTATTCCCGCCAATCTAAATGATATAGGTTCTATAACCAGAGAATATTCTTACGATGAACCAAAGAAGGATATACATAACTATAATAGCACTACGTTAACGATTACATGGAATGATAATGATGGTAAGCTTTACTCTGAATCCATACGTCTTTCCATTGAAAATGAGATTAATTTTGATTAATGCATGTTGTGTTGCGAATGAACGTAAATATGATCTTGGAGATTGTTGAGAAGAAAATGCGGAACAGAATTAGGTAAAGAGATGAAATTATTATCTGAATCAGCTGAACCAGTGAAGCCATGTCAAGTTTCCAACGTAAAAACACCTCCAAGCTTGACGCCCGTATCTTACGATATAAGGGCATTTGCTTGAAGGTGTTTTGATTTGTCTCACGTTAGTTATTTTTTATTTTCACTAAAACTTTTGAAATTGCCATCCATAAATTGATAAACATCAAAGTTCCGAAAATATCAGCCACAACTACATTATATCCTGTAAATAGGTTTTCAAAGCGAAATAATGGCGTGTTATAAATGGCTATGAATAAAGATATGATCATTGATAACAGAAACAGCTTTTTCTTGGTTATCATATAAATGCAATACAGGAACGTATAGTAAGCCCAAAATTGCGCGGCATACCATGCATGAGAGAGTCGAATGCCTGCTTTTGTATGTAGAGTTGTTAAAACCAGTACGAGTAATACAAGCAAAGCAATGAAAGGAGCAAATTTAACGAACTGCAAAAGCTTTATGATAAAGCTTTTTTTTGTGCTTGGATGATTAACTTCATTTTGAATCATCTGGTTTGATAAATAATGAATGAAGAACATTAAACCCAGACTAATAGCCAACATTAAAAACATCATCATAATTATTCCTTCTTTTCTAATGTAATCAACTAAGATGTCGTAAGACTGAAAACTTATTTTTAACTTTTATTATTTTATTCTTTATTTAGTAATTTTCAAGTTTTTTTTAGGAGAATGGTTCAGTCGAATACTCCGATTAGGTGGGGATGCATTGAAGTATGTAATGAGTTTTCTGATTACAGGTTCTCTACTTGTATTGCTGTTTCTTTCATGCGATGATCCGGTTACCACAACAGCTTCTTATATTCACTACCTACGAGTATACCGATATAAACAAGAGGGTGGAACATAAAATATCCATCATAACCACAAAACAGTCATAATGATGTGAATGTCTGTTGTTTGCAATGCGATTGGCGAAATTTATGATTGGGAAGTATAGTTGAACATTTGGAGGTTAGAAAATGACAGATGTAACCTTTTACCGTGATGAAGCGCTCCCTTTTCTGGAAGCGAAGCGCTGCCATAAGAGTGACCTGGCATATCAGAAGCATTTTCACGAAGAGTATTCCATCGGTTTAATCGATGAAGGCGAAACGCAGGCATGGTGTGATGGCGACTTGTGGCGCGTTGAGAAGGGGAGAATAATCAGCTTTCCGCCGCTTATCCTACATGCCTGTCAGCCTGCGGAAGATGAAGAATGGAAATACAAAATGCTGTTCATTAAGCCGAAATGGTTCGCTCATCTTGAAATGCCTGATATTAATCGTCTTCAAATCCCTTTCTTGCTCGAAACTGGGAGGAATAAAGCTTGCAGCATGCTGCTCAATCGCACCATGGAGGCACTGACTCGCAGTGCTACTCCACTAGAAATTGAAACATCGTTAATCGAACTGGTGCACAAGCTTGTAGATAAGCATGCATACGATCTGACGCTTGAGCCATATGGAATAATGGAAACGAAGTACGTCAATTTGATCAAGGAATATATCCATGCGCATTATACGGATCGGATCACGCTCGACACGTTGGAGCATGAAGCCGGGATCAGCAGATATCATCTTATCCGCATGTTCAAAAAAGGAACGCATTTGCCGCCTCATGCGTATCAAAATCTACTTCGTATCAATCATGCCAAGAAGGAACTGAAAAAACGGCGCTCTATTGCCGAAATTGCCGTAGATGCCGGCTACTATGATCAAAGCCATTTTATAAAAGCCTTTGCCAAAATAGTAGGGGCAACACCTCAAGCTTATGCTATCTCCGTTTAGATAAGCGCAATTTTTTACAATCGTAACCTCCTCTTATCCTGTAGATTGAACCTATAGATAAGAGGAGGTATCATTTGATGATAACAACGACTAATGTGGAAGAGCAATTTTCTAAAACGATGAAATCCATTGCCCGTCGAGCTGATTTGAAGGCTTTTGTTGAACAGACACCCGCCATTTATCAGCTTTTGCAGCGCGCGGCAGCAAAGTATGTGACAGGGGAGAATCGCCAGGATGGCCTTGAGGTAGGACGAACGCTAGCCGATAAAGGGTACGCTATATCGCTTGAATATATCGGTGAAAATACGACGGATATCCAAGACTGCGAACATGCGGCTCTGGAGCTTACGCTGCTTATTCATACGTTGGCTCAACATGGAATACCAGCTCGCGTATCGTTTGATCTATCTCACATTGGCTTATCGATAGATAGCGAATTGGCCTATAAGAATTTGACAGCAATGGCCGCACTAGCTCGACAGGCCGACGTCGAGCTGTTTGTCAGCATGGAGGAATCAGCTAAGACAGACGCCATACTTTCGATTTATACAAAAGCAGCAGCCGTATATGCGAACCTCGGCATCACACTTCAGGCACAATTGAACCGTACGGCACAGGATTTGAACGATATCTCAGGACGGATTCGCATTGTGAAAGGTGCGTACCAAGAAACGGAGAAGATCGCCATGCCGCGTTCATCTGCCTTAAATGAGCGATATATACAGCTTATAGAGCAGGCCATCCGCAAAGGGCATCGTCTGTCGATCGCTACTCATGACGAGTCTATCATTGATCAAGTTATTAAACGGGGATGGATCCATGAGCCAGGCGTTGAATTCGAGATGTTATATGGGATTCGGCCTGATTTGAGCAGTCGATTGAAGAAGGCAGGTTATCCTGTTCGGATTTATCTGACGTTTGGTCGTGAATGGTATTTGTATCTATGCCACCGGATTGCGGAATACCCGCCAAATGTATTTCAAGCAATTCTAGATATGACGGAGGCTGGAGCAGCAGATCCCGTAAAGAATTATGAATAAATCGGTTCGCATCCCCGCATTTTTATTGGAATTGAAGAGGCAAAGAGACGAAACCCCGCATAAGATAAGTGGGCTGCCATTCGAGTTGCTCGGGCGAAACGGCCAGCTTTAACCGGCTTTGGCGACGTAAGAACGTATCAATTGCAATTCGTCCTTCCAGGCGGGCGAGAGGAGCTCCCAGGCAATGATGGATACCCACTCCGAACGCGATATGATGGTTCCGTTCCCGGGACAAGACCAGCCGATCTGGGTCGTTGAAGTAGTCAGGATCACGGTTGGCCGAGGCAAGTGCGATGAGCACCATGTCTCCCTTCGAGATGAGCTTGCCGTTCCATTCATAATCTTCTCCTATCCAGCGATTCGTTGCGAATTCGACCGGGCCCATGAACCGCAGCAGCTCTTCGACGGCGGAATCCATCAAGGAAGGGGTGTTCCGAAGTTTCTCAAGTTCGTCCGCATGATTCAATAATGTGAATATGCCATTTCCAACCAGGTTGACGGTCGTTTCATGTCCGGCTATGATCAATAGAATAATTGTCGATATCAGTTCCTTTTCCGACAAGGAGTCCCCTTCGGATTCCGCTTGCACAAGCAAAGATAACAAATCTTCCTTCGGATCTTGGCGGCGCTGCTCAATCAAGTTCGTAATATAGTCCGTAAAAGCGTCTATGTCCGATTCGATTTGCTTATATTTCTCCGGGACATTGATGGCTGAGACGAGCGCATGGGACCATTCGCGGAACTTATCCCGGTCTTCGTTGGGCAGACCCAGCATCTCCGATATGACAATAATCGGAAGGGGATAGGCATAATCTTGAATCAGCTCCATGGAGCTCTGATTCACTACTTGATCCAGCAGCGAATTCGCTATGTCCTGGATCCGTTCCTTTAGCTTCTCAATCATGCGGGGGGTAAATGCTTTTTGCACGAGGCCACGGAGCCGGGTATGATCCGGCGGATCCGAATTCAGCATATGTCGAACCATCAGATCCATTTGGGACGAGGGAAGTCCCATTTCCTCGGGCGTGACGAATTGGAACAAATTTTTCTTCAAATAATCGGTCTTCAGTGCGGCTACGGCATCTTTATAGCGTGTCACGATCCAGGCTGTCCTGCCGTTCGGCAAAGTAATTCGGTGAAGCGGATCATGTTCTCTGAGCTTCTCATACAGCGTATAAGCATGATCCTTGAAATCGGATGAAAATGGATTGAACGACGGCAATGTTGGGCTTATGGTCATTCAAGCGCCTCCTTCATTCATATTTGGCGGTTGCCGGACAGACATAACCACACTTTATAATTATACTAATAATAGGTAAATATGACACATGGTACATATATTTCATTTCATTGTCCCCGTCCCATTGAGGATTGAGCGAAGTATGACTGTGGGAATTATGAATCTGTATAAATTATGATATATTTTGTAGAATACAAAACAGCTACGAACTAGCAATTGTACATAAAGAAGAATAAGTTGTAATCGGAGCTAAAGCACTGAGACAACATGTGAAAAATGGGGTGAATATGAAGACCTCATTTGTTGCGGGCTCTTAAAGAACGAGTACCTTAATCAATGAAACCTTGCAATAGATTGAATCTTATAGATAAGCATGATCCTGTAATGGATTATCCCGTTTATCTCGAGATGAGCATATCGAATTGTTAAGAAAGACATGGCAAGTTGCCTACGCAAGAACATCTCCGAGGTTGACTCCCGAATCTTATGAAATGGGAACTTGCTTGAAGGTGTTTTTATTTGTCTCACGTTACTTATTTTTTATTTGCACTAAAACTCTTGATATTTCCATCCATAAATTGATAAACATCAAAGTTCCGAAAATATCAGCTACAAATACATTATATCCTGTAAATTGGTTTTCAAAGTGAAAAAATGGCGTGATATAAATGGCTATGAATAAAGAGAAAATCATTGAAAGCAAAAAAAGTTTTTTCTTGGTCATCATATAAATGCAATAGAGGAACGTATAATAAGCCCAAAATTGTGCAGCATACCATGCATGAGAGAGTCGAATGCCTGCTTTTGTATGTAGAGTTGATAAAATCAATACGAGTAATACAAGTAAAGCAATGACAGGAGCAAATTTAATGAACTGCAATAGCTTTATTATAAATCTCTTCTTTGAACTTGGAAAATTTACTTCATATTGAATCTTCTGGTTCGATAAATAATGAATTAAAAATAGTAAACCTAGACTAATAGCCAACATCAAAAACATCATCATAATTATTCCTTCTTTTCTCATGTAAATTAACTAAGATGTCGTACGATTGATAACTTATTACAACTTTTATTATTTTTATCTTTATTTAGTAAATTTCAAGTTTTTTGAGGGAGATGTTCCCTGAGGACGATAAATAATCCGATTAGGTGGGGATGCGAGTCAAGAATCCATATGATAGCGATGCAATAACATTCACGATGGCAATTTCGGAGGAGAATCTATGGAATTTAATTCAGGTGGATCAAATTTATTTTGCTACCTATGAGTATACAGATATAAACAAGAAGGTCGAATTAGTTTCTATAAAATATCCATCATAGCCGTTGATGGGAAAGAATACATTTAGAAGTGTTATAATAGACTCATTTGAAATAGTGAATCTAGCCTATTTGGTTGAAGATATTGACGAAGAAATTAGGGCGAAAATGACTTTTGTCCAGAGAGACTATGAAAGCCAAGGAACAAAGCGATTGGAGATCTTGACTATTTAGTTGAGAACTATTGGGGTATGGAAACGACCATATTAATTGGAGGAAGTTCACCAATTAAAAGCCAGATGGCGGTATCTAATGATGCGCCTTTTTTGCATTTATATTAAAACAAAAAAGCAGAAAAATAACTGGATTTCATTCTACTTCTAGATTCGGCACCTTGTGCTCCTTTTCCACTGGATGTATAATCATGGGAAATTAATGGAAATCAACAACCCGAACTAAGAGGTAAGCTATCTAGAGTCTGGTTAATTCACAACGGGGGACTATTTTATGTAGCAATACTATTGAGTTAGAAATTGCTGCTCGACCGTTTCGTTTAGATGTTGTTCAAGAAGAGATTCGGAGGGAAAGAATAATATGAACTACGTAAATATATTTGCTGAAATTGTTTCTATCATGCATCAGGATTATGCAGGGTATGAGGAAAAAAAAGGTTGGGATAATCCTGATTATTTTACAGAAAAAATAGAGCGCCTTGAAACCAGTGAATTAATGACACCGCAACTGTTTGCTGAAATTGTGAATGAATACCTTGTTAGTTTCCAAGATCGTCATATGTATTTTCACTTACATAATTCAGAAAAGGTAGAAGTTAAAACATGTGGTTTTTTTGTAAGGAATTACGAAGACACCTTATACGTAACAGAGGTTTATGAAGAGAACAGATTTGGAAAAGGGGCAAGAATTGTTTCTGTCGACGGACAATCGATTTCTTCGATAAGAAAACAGCAACGTGCAATGCTTAGAGAATCTCATCCGGAGAGAGAGGAATGGGATGAAATCCTAAACAAAGCTAAGTATTTTGAGCTTATTAACGAAAATGAAGATGTAGTTAAACTGGAATTGAATTTATATCGACGAACCCCTAAAAAGTCAACTTACGATATTCGTTCTATTAACGAAGACACTTTATTAGTAACCCTTTCTGATTTTGGAGATACCGATCGTATCGTGAATCTAATTGAAAAGCATAAGGATGACCTGCTTGCAAGTAAAAATGTAATTGTTGATGTCCGGCATAATAGTGGAGGAAATGCTCATGCTGGCAATTCTTTAGTGAGATATTTTTATAAAAAAGGAGAAAAGCCAAGTTCTGAACTGAAAGTACGAGAATTTAATTGTTCTGACCGTAATGTGGAACTATTTTTAAAATCGGCCGAGAAAGTTCGAAGCTCAACAGATGATGAAGATACGCTTAAAATGCTAGAGTTTGGTGAAAATCAATTTAAAACCTATCGAAATCAAGGATTTGTTGCTTTTGACTTTATCGGACTATTATTGTGCAAGTGCCGGAGAGGAATTTGTGGGGACTAGTAAAGGATCATCCAAAGTAACAATAGTAGGACGTGCTACTATGGGACTAAATGATTATAGCGACTTAGTTAGTATCAATTGGGACAATCAGTTTACTCTATATTATCCCATATCAAGACTTGAACAGAAAACCGAAGTACACCCAATACACGGAAAAGGAATTCAGCCAGATATCTATATCAAATGGACACCTAAACATATTGAAGAAGATATAGATTTACAGCAAGCCTTGAAATTAATTAATAGAAGATAAGCAATGCACGAATAGATTGTCGAGACTCGGGCCATACCGGTGTCCCAATCTAGTTTGACAAAGTGCTCTATTTGGGGACACCATCATGTGAAATGCCCGAAAAGCCATCATTATTTTGCCCTTCGAGCGATAGATTGCATATATATGATTAGGAGAGGGGGATCAACGTTGTATCTATCTGAGTTAGAAGAAGGAGAGGTATCCAAGGAGCTCGCACATCAGATTTTGTTTCAGGGAATACGAGATGATGACGCTAAGTGCGATTGTATTATTGTGCCGTCTAGCAGAACGAGCAATAAATATAGAACGCCCGCTGCAGTGGAGTTGTATTTCCAGGGACGTTCGTCTAGATTACTCTTCTCAGGCGGATATAATGGGGAATTTATTGAGTCTGAATCCATGCGATCGTTTGCGATAGAAAGAGGTATTCCGGAGAATGCGATCATCATAGAGACGATTTCAACCAATACGAAGGAGAATGTGATTGAATCCTTAGCTGCATTGGATAAACAAATCGGGCTGAACAGTATGAAGCGAATCTTGATCTGCACAGCCTTTTATCACATGCGAAGATGTCATTTAACATTTTTAAGATATGCGCCTTCATGGTTTGAATATAGTTTTCATCCAGTATTAGATCAAACAACTAGGCCAGATAATTGGTGGAAGTATGAAAATGGAACGAAAAGAGTTCAAAAAGAAGTCAATGGATTGATACACTACGCGAAACATGGAGATATTATGGACTTTAATATTGATGAATTGAGATGAGTTAATGGAACTTTGAGGAACACCGATGAATTAGTTGCAAAATAACGAAAGCTTTGATCCAGCTAGATTGTTTAAGCTAAAGGGACACGATAGTTGAATACTTTACATTGTTGAGCAGACTACCACAGTCTGCTCATTTTATTATGCTGATGGGCAGGATAGTTTGAACTATCTTCAACAATTGGCTCGTGGTTGATAGAGGCTAAAATCAGCTTCGTGGGTCGTTACTTGAGCAAAGAACACATATGTTTTTGAACAGCGGCTATTATTGCACAAATAGTCAGCTTAAGAAAATCGTAAGAGTAATGTAAGAAAAAAGAAGATTACGTCCTATAAGATATAGTTATTGAGAGACCGAGAGAAGAAAAGAGTATGGAGCATATAGTATGAACGATTCGATTGACCAAGGCCTTTCAAGGGCTGGGAGTCGTCTCGGATGCAGTAAAAATCAATATTTTCCAAACGAATGTAAATAACATTCATCCTTAAAAATTCAGGGTACCGGCAGAGAGGGGAAACTTAAAGCATGAATGCAAGAAAAAGACTAGTCTCCACAGCGATTGCGGCTATTATGGCCGTATCCATTCCCATGTCAGTCATGGCACAGGATGGAGCGAAACAAGCAGCACCATGGTATCAAGATGGAGTACAGACGCTCATAACGAAGGGAATCGTTGACAAAGGGGTACAACAAAATCAAGAGATTTCTGTTAAAGATTTTATCCGCTATGCGGTGGTATTGCTTACCTATCAACATGGCATCGATCCGATGAAGGTTGCTTCCGAGAAGGGGTGGTTGAAGGAAGGAGAATTCACTTCCGTTGACGCTCCAATCAAACGCGGTGAGATGGCACGCATGATGGTGCGGGCACTCGGCAAGGAACAGGGAGAAACGAGCTTGGCCGAATATGCAACAAGCGCCAAGGCACTTGGGCTCATTCAAGGGAATGCAGATGGAAGCTTGCACGAAGATCAGCCAGTGACTGTAGCTCAAGCGGCTGTTGTGCTTAAAAATTACAGCAATAAAATGCTAGCAACGTTGGACGACAGAGGTGTGGCACAAATTTCCGTGGAAGACTTCATGCGGAGTCCGGGCAGCTTTGGGTATAAGCTTTCTCCAGATGGCAAGTATCTTTCTTATGCGGGTACTTGGGAGAACCGTTCCAATGTGTTTGTAGAGAAAATCGGAGGGAAAAGCGAGCCTATTCGCGTGACAAGCTCAAAAGATCGCGATATCGCCGGCTTCTTCTGGAAAGGCGATAACATTCTATATCGCAAAGATAAGGGCGGAGATGAGAATTTCCATGTATATTCGTCCACTTTTAATGGCAATAAGGAAGTGGATTTGACGCCTTACGACAAGGTCAGTGTTCAACTCGTGAGCGAATTATCTGGTGTGAAAGACGAAATTCTGATCTCGATGAATAAAGAAGATGCTACCATCTTCGATGTATATAAATTGAATGTAAAGACAGGGGAAACGAAGCTGATCGCCAAAAACCCAGGGAACATTACGGCATGGGTAGCTGATCGCCAAGGCAAGATTCGACTCGCTTCTGAAAGCGACGGAGTCGTAAGTACATTGTTGTACCGCGATACGGAGGAAGAAGCGTTCAAACCGCTGGCTACGTTACATTTTGGAGATACGATAAATCCGCTTGGTTTCTCGGCAGACGGTAAATCGATCTATGCGGTCTCTAATAACGGTCGGGACAAGACGGCGCTCGTCAAGCTGAATGTAAAGGGTAAGGAAGAAGTTCTGTATCAGCATCCTGAAGTTGACGTGACTGGAGCATTGTACGACAAGAATCAAGATAAAATGCTGGCGGCTATCTATGTGACAGATAAAACGCATTTGGAGTTTTTCGATGATAAATTCGAGGCGTTACACCGCAAGCTGCAGCAGAAGCTTGGCGTCAGTGAAAGTGAAATCGGACTAAACGATTATAACGAGGATATGACGAGGCTGATCGTTAGTGTTTCGAATGACAAGACTTACGGGATGTATTATTTGTATGATAACGTATCCGGTGAGTTAACATTCTTAGGTAATATGAGTCCGTGGCTAAAACCAGATCAGATGGCTGATATGTATCCGATCTCTTACAAGAGCAGAGACGGATTAACGATTCACGGATACTTAACATTACCGAAAAATAAAAAGCCTCAAAACCTTCCAATGATCGTCAATCCGCATGGTGGGCCGTGGATACGTGATATGTGGGGCTTCAGCCCGGATGTACAATTGCTCGCAAACCGCGGGTATGCCGTACTTCAAATGAATTTCCGTTCATCCATGGGATATGGGAAGTCCTTTATGGATTCAGGAAATAAACAATGGGGATTGAAAATTCAAGATGATATTACTGACGGTGTGAAGTGGGCGATTCAGCAAGGGATTGCTGATCCGAAACGAGTTGGAATTTATGGCATATCGTTTGGCGGATTCTCAGCCTTGACGGGCATTACGAAAACGCCGGAATTGTATGCTGCTGCTGTTGATCATGTAGGTATAACGAATATGTTCTCGCTCTTGGGAACGGTTCCACCGTATTGGGAGAACATGAGAAATCTCTATAACGAACGTGTCGGCAATGTCGAAAAGGACAAAGAAATGTTGAAGCAAGTTTCGCCGGTGTTCCACGTCGATAAGATCGTAACGCCATTATTCGTGGCTCAAGGGGCGAATGATCCGCGGGTGAAAAAAGCAGATTCCGACCAATTTGTCGAAGCACTCAAAAAACGCGGCACGCAAGTGGAGTATATGGTCAAGGATAATGAAGGACATGGCTTCACCAACGAAGAGAACTTGATCGATTTCTTCAGTACAATGATCAAGTTTTTGGATAAATACTTGAAGCCGCAGAGCAAATAAGGTATCCATAGGCGAGGAGTATGGCGTCTGACAGTTGGTGTGGAGTGAACTGCAATGTGATTATAAAGGTTTATTATTTTTCCATCTATGTAACATATTTCAGCATATTCACGTCTAGGGGAATAATAAAGATATGCGGAGGAAAACGAGATGAGAAATGTAATGAAAAAGCCACTGATACTACTCATGTTAATCGCCGTCTTCAGCATGGGCATTAGCGGTTCCGCTTTTGCTCATAAAGAGAACAAGCAGAGTAAGGAAAACGGGAAAGAAAGCTTGAACGCGTCAACAGCAGTGACAATGATCGTAAAAGGCTTGGATTTAAACATCGATAATATTAAATTTATCAAGAAACCGGAGGCAACCGACTATTATACGAAGGTTAAAAACAACTCTTCATACGCGGAAGACTTCATCATCGCTCAATATAACGGGCTAGGCATTGCGAAAGACATTAATCCTTCTGCTAAAGTCACAAGGGAGCAATTCGCCAAATGGCTATTTGGGCAAGTAAGCCATAAAGGAAATTATGCATGGATCGAAAATTTCCAAAGCGTTTCGGATGCCGACCAGGTGACAGACGGATACATGGACAGTATTCAGAAGCTGCTCATTGCCAAAATCGTATCCCTAGACAGCAAGCAACGCTTCTATCCTAAGAGCTATATCACCCGCGCAGAAGCTGCCGATATGATCCGCAAAACGTTAACATTCATTAAAAACACAAAACCGGAAACACCTGATACTTCCGATCTCAACCAAGTAAAAATCATTTCGGAAAAAGAAACGGATTCTGTCACACGAGTTACGTTATCCGCCCTAGCTCCTCACTCTGGATATGGACTCGAGATCACGGGCATCCAATTCTCGAAAGGCGTGGCCACTATTCAATATAGAGTCGTGCAGCCTGATCCTGACAAAATGTACATGCAAGTCATCACGGAGTTAAAAGCTGTGACTTATATACCTTCGGACTACAAAGCTGTATTAGGGGTAGTAAAACCCACAGCTCATTTTCAAGGCTAGTATTGTTGAGCAGGCTGCCGAAGCCTGCTCATTTTGCTAAGCTACCGGGTAGGAAAGTTGAATAATACCCCGAATATAGTATGGAGAGTTTAAAAGCGTATCTTTAGGCACTACGAGGGGGGTTATTAATGGAAATGAATGAAAAAGCATATCTAAGTATAGAAGAGATTATTTCATTACCAACCTTATCAGGTACAAATATAAGTGAAAATGGCAAAAACGTAGCATTTGTCAAGAAGACAGCTAACTGGAAAGACAATACATATAGGAATCATATATGGATATATGAAAAAGATAAGAAGCAGTGTTACCCATTAACAACTGGGGATATAGATAGTACATACCCATTATGGTCTCCAGATTCTAGAGATATCGCATACCTTAGCCCAGTTGGTGACGGGGATAATAAGAAAAATCAGATCTTTATTAAGTCAATAGATGGTGATAGTGGGGTTCAAATTACTGATGAGAAAGAAGGGGTCAGTACATTCAAATGGGAGCCTACTGGCAAGGGTTTTTATTATGTTGCACAGTCAAAAGAATCAGAGGCGATAAAGAAACGTAAGCAACTATATGGAGATTTTCATCATATAGGTAAGGAATACCAGAATAATTGTTTATATTACATTGAAATAGAAAAAGTGATACAAAATGATAACTATGAACACGGAAATAGCGTTGTTTATCAACTAACTGATGGTAAGGATTTTCATATCCATGAATTTGATATTTCAAATGATGGGAAAAAGGCTGTATTTATGGCTACACCAAGCTCAAATATGGGTGATTATATAAATGGAGATCTATACATACTAGATATTAAAGCTCGAGAGCTACAAAAGATGAATATAGATAAGTTGTTGGGAGGGAGCGTCTGTTTTTCTCCTGATGGCAGCAAAATATGCTACTCGGCAAGTATAAGGGAGAAGGATTACTATAAGACCCATATACAAGACAGTACACTCGAGATATATGATATTAATAATGGAGAGCTAATTCAACCTTTAACAGATTTTGATAGTACGGTTATTCCATTACGGTGGACAGCTAAAGGAATATTAATTAGATGGCAGAATAAAACGAATTATCTTATTGGGTTGTTATCTGAGAATGGCACTGTGGAAATGGCAAGCGAAAAAGTAGATGGCTTTATAATGGACGCTTCTATAACAAGGGATGGCAATCATATATCCTATAATAAGGCTATAACAAATGAAACCTTTGAAATCTATGTAGACGATAAAAAAATAACGAATGAAAATAGCTTTTTCAAAGGAAAGCTTAAAAGTAACAGGAAAATAATCTCATGGAAAAGTAGTGATGGTCTTGAAATAGAAGGAGTGTTATCAACCCCAGTAGAGTTTGACGCAAATAAAAAATATCCCTTATTAGTGGTAATCCATGGTGGGCCGGCTTGGGCATCATTTCCGATATTTTCTGACTGTTTTAATGAGAAATATCCGATTGAACAGTTTATCGAAAAAGGCTTTATCGTTTTAGAACCAAACTACAGGGGAAGTTCTGGGTATGGTAATGAATTTTTACAAGCAAACTATAGAAAACTGGGAATTGCCGATTACGATGATGTTATATCTGGAGTGGATAGACTAGTAGACAAAGGGATTGTAGATAAAGATAGAGTAGGAGTTATGGGATGGAGCAACGGGGGATATATATCAGCTTTCTGTTCTACAAATAGTAGTAGATTTAAAGCTATTTCAGTTGGTGGTGGAATAACAAATTGGAGTACTCATTATGTAAATACAGATATACCTTACTTTATTAAGATGCATTTAGGAAATAATCCATGGAATGATCCAGAGATATATACGAAAACATCACCAATGACGTATATTAAATCAGCCTGTACGCCCACCTTAATCCAACATGGCGAAAAGGATGCAAGAATTCCAATTTCAAATGCATATGAGCTATATCAAGGATTAAGGGACATGGGAGTTGATACAGAGTTAATTATATTTAAAGGAATGGCATATAGTTCTGACCAGCCAGGAATTAATATGGCTATTATGAAGCAGAATTTGATGTGGTTCTCATACTATATTCTTGGAGAAGGAATGGAATATTTTAGAATTTATTGATTAATAAATGGATATCCTCACAGAATAGTGCTCAAGTTTATAATCGTAGGCCAAATAACGCGATAGTTGTAAAACTCACAATGGAAAAACGAGAACGGCCCGTAGCGATTGCGGCGCCGTTCTTTTTTAGATCTATGGATTTCCATATCGCTTCTTATAGTGGCTCAGCGTCAGAAGCGGCCAGATATAGCGATAACTGTGATAATGAGAATAGAAGTAACCGGGAAGGCCGGCACCTGTAGGATAAGTGCTCTTCCAGTCGTCTTCATGGAGTAATGCGATAAGTCTATGGATTCCTTGATCGACCTCTGGTGTTGGTTGTGTCTGAACAGCGATTAAGGCGTCTAACGCCCATGCGGTTTGAGAAGGAGTGCTTTCCCCTAAGGGCACATAGTGCCGCAGCCGATCGCTTTGACAGGATTCGCCCCATCCGCCGTCCGGGTTTTGGATGTCTAGAAGCCAACGGGCTCCCTGTTGTAAGGGTTTATGGCTAGCTGGAAGGCCGACCGCTGCCAAACCCGTCAGTCCCGCCCAAGTACCGTAAATATAACAAACGCCCCATCTCCCGTACCAGGATCCATCCTTCTCCTGGTGGCGAACTAGCCAATTTGTTCCCCGTTTGATGAATTCGTGCCGGCTATCGAGTCTGGCAAAGTTCCCGAGATACTCTAAGGTGCGCCCTGTAAGATCGGCCTCCGAGGGATCAATGGCCGCAGATTTGGCGCCGTCTATGGCGAGCCAGGTGAGTATTTCGTTGTCTGTATTTTTCTCAAATGCGGGCCAGCCTCCGTCTTTATTTTGCATGGATAGAGCCCAGTTCAGTCCGCGATTCCAAGATTCCAGGTAAGTAGAATTGGTATTAGATAACCTCCTGATCGCCCGTAGAGCTGCGGTTGTATCATCCACATCGGGATTGATTGTATTGGTCTCCGAGAATCCCCAGCCCCCGGGAATGGTGTCCGGGTTATGAATGCTCCAATCGGCAGTCTTATCCTGCTGTTTGGATAGCAGATACGTGGCGGCACGCCGGATCGCTAGATGATCAGCGGCGATTCCAGCTTCCTGCAATGTGTAGGCAAGCAGTGCGGTATCCCATACGGTTGAGGGGGAGTTCTGCATTGTAGTTGTCCCGTTAAAACGAAATTGCATGTCGGTAAGTCCCTGAATGGCACGGGTGATGAGAGGATGCTGTTGATCATACCCCAGGGCAAGCAGGGCGAGAATCATGAGAATTGTGCTGTTTGCATAGCTGTAGAGGGTACCATCGGCTTCAATTCTTTCTAACATGAACTGCTCGGCCTTGGTTGTAGCTGCTTCGTGGACATAACGGGGGGTGCCGATAAGCAGTTTTAGCCCTTCCTTTATCATGTTTTGTATCTCCTGGAAACTACGGGGGAGAGGATCTCCCTCGTCCATCGTTCGAACATAAAGATCAGATAGATCTGGCGTATGAGCGGAGCTCATCGAGAACTGCTTGTCGCCCATAATGAGCATTGGGATAAGATGAACCCTTGAGTATCCTGAGAAATCATAAATATTAATCGGAAAATAAGTTGGAAAAAGAACAACCTCGAGCGGAATGGACGAGATGGATGCAGGCCATTTCCTCTGACCTGTGGCGGCGAGGATGGCTGTGGTCATGATGTTGGACACTTTTCCGAGACCGCCTTTGGATAAAATATATTGCCTGGCTCGCTGAATAGGTTCGTCTGCCGTCTGGCTGTACCCGGAATAAAGCAGGGCGTAATAGGATTCAACGGAAGCGGACAAGTTTCCTTCTTCTTCATCGGCAAACAGTCTCCAACAGCCATCTGGCTGCTGTGCGGCAAGAATCCGGTTATGCAGCTGCCTGATCAACTCTTCATTCGGAACGTTCAGCAATCGAAAGATAATAATCACATAAGCATCAACTGACGTCCCGTTTTCAAAGCAAAAACGCCAGGATCCATCCTGTCGCTGCTGTTCGATAAGTGTTTTCGTCAGCCGCTCTATTTCATCATCCACTGCTCTTAGCACATCACTCATTTGCATGGTACCTCCGGGGTGGTTTTTTAGAATTATATGCAGGTGGTGTAGTCCATTGTATGAACAAGTTACACATATGGTCTATACGCGGAAAATGATACTGGCTGGGGTAATACAGAAACAAATTTTGATCTGCCATGGCCTTTTATCACATGCGAAGATGTCATTTAAAGTTCAAGGCTTGTACTGCCGCTCTTATTCGGATATGGTTTAATATGGAATTGTGTGATTTTTATAAAAATTTCGTGTGCTCTTTATTGCCTAATAAAGAAGTAGGAGGCAGCCGATGGGAATCGATTGGTATGACATGAACATGATCAACGGGAGAATTGGGTTCAAGGAACAAAAATACATCTGGAGCGCTGTGAAGCCATAGGCTGTTTCCATAAAGATGATGTCATTATTTTAGGGGGGGAATCGTATGAAAGTTCTATATGGGGTCTTATCGTTGCTTGGGATTGTGCTGCCGTACTCTCAGCTCATTCCATGGATATACGAACATGGATTGCAGTTACCTTTGCTTATCGAAGAAGCAGCGAGAACCCGAATTGGCTCATTTGCCTGGTTAGATGTCATTGTATCTGTGATCGTATTATTAGTGTTCATTCGATACGAGGGAAAACGAACCGGGATGAAAATGAGTTTGTGCTGGGTTCCGATACTTGGCACATTAACTGTAGGAGTTTCTTTTGGGCTGCCTATGTTTTTAATGTTGCGAGAACTGCATTTGAAAAAGATGACAGTTGAATAACCCTACGTATAATATCTCTGAAATTCGCTGGAATGGCTGCAGATAGGGGAAATTAATGTGGTCACATTTGTGAAAGACAAAAATTATCTTACGGAAAAAGGGCTCAACCTAATAATCATAACTGGTAGTAAAAAACGGAAAATTAAAGTACGAGGCAACGGCTGTGGAGCATTCGTGAGCAACAGCTTGATGCTGCTCGGTCTAATACCTATATTTACTCCTTGCAGATGGATGGCCAATTAATAGAACCATCTAATGTATGTAAAATATCCCTTTTAGAAGTGAACTTTTTATTACTTGCACAGACGCTGCTGACAATGATGATGCCAGCAGCGTCGTTGTAACATTGAGAAGAGAGGCTTTATATCGAATATTCCGTTGAATATCCATTGAGCGTGTTGACGTAATTTCTAATAAACTTCTTGGTTCTTTCATTTTGCGTGTGCAAAAATAGCTCCTCAGGTGTACCTTCCTCGATAATGTGACCATCAGCCATGAAAATGACGCGGTCGGCTACATTTCGAGCAAAATCCATCTCGTGCGTAACGATAATCATGGTCGTATTTTTCTTCGTAACTTCCTTAATGACATGCAGCACTTCTTCCACTAATTCCGGATCTAATGACGATGTAGGTTCATCGAATAAGATCACATAGGGATCAAGCGCTAATGCTCTGGCGATACCTACTCGCTGCTGCTGACCACCTGAGAGCGCGGCCGGATAATGATGCTCTCTGCCTTCCAATCCGACCTCGTGCAGCAATTGCATGCCGATCTCTACAGCCTGCGCTTTATTCATCTTGCGAGTGATGATTAGGGATTCCGTAACGTTCTCCAGAGCTGTTTTATGTTTGAAAAGGTTATAATTCTGGAACACCATTGCCGTTTTCTGTCGCAGTTGATAGACATCCTTCTTCGTATATTTCTCCGCGTTGATCTGAACACCATCGATTGTAATGTTGCCTTTCTGAGGCTGTTCCAATAAGTTGAGCGTACGTAAAAAGGTGGACTTTCCTGAGCCAGATGGGCCGATGATGGCGATAACTTCTCCCTTATCGATTTGAAGATTGATCCCTTTTAACACATCGGTATTTCCGTAGCTTTTATGCAAATTGTCGATTGTAATCATATGTTGCTCCTCCTATCGATAAGGCTTCTCCATTCTCCATTCAATTCGGGATTGAATCGAGGAGAAGATTGCAGTGACGACCCAGTAGATGAATCCAACTGCCAGAAATGCCTCCAGGAACTTATAAGTAACAGCCGCTTCCAGCTTGGCTTGTCCCAACATGTCTGTGACCCCAATTGTAAAGGCGAGCGAGGTTTCTTTGAAAATCATAATGAAATAGTTCCCGGTCGGCGGGATTGCGGTTCTTGCAGCTTGTGGCAGTACAATTCTTCGAATTGCTTGCCATCTTGTCATACCGACGGATAAAGCTGCTTCAGCTTGCCCTTTATCTACCGATGCCAACGCGGATCGGAAGACTTCCGATAGATATGCGGCGTTGCGCAAGCTTAATGCGATGATGACGGCTGTAACTGCATCCATCGAATTCATCCACGGGAACAGCTGCGGCATACCAAAATAAAATACAAAGATCTGAATGAGGGACGGCGTTCCCCGGAAGTAAGAAATAATTACGAGTAAGATCGGATATATAATCTTCGTTTTATTTGAAATGATCCAAGTAAACACCATGCCTAGCAAAATAGCGAATAAGAAAGCCAGCAGCGTGATGTACAGGACGAGCGGCAAATATTCGAGCAGCGATGGAAACAGCCCAAGCATATATTTCACATCAAAATTCATGGATAGACACCACCAATTGTAGTCTTAATTCATTTTGAATAGGGAATGAAGAAACCCCCTGAAATAGGGGGATCTGTAACATCTAATTATGAGCTGAATGACGAGCTTTAAGGTTTCGTCACGTCAATCTCACTCCATTTGTCCGAAAGCTCCTTCAATTTGCCGGAGTCTTTCAACTCTTGCAACGCTTTGCTGAACTGCTTAATGAACTCTTCATTCTCTTTGCTCTTCACAAATGGAAATGCATTCTCGGTTGTGTAGAGAGGCTTCTCCGAGAAAATCTTCAGCGGCAAGCCTTCCTTTTTAATTCGAGAGTGCGCAACAAAGTTACTGTCAATGAAGGCGTCAATCCGCCCCATGTCCACTTCTTTATATGTACCGCTTACGTCTTGATAGGCACGGATATTGATCTCATTCCCATGCTCTTCATTCCACTTTGTTGCATACTTGTGCATATTGTTGCCAAGCAGGGCACCTAGGTTTTTCCCTTTCAAATCATCCATGGACTTGATATCATCACGGTTATTTTTGACGACGAGAGTAACTGAATAATATGCATAGGGATCGGTAAAGTCATATTTTTCTTTCCGTTCATCGGTAACGGCAATTAGGTTGGCGATAGTGTCGATACGACCGCTGTCCATCATGCCGAATAATCCGGAAAATTCAGCTACCGTCCATTCAATTTCATAGCCTAGTTTTTCACCAACTAGATTCAATACATCGACATCATAGCCTTCAAGCTTTTGGTCCTTACCTTTTGATACAAAAGGCGGATAAATGCCAGAAGTCCCGACGCGAAGCACTTTTTTCGTTGATGCTCCTTGGGCATCCTTCGCGATATCCGAATTGGCAGAATTGCCAGTTTTACCTGTACCACAGGCGGTTAGAAATACGGCAAAGATCGTTAACGTTAACAATAGACGATAGGATTTAGATAAATGCTGCTTCATAATGTCCTCCTGTAGATTGTGCATGCTTGCATCTTATATGTAGTGTAAGCATATGCGTAAAGTCGGAATTGATAGATAAAAATTCAACAAAATGAATGATGACAAAGAGATTACTTTGCCAGCAGCGCTTCGATTTCAGCCTTCAATTCGTCTGCATCAATTTCTCTTGGGAACTGATATTCTTTATTGTTGATAAATACAGTAGGAACCATCCTCACGTTTCTGCGAATGGCTTCTGCCGTGACATGCAAGCTAATTTCCGTGTTATTCGGCTCTTCTTGCAGTTGATAATTGGAAGCTAGCAGATTTTTGATTTCTTGATTGTTCAACTGATCCCATTGGGATTGGGTTTTGAACAATTCTTTGATAATCTCTCTTGCACGCGCAGGATTTTTATAGTCCAAGAACAAGTTCACGAGCGTTCCATTTAACAGCATCTCTCTAGGCTTATCATAATGCTTGACGATAAATTCAACTTGACCTTGTTCCAAGTAGGCTGGCAGAACATCTTCCGCGATGCCGAAGAAGGTTGCGCAGTAAGGGCAGGTTAAATTCAAAAATACCTCAACCTTAATAGGGGCGTCTTTCTGTCCAAAACTCAATTGTCTGTTCTCAATGTGATTGGTCATGTTTAACCCGCTTTCTAAGAAGAATGTTGATACTAGTAAACTATAATTATTCCGACCTATATTGTCAACATTAATTGCCTATCGGTTAAAAGCTACCACACTACAATCCATCATCGAAAAATTTGACTTATTGTAGTTCCCCCTCTAATATATTAGGTATCTAACATATTTCAGAGGGTGAGCTACGTGAACATCTATGAACAAGTAAAACAAATTAATGAAGCTGATTATGCCATTAACCGCTTGATTTTTAAACACTATGAACCATATTTAGCTAGCTCTATCACCACTCAGCAAGCCGTGTTGCTGGATATTGTATACTCTGCCAACAAAATAACGGTAGGTGAGATTGCTATAGAAATGAACATTAGTTCTAGTGCAGTAAGCCAGCTTATTGCGAAGATGGAGAAAAACCAGTTTATTCATCGTGCTATCAATCCTGATAATCGCCGAGAAGTGTTTATTACGCTAGGAATTAAAGGCGAGGAGTACTTTGAAAAGCAAGAATATGTCGAGCGCTCTGTGGCCGATCGTTTATTTTCTAAACTAACTGTTGCCGAACGTAACGAGTTAGAAAGAATTACGAAAAAATTGAAACAAATTGCAGCTGAAGAGTTCATTTGAGTTCTTCTCATCCAATATGTTAGATGACTAATATATTTAGGAGGCTTACTTATGTTCAACTCTATTTATTCTACGCTTGAAAAAATCCAGTTCAATGGTGCAGTTTATGTAGAAACGAGCAATAACGAAATTGTAGATGTAACAATAGGTTTTGCAGATATGAAGAATTCAGTTCCGATTACGGGGGAAACACTATTTAACATTGCTTCTTTAAGCAAAATGTACACTGCTGTAATGGTTCTTCAATTAATAGAGCAGAAGGTGATTCATTTTAAAGACAACCTAACAAAGTGGTTTGATACAAGTATCTTTAAAGATGTAACGATTGAAGATTTGTTGATGCATACATCCGGTATCCCAGAATATATCGATAATTCTTCAGTTGAGAAAATTGAAGATATTTTACATAACAAGGAGCCTTATTTCCTTCCAGGTAGCGGTTGGCTTTATACAAATACAAATTATGTTTTGCTAGCTAAAATTATCGAACAGGCAAGTCAACTTTCTTATGAGGATTATTTACAAAGAATGATCGCCCAACCTCTTCAACTTCAAAACACGACAACGAAGCCAAAATTGAAACTAACTGCTGTCGGTAAGCTATTTGATTTTATAAATAAGAAATATATCCATGCAACAGACGATCCGATTTTTAAAGATATCGATAAGAAACACGATTTTTATGGTGACGGAGGAATTTATGCAACAGCTCAAGATATAGCCCGATTTGTAAAAGGGTTTCTTCAAGGTGAATTAGTATCGCTTGAAATGGTGAATCGCGCCCTTACTCCTTCACCGTTACATAGCTCATATGGTTGTGGGTTTATCATTCAAGACGGTTCTATTGGTCACTCTGGTGGTTGGCCTGGCTATTCGTCGCATTGCTTATGTTCTGTGACAAGCGGAGAGGTGACGGTTCTCTTAACGAATGAAGAGGTAAGCCCTTTTTACGAGCAGCAAATATTAGAATTCTTAAACCAAGCTAGTGAAAGTAAAGAACCTGATGCTCCAAAGCATCCTAGTATCATGAAATTCAATAGTGCTGATCATATTGTCGGTACCTATCAACTCGCTGATGAATATCAAACATCCTTCATAATTAAAGAGGGAATAAACTCGTATATTATTTCTTTCCATGACCAACATGATACCCATTTATTTAAAGTTAAACCTAATCTGTATTGGATTCGAAATACGATGAGTTATATCGATATTTCTGAAGGAATCTTTATTGATGAGGGTGTGGAAATACCGTTTCATAAACTATAGATTAATGAGTGAAACTTGATCATATGAAATAGGGACACACTGGAATACATTCCTAAGCCAAAGGAAGAGCAGTAATCTCAATAAAAATCAATGACTATCCATACATTTATGTTTAAAATCAATACTAACAAATGGATTTTTTTATGTTATGATAATATTAATCCTCTAAAGGAGTCACGGCACCCCAGATATACAGCAAATGAGGAGATTCAATCATTTTTGAATCTAGAGTTTAACAAAGGGGTCTCAATTGATATTCCTTTCCACTGAGAACATGGATCTTTGCTCTCAGGTTGAATTTTTTTTGCTGTTAAGATTGCTGTTTACAAGTCGTTGGTGAGAAAAGCATATTGGGGATGATCGCTAATCCAAAATTGGTGGTACCACGATGTTATTGCGAAGAGCATTTTTCAAGTCCAAAAAAGCAGTACAGCGCAAACTAGGGGGCTCGCAGGGCGGTTATTCACTGGAGTCGGAGCAAACCAAAGCAACATTCCTTGCAAGTAGTTGGGAGAAGGCCTTGGTTTTTATGCATCCCGATTGACTATCTGGATGAATGAGTCAAGCAGGCAGCTGCGCCTATATCTTTTCTACAAATACATTAGCATGTAAGGACGGTAAAAATGATCAACAGACAAACTAAAACAGACGTTATCTTAATTGGTGCCGGAATTATGAGCGCGACTTTGGGGACAATGCTGAAAGAATTAGCACCGGATTGGGAAATTACAGTTTTTGAAAAGCTCGCTAACGCAGGAGAAGAAAGCTCTAACGAATGGAATAATGCAGGAACAGGGCATGCTGCGCTGTGTGAGCTTAACTACACCGTCGAGAAGAAGGACGGAACCATAGATATTAGCAAGGCGATTAAGATTAATGAACAATTCCAGCTTTCAAAGCAATTCTGGGCTTATCTCGTAAGCAGCAATTTAATTCGTAATCCGCAGGATTTTATTATGCCCTTGCCTCATATGAGCTTAGTCCAAGGGGAAAGCAATGTCGCCTTTTTAAGAAAACGTTTTGAAGCGCTATCAAATAATCCGCTGTTTCAAGGTATGGAATTCTCCGATGATACGGCCAAACTATCGGAATGGATTCCGCTTATTATGAAAGGCAGAACTACGAATGAGCCGATGGCAGCTACCAAAATTGACACCGGAACGGATGTTAACTTTGGCGCTTTAACGCGCATACTGCTTGACCATCTGAAGAGCAAAAACGTTGCGATTCAATACAAGCATAGTGTGGATGATCTGAAGCGGACGAAGGATGGCTTATGGGAGCTGAAGGTTCGGAATATGCAAAGCGGTACCGTCGAACGCCATTCGGCAAAGTTTGTCTTTATCGGCGGCGGGGGTGGCAGTCTTCATTTGCTGCAAAAATCAGGAATTCCTGAAGGCAAAGGTATCGGTGGCTTCCCGGTAAGTGGATTGTTCATGGTATGCAATAATCCGGAAATAGTAGAGCAGCATCATGCCAAGGTATACGGGAAGGCTCCTGTTGGCGCTCCGCCAATGTCTGTCCCGCATCTGGATACTAGATATATTGATAACAAGAAGACATTGCTGTTCGGACCGTTTGCTGGCTTCTCGCCAAAGTTCTTGAAGACGGGCTCCATGTTCGATTTGATTACATCGGTGAAGCCGCATAATCTCTTCACGATGCTTGCAGCTGGAGCGAAGAACGTCCCATTGACAAGATACCTTATTCAACAAGTCATGTTATCCAAAGAAAAGCGCATGAAGGATTTACGGGACTTTGTCCCGGACGCAAAAAGTGCGGATTGGGATTTGGTGGTGGCAGGTCAGCGTGTGCAAGTTATTAAAGATACGACACACGGCGGCAAAGGCACACTTCAATTCGGCACAGAAGTAATTAGTGCTGCTGATGGATCGATTGCTGCTTTGCTTGGTGCATCTCCAGGTGCTTCAACAGCCGTTCATGTCATGCTGCAGGTCATTAAGCAATGTTTCCCACAGTATGTGAAGGAGTGGGAGCCCAAAATCAAGCAAATGATACCATCCTATGGTGTATCACTTGCGGAGAACCCGGAGCTATTTAAAGAAATTCATGCGTTAACTGAACGTACGCTTGGTCTTAACAGTGAGCTTCAGCCCGTTGTGTAGACGATAAACATAATGAACAGGCCTTAGTCCTGAGATTTACAGGATCAAGGCCTTTTTAGTAATCAAATATATCAGCTTATATGCCCATTTGTTCTGGGCGATGAGTTATGGATTTGTTGTCTCGAAAGACGCTGCCGAAGCTGCAAGATAATAAGCCAATCCAGTCTGCTGACTCTCGAGCATGTTAAGATGAAAATCATCACTAAGAAAAAATTGAGTCTGTGCGGCAAATTCTTTAGCAGACGTATTGTGCCCATGGTTATTCATAAATGCTAGATGGTATCGAATAAGACTGACTATTTTCTCATCGTTATGCTTAATTCCATCTCGTAAGGAATTAGCCATTTTGTTCATGAATGTCATGGCTTCAACTGCTTGTTCATTGATATTCTGAACTTCCTCAGGAGCAACCTCCAGAGAATCCATCCCGTACGAAGCCTTCAAATACTCATTTTGTTCAATCAGCGCTTTGTTCCACTCTTTTTCGCTTGCAAACCCTATGAACATTTCTTTGTTATCCATAGATTCACCATCCTTACTACACTCAATGGATTTACGTAATGTTTGAACAATGGTGTCCAATCTGTCTTTACGATGGAGGAGCAGCTCCTCTTGCTGGGCAAGAATAGACAATCGATCTGAATGATGTTCCATCATGTCCTTGATTTGATCTAAGGAGAAATCTAATTCTCTGTAAAATAAAATCTCTTGCAGACGTTCAAGCTCTTTCGTTCCATATAACCGATATCCAGCCTCGCTTCTCTTGCTAGGTAAGAGAAGACCGATTTTGTGATAATGATGAAGCGTTTTGATTGTAATATTGGACATCTCGGATACTTCTTTTACGGTGTACAAACGTTTTCTTCCTCCCTTCATTATGTAGTGTAAGGCCTTCCCTAAGAGGAGAGTCAAGACGATGTCAAGACATCCTTCATAACGTATTGACTCCTCCCATAACGTTAAATCCCCCTCAGATGTAAACAAATATCTTTTGTCATAACGTAATCGAATGTATAATCATGGGAGATATTATAAGAACCAGCACCCCGGCCTAAGGTATGGGTAAGGGAGTTATGAGAAATAGTCATAGATGTCGACGGATTGGACCAACATTTAAATAATGTGATGGGTATAATAGATACGTACTATTAACAGCAATAGGAGAGGTGACAACCACTATGACCGCATCCAATAAAACGCTAAGAACTTGCAAACAGGGGCATCAATACTATAAAAGCACGGATTGTCCGACTTGTCCGGTGTGTGAGCAAGCGCGCAAGCCGCAGGAGGGGTTCCTTGCGGTTCTCTCAGCGCCTGCTAGACGTGCGTTGGAGCACAATGGAATAACCACGTTGGCAGAGCTAGCTAAGTATAGTGAAAAAGAGATTATGCAGTATCACGGAATGGGCCCAGCATCATTGCCTAAGCTTAGAAATGCTTTGCAAGAAGCAGGACTGTCGTTCAAACCTTGAAACAAATGAGCATAAAAAGCAATATGAAACGCAACATGAAATGCGAATACGCAAGCTAAAGCAACAATTAAAAGATAGGAAAAAAGAACCGACAAACTTTTAGGTAGAAAGCGGGAGAATGTGGATGTCGCTGTGGGGTCAGATTTTACTATGCGGAGTAGTAGGAGCACTAGTGTACTGCGGTTTGTATGTTTGGACACCAAAGCTGGTGAACAGGGGCGTCTCTCTTTTGTTCTCGTTTTGGTTCTTTTTATGGTCACCAGTCCTTCTATTGATACCCTTGAGTATATTGCTGTATTGGATAGATGGCGGCGTTCTGTCTCTAGCATCCTTCGTAGAGCGATTTCGCTTAACGCCCATTAATAGCCAGGACTGGCTGTGGGTCATTGGAGCCGTTGTTTTTACTATTTTATTTGATCAGTTATTAGAACCGGTAGGTAAATATTTCGCACGCAAACGCCTTTTTGCTCCACCTCCATACCTTCCGGCGCCTTTCAATCCGCTTAAGAAATTTTCCATACCGCCTACTGAATTTTTTCATACACCGCTGCGTCGAAATGGGAAGCTGCTTGCTTGGTTCATTCCGCTGCATTTGATTGCTATGTTCAGCGAAGAGCTAATGTGGAGAGGGTATATGCTTCCCTTGCAAATCGAACTATTCGGTTCATACGCTTGGGTCGTTAACGGATTGCTGTGGGCTTGGTTGATACATGCATGCTTAAAATGGCATTTTATCGGGATGCTTCCGGGCATGCTCATTGCACCATGGATTGCACAGTATACGGGTTCGACATGGGCTTCGTTCGCTGCACATGCAATTGGCAATGCGCCACTCTGGGTCTTGCTATGGATTGGCGTTATGCATACGCCGACTACGAAGGTGGATAAAGGCTGCTAAAGGAGAAACTTCATCTGCACAGCAGTCCAGCAGCTCAGATGCTTCAGTGTAGCAATATCGAAGTGCCGCTCCCATCGCATTCACGTAGACAAGAGGTAGCGGAGCCATAGATTCATTGCTTACAGGAAACTGGAGTAGGGAGTGCGAACATGGTTAGTAATGAAGGAGCAACAGCTTCCACACATGGAAGACGGTTGCTCCTTCCTATGTCATCTAATTAGACCGGTCACATCTGAAGTTATTGCAGTGCTTGAATCGCATATTCCAACTCCACATCTATACTATCAACATACTTGGCCTTAAACGTTTCTCTTGTTAGCGGAATTTGAATATCTGGGGTAACGCCACCTTTTCCGCTAAAGTCGCTGTCGACTTGAATCTCATGGTTGCGGTTCAATGATCTGCCGTCTGGCAATTGTACGACATATCCCTCTGGCAGCTGAATGGTAATCGGAGCTGTGTATAGACCAAATGAGCCATTGGTAGACGTAAATCCAATGATTTTGACATTGGGTAGTCCTTTCAAGGCAAGTGGAATTCCTTCTCCAGAGCTGACCGTTTGACTGTTGATTAAGATGACGATTTTCCCGTTGAACGATGGTTTTGTAGGCGTGAGCGTTCTAGTTTCATTATGATTCAATTCGAATTTGTGGGTATACCTGTTATAATAGCTCGTAATTTCGTAAAAACGTTCCTCCTGTACAAAATGCCGGGCTATATCCGCTACTAATTGGTCCTCACCGCCTCGATTATCTCGAACATCAATGATCAATCCTTTCATTTGATTATCCAGATATGCTTGTAACTTGCTGTTCAATATTTCTTCTGGACTTGTAGCGAAGAGCTCCTTCTGAAAAGAATTAATCTTCAAATAGCCGTACCCGCTGCTTAATAATTGACCTTCAATGATGTCCTGCCCAGCATTCTCCCTTTGTAAAGTTAAAAAGTTGTCGTCGTATGCCTGAAGTGTAACTTTTTGGGTTTTCGTTTCGTTTAGATTGTTAAAGGCGACTTGCACCTCTCTGCCAATTGGGGCTCGTGTCATAAGCAGACCTTGATGATGCATCTTCGCTTGTTCTGTAGCTAATGAGGTAACAATGAAGCCTGAGTTATTATAAGCTTCTTTCGCATCACTGCCATCCCAAGTCACAATCTCTGCACCGACTTTGATTCCTATCTGTTCAGCAGGACTATCCTTAATGACCTTGTTCACGAGTATCGTACCATCATCCAGCCGGATCGCGGTTATGCCGAATCCGCCTCCAATTTCAGCCTTAAGCTCTGCCTTATTTTCTTTAAGACCGACATGACCATCGGGAATGGAGCTGACGTATTCCTTCAAGGTCTGGTAATAGAGCGCTTTATCCTGGTTTTTCTCAGCTTTTTGGAAGATAGGCTCGAACTTACTTCTTAGCGCATCCCAATTGACTTTTTTCCAATCACTGAACGGGTATTCCACTGACAGTCGCTCATTCATTTTTACAAATGCTTGGGAGTAGCTCAGGCTGCTTAAGTCGCTTACCGGATTGTACCTCAATTGCCCTGCGAACATCAGTGCAGCTACAAGCGGGATCACCCCGACGATACAAACTATAATCCGCCATATTCGATACTTAGGAACAAGGATGCGTCGAGAAGGCTTGAATACCTTTTTGATGGTGCAAATGAATACGAGGAATGTCCAAGAATAGATGAGCAAGGATAGATCTGAAGTATTCCCATCTAGAATGCTTATCACTGCTCCAAGAAGGGCGATACTCGGCACAAAGTCTAACCACCTGTAATATTTCTGAATCGGTACAGCATACCAGATCAGTACAAACAAATTCAAAGCGCTAAGGATTAAATCCCAGACCGTAAACCACTTAATGGAATCAATCGTGCCGTAAAAGCTCATGAAAGAGCACCTCTCCCCATAAAATCAGTTTCTATATAATGCCATTCTGAAGCTGCTTGAACGATACATAAATTGTTCCTAAATTTTCGCACGCTCGTGAATACTGCTCTACAGTGTGTCTGGTCTAAACAGCAATCTTATTTGAAATGAGCTGATACTTATGCATAAAAGAATCTTTACATTACTGCTTTTATTAATGTTGTTAGGCATTACCGGTTGTGGAAGTAAATCCATAGTTTCTATAGAGCTAGAGTGTCAAGGGTTGGAACGAGTGGAGAAGTGCAGCAATTATAGCAGTAGTAATGAGCAGATCATGAAGAAGTTCGAAAGGGCAACCGATACAGCGACGAAATTGCCAGGCGCATTAGATTACGCAGCAGAATATCGCATGACCATTACTTATTCTGACCATACGATTGCTAAGTACGATTATCATTAGGTGCAGAGAGAGGAAAGAAAGGGTTACTAGTCGACCTGAATCATTCTGAAGTAGGATACGAAATAGGAAAAACCTATGCCAATCAACTGCGGGAAGTTATCAACAAATCGGGGAAGAGCGAGTAGAAGGAATACGACTGCTTGAACGTACCCATGTAGAATTTCGAATCTGATAAAAATAAAGGGGTGAATACGATGCCCAACTCATCTATGATCTCATTTATCGTTCTTTTTATAGTGCTGCTTAAATCGATACTCAGCAGATTGATTATAGGGCCAGAAAAAACGGAGATTCGTGAAGAAGGCAAGAAACTACAATGGTGGGGCTTGATTCTATTTGCGATCATCTGTTTAGGTGTATTCTTCTACTATTATGATTACATCTATTCCAATACCATCGTATTGAAGATGTTTTGGATATCATTTTTGACGATTACAGGAGCGTTCAATTTTTTTATCGAATGGAAGTATTCCAGCAATCGAAAACAGTGTATCGTAACCGCGATCATTTTCCCTCTAGCTGCATTACTGGTTGCCATTGTTATTTATGAACCTTGATTTCGTACAGACGGCTTCATTTTGGTTTGTGCGCCACCATTTGTACCCGAAGATGTTGATTATACCGTTCAAGAGTTGTTTATATTGAAGAAATATCGGGGTACGAACATTGCATCGATCACAGTAGAGAAGGTGCTTGGGCAGCTTTCTGGGAAGATTTCCATCTGTCAGTTAGCAGCAAACCAACGAGCGGTAGCCTTTTGGAAGAAGTATTATCGGGAACATCATATTGATTACGTTGAAACTCGAGAGTGTATCCCGATAGATGGACTTGAAGGATTGCAAGAAATTATTTCTCAATCCTTTGAAATCCAGCGCACATGTTGAGTCCATATATGATAGATCTCTAGGTACGATGCTTGCTACCCTCAGGCAAATCCAAAGCATGTATCGGGAATAAGACTTGTTCGATTAATTCCTTAATCATTCGATGTATAAGCCAACCTCACGATACCCAACATTCTCCTATTTATTTAGAAAACTTTAGGTGTTACACTAATTTGTCGATAGCGTAACGGATATTCATTATGTCTATTCTTATCAAGAGTAGCTCAAGATAACAAAATACAGTCATCAGAGGGAATGATCATCATGAAGAAACGTGCTGTAAGCTTACTTATTTTTATTTTTCTCCTAAGTTTGGCCCTTCCAGGACAAGCTTCGATGGAAGCGGTTAGCCAAGAACCGATTATTAAAGATGGAAATCTCGAAAAATCGATTCGTTCATGGATAGGTATAAAAGACGATGAACCCCTTACCAAAGCGGATTTAGAATCTCTCACCGTTGTATCTTTGTCAGGTAAAGGAATTAAAGATCTGCAGGGATTGGAGTATGCCGTCAATATCACGGATCTCGATTTAGACATTAATGAAATTACTGATCTTGCACCGCTAAAGAAACTCTCAAAGATCCATACTCTCAGCCTCAAAGCCAATAAAATTTCATCAATTGAGGAATTGTCAGCTCTGAAGCAGTTGAAATATCTAGAAATAAGTTGGAATCGGGTCTCATCCCTAGATGTAGTGAAACAATTGCCTCGTCTAATTGAGTTGGGCGCCGCCCACAATCAAATTTCGAATGTTCCAGCACTCTCTAGTGCCGCAGAATTAGCGTATTTGAAAATGGACGACAATGCGATAGAAGACATAGCTCCTCTCGGCAACATGAAAAAGTTGACATATCTTAATGTATCTAACAATAAAATTAAGGATTTCTCGCCGCTACGAATGCTGTCCAAAAGTCTGACATATCTGGGGATTGATGGACACCAGGTAACTGATCTTAAGCTGCTAGAAGGATTCAACAATCTCGAAGGTCTCTCTGCTAACAACAATAACATCGAGAGTCTTGCTCCTTTAGCAAAATTAACTAACTTGTCTACTTTGGATCTTTCTTCTAACAAGATTAAAGATATAGAACCATTAAACCATTTGAACAAGTTGGATTCCCTCTACTTGAATAACAACCGAGTGTGGAATTTGGAACCGTTAAGAAATTTGAAAGCCCTAAAAATCCTACATTTGAACAACAACCGGGTGTGGGATTTGGAGCCGATTCAAAATAATAGTTATGATTTTCATTGGGATACGGGGGCAGAACGATACGGACTGCAGTTGAACGATAACTACTTGGACTTAAGCCAAGGCACCCAAACCTATAAAATATTTAAAAAATTAAATGCGGATAACTATGGTATTAAGTCTCAGCGTAAGACTCAACGCTTGGTGATCGGCAGCAAGACAGCCTATGTGGGCGACAGTATCTACAATCTAACAGCAGCGCCATTCATTCAGACAGGCCGTACCTACGTACCTATCCGTTTCATTTCCGAGAAACTTGGGGCAAATGTAAGTTGGAACCAGAGTACGAAGGAGGTAACGATTCAAAAAGACAGCAAAACGATTCGTTGGGTTGTGGGGAATAAGCAAGTTAAGATAAACCAGCAAACTGTGATGTCCGACGCTCCTTTACTACTGAGAAATAACAGCACGTTTGTTCCAGTACGCTTTGTGTCGGAGCAGCTTAATACTTCGGTTGAATATTTAGGCAGCAAAAAAATGGTCATCATATTCCCAGAATAAGACCGTATAACAGAACTCAATTTTGGACGCATCTAAGGACAACTGGATTGCGTCCTTTTTCTTTACTTGCTGTTACAGACAGCGCGGAGAACCGTATCGTAAGTTACGGCAAGTTTTTTTGGATTAACGTATAAAGGTTTCTGTTAAAGCTGCTTAATGGCTGGCATGGATTTGATCGAGGAGTGCAGCTTGAAAGTCTTGCTTTGTCATGATAATCTTCTTTCTTGCTTGTAGGGATTTTATAAGTTTATATCGAATATCTCTACCTAACGAGATTTTCGGGGAGAGTGGTGGTTAGGATGGACGAGAAGCATTTACAATTGGATCGTCGACTCTTTATCGTGTCGGAAACAATTCGGTTGGTAGAGCGTGCTTTCATACATTGGGATGATGCAAATCTAAAATCGGATGAGTTGGATCAGATGGCGGAAACATTTTTTGAAAAAGCAGTAGAAGCAGAGACACGTCTTGACTTTCAAAAGGTGATGTGGGAGTTGTTTGGGCGATTGAGGAATGCTCATTCTTGGTACTTCGACAAACTAAAGCCAGCACCTGAGAATGGAAGTCTTAGTTTTTCCTTATTGGAGCTCAAGGAGCAATGGGTTGTAAATCGAGATTTAACGGATACTTTAAAATCAGGTGATTTGGTTCTCTCCATTGAGGGAAAACATCCGTCTGAGTGGTTCAAGGCAATTGAACCGTATACAGGGATAACGAATAAAATCTCTCAAAATATTCGAGCTAACCAATTGCTCTCATCCTTTATTCATAGCAAATCAATCGAAGTCGAAATCGAGGATCAAAACAATTCCCGAAGAACGGTTATTCTACCACGATTAGCGCGCAACGATGATCGGTTTAACTTGTCCCCGAAACCCCTGGAAACTGAGGGGAAATGGATTCAGGAAGGCAAAGTAGCCTTCATTCGAATTCCCAGCTTCGGAGAACCCAAATATGAACAACGCGCATTGGAGCTTGTTCAAGAGTACGGTCATGCTCAAACAATTATTGTTGATGTGCGAGGAAACGGTGGAGGGTCTACGCCAAGCCAGTTGACCAAGAAACTAATGGATCGTCCCTACCGATGGTGGGTAGAACGGTCACGCCATCCTGAATGGCTAAGGAAGCGTCATAGCAGTGGAGATATCATTTTCCCGGAAAATTACAGCTTTGCTGAGTGGCGCCCGGAATGGCAAGAGCCAGCAGGGGAAAGGGAACGTTTTAATGGACAGCTTGTCTTACTTGCTGACAGGTTTGTCGGTTCTGCTGCTGAAGATTTTATCATGCCGTTTAAGGATAATGCTCGAGCAACGATTGTCGGGGAGAAAACTTGGGGGTCAACTGGTCAGCCAATTGTTCGGAATTTCGGTGAAGATATTCAGGTCGGAGTAGGTTCTCTACGCGCTTTCTTTCCAAACGGGGAACCGTTCGAAGGCATTGGTATCACACCGGATATCCAAGTGGAATACAAGCGTGAAGATATTTATAGTGCGCGGGATGCAGTTCTTGAAAAAGCGATCGAGTTAATCTAAGACAAACGTTAAGGAAGTCCATCCTTAAGCAGGATGGACTTGCTCAAAACTTGCCGTTGGATAATAATCCGATGATAAGTTAACTTAAACTTGATGTCCCTTAGTTTTTACCATTCTTTTGGCTCATAATTTAAGTCTCTAAATAATTGAGATAGCTCCTTCTTGGATAAATCTCTCCATTGTCCAACAGGAAGGTTGGTTAAATGAATATTCATGATTCGGATTCTTTTCAATCGGCGAACGTTGTATCCTAATGCAGTGCACATGCGGCGAATTTGACGATTAAGCCCCTGTGTCAAAATGATTTGAAAATCAAATTTTGATAATTGAACTACTTTACAAGGCAGTGTTGTTGTACCTAATATTTTGACACCCTCTGACATCCTCTTCAAGAATTCAGGAGTAATTGGCTTGTCTACTGTAACGATATATTCCTTTTCGTGCTTATTTTCAGCACGCAGAATTTCGTTAACAATGTCGCCATCGTTCGTAAGAAGGATTAAGCCCTCGGAATCTTTATCCAGGCGCCCAATATGAAATATTCGTAATGGATGGTTGACGAAATCAACAATATTCCCCTTTACACCTTTTTCTGTTGTACTAGTGATACCTACAGGTTTATTTAGGGCAATATAGACATTATGCTTTGCTTCTCGGTTTAAGATTGGATTGCCATCTACTCGAACGTCATCCCCAGCTTCAACTTGGCTTCCTATAGTTGCAAGTTTACCATTAATAGTAACTCTTCCATCGGTAATTAATTTATCGGCACCTCGTCTAGATGCTTTCCCAGATTCACTTATATATTTATTAATACGCATGCTGACACATCCTTAATGAGAGGATTATTTAATTAGATACTAACTATACTTTATTTTAAGGATGAATCACATACTATTATTCAGATATAACGGATAAAAATTTGTTCCATAAGTATCCATATCATTTCTGCAGGAGTTAGAAGAATAACGAAAAGAAGGAGTTTATCGAGACTCCTCGAACTTTTATAGTTGGAGTGGATAAATTAGGTAATTATTGTTCGGCAAACTGACGGATTAACTTTAAAATGCTACCTTTTTGATAGGCACGAATAATAAGGGGAAAAGGAAGGTTCATGATGATTCAATTCCAAAAAAATAATATTATTGTTTTTCAAAGTGCACTATATATGACTACCACGGCAATCATTCAAACTAATGAAGCAATCATTATGACAGATCCTAATTGGTTGCCTGCCGAAATTGAAGAAATTAAGCGCTATATAAATAAAATGAAAGGTGATAAGCAACTATATATTATTTACACACATAGCGATTTTGACCATATTATTGGGTCAGGGGCCTTTCCAGAAGCTAAGGTAATTGCATCTAAACAATTGGATGAAAATCCGAATAAAGAAGACAGCATTCAAAAGATTAAACAATTTGATCAAAAATACTATTTACATAGAAGCTATTCACCCGTATATCCAACGGTAGATATTGTTGTTTCAGCGGATGGACATAAATTAGAATTAGATTCGATAACCATGACATTTTATCAAGCACCTGGTCATACGAATGATGGTTTATTTACAGTGATCGAACCATATGGTCTATTTTGTTCTGGAGATTACCTGTCAGATGTTGAGTTTCCGTTCATTTTTAGCAGTTATGAAGACTATGTACATACGATCAATAAAGCAGAAAATATTTTGCTAAATCATCAAATAACGACTCACATACCTGGACACGGATCGACAACACAGAATCAGGAGGAAATTCAAAAAAGGATAAACAGTTCAAAATATTACTTAAAACAGCTTCTTCATGATAACGGAGAGTTAGAAAAATACTTAAGCAGGGAGTATCCATTTTTTGAAGGAATGAAAAGCATTCATGCTGACAATAAAGAGATGGTCAAGGTGCCTTCCCCTCCTTCAAGCGGCTAAATGTCTGCATGAACTGATCCTTCGTAATCGATACGGTCGATCCAATTTGGTTAAATACAGCATGCGATTGGCGGATTGCATCGCCCCGCTAGATGAAGGGATTGGATGCAACAACGTCGTATATCTAGAGATACATTTGTTAATACCAGTCTATGTGAACACCATTTAATAAACCAGCAAATTTGCCAGTCGAAATTTTCCCTTGAATCATCATTTTTGGCATTATATTTGGTAAGAGAATTAGGAAACCAAAGAAAGAGAAATGAGGGATCGAAGTGTCGTATATCGTTGATTTTAAAAATGTGTCTACGGTTGGTTTAGAATCTTCACCTGTAGCAGAAACACTTGCTGGTTTACGTGCTAACGAAGCCCGTTACTTCATGAATAAATACAAACATGAATTTACGGTTGTACCAGCTAGCGAAAGTCAGGAGAACCTTGATTACGTGAATCGAATCTTGAAAGAGGAACGTGATATTGAGTTTGCGGCCAAACCTTTAGAAACGTCGCACTTTCAAGTGGAAAATATTCAAATCACCTACGTTTTTTATGAGGATGGTCTTGGGCTCAATGTCATGTATACGGTGGATGACCCGAAGAAGCGAGCTGTTGGATTTAAGCTTTCTGAGGGGATGGAGGTACCACAGGAGTTAGAGGGGAAGTTTAAGTTTGCCAGACAGAAATCAAAATTGGCGGGAACAATTCGAGGCTCGTATTTTGTGATTAAAGGAGAATATGAATATACATTGTGACAATATGCAGGCCATCCACACTGGATGGCCTTAAAATTTGCCGTTAAAGAAGCGCGATGAACTGTATTACAAGTAAGGCGAGAATGATGTTTTGAGGGATGTGAATGTTCAGCCTCAGCAGCTAGTACGTGGGGTAAGTAACGTTTCATGATATCGAACATTTGTTCTTTTCTGGGAAAGGCTATGATGGTACAATACTCGTATGTGAAGCAGTAATTACATGATGAGGTGTGCGCAAATGAATGATTATATCGTGATCAAGAAGCATAGGTCCAATTATCCCAATCCGCTGACGCTAATAAAGGGACAATCCGTCATTATGGGGGAAAAATATGAAGGGCCTGAGAATTGGGAGAACTGGATTTTCTGCACGACGCAATCAGAGGGGAACCAAAAAATCAGCGGATGGGTTCCGATGCAGCTCCTTGACACTAAGGGGACAGAAGCAATTGTCCTTGAGGACTATACCGCACGAGAATTGAATGTTGATGAAGGCGATCAGCTCGTGGGTCATAGGGAGCTGAATGGTTGGAGATGGTGCACTCACCGGATGAACTCCGAAGAAGGATGGGTACCAGCGGGAAATCTACAACTTGCAGATGATTATTTTTTATAAGGGGTGGTTGGCGCATTGAGTAACTCGCATATTCTAACAAGGACGGAAATAGAAAGACTCCTCGTTTTCATTGATTGTTTTCAGGACGCCGATCATGAACATATTCGAATCGTGAACGGGTATCCTTGTGAAAGTGAAGTGGTTACCGCATTTCGAAAAGCGCTTGATGATAGTGGATTTTTGGTTGTGTTTGATTGGAAAGATTGGCTCGTGGAGCACGAAATCTATCAGGACATCAGGAATCATGTCGATGAACAGATCAGGAGAGCGGATATCGATACGCTTCGTAAACTTATGACCTGCTATATTCGTGGCGATCGATTCAATGAAGGAATGTTCGCAGCCGTTATTCAAAATGGGAATGTTTCGATAATTTTGCGTCGATTAAGAGAGTTATTTCCGGAGGAATAAAGAGAACTATTAGGTGTCTAGTCAACGAGTTATGGCGAAAAAACGATAACTCGTTTTTTATATCCATAAACATTATAACGTTATATTGACGTTGGTAACATGCGGTGCTACTATGAATTCAAACATTATAATGTTTGGCTTGGCCTTAATCCATCCACTATGAAATCAAGTTGTTAGATTGATAGATTGTTTACACGAAGCGAGGTGAGCAGCATGAGCGAACGGATCGTCGTAAGAGACGTGAAGAATGTGGACGGTACAGAAATAGACATCGTAGTTGAAGATGGAATTCTCTCAGCCATCACGGAAGCTGGCAAGGGTCAAGGTGACCGGATATTGGATTATAGCGGTACGGATACATACGTGTCGAGCGGCTGGATTGATATGCATGTCCATGCGTTTGAAGAATTTGATCCTTACGGCGACGCTATTGATAAGATAGGTGTCGAGCAGGGAGTTGCGACCATCATTGATGCCGGAAGTTTGGGGGCAGAGCGAATAGGGGAACTGAAGGAGAAGGCGGAACAATCTGTCACGAATGTGCTGGCATTCCTTAATATCTCCAAAATTGGACTGAAGCGTATCGATGAATTGTCGGATATGTCTTGGATTGATGAATCAGCGGTGAAGGAAGCGGTAGAACGATATAAAGACTTCATTGTTGGCCTCAAAGCGCGGATTAGTCGAAGTGTTGTGCTGGACAGCGGCATTGAACCGCTTCGCAAGGCACGGCAGTTTTCCGAAGACATGGGGCTCCCTGTTATGGTGCACATCGGGTCAGCACCTCCGGATATTGAAGAGATCGTTCCTTATTTGCAGCAGAAGGATGTCATCACACATTATTTAAATGGCAAAGCAAATAACTTATTTGATGCGAAGGGAGAACCGCTTCATGTGCTGAAGGAGGCGGTAGCACGCGGTGTCCATCTTGATGTTGGACACGGAACGGCCAGCTTCTCCTTCAAGGTTGCGGAAGCGGCTAAGTGTCATCACATTCCCGTGGATACAATCAGCTCAGACATTTATCGCGGTAATCGGCAGAACGGTCCTGTATACAGCTTGGCGCATGTGCTGTCGAAGTTCTTGTACTTAGGGTATACGCTTGAAGAAGTGATCGGCGGCGTGACGACACGTGCTGCGGGATGGTTAGGCAAGCCGGAGCTTGGTCGCATTCAAGTAGGAGATCGCGCGAACTTGACGCTGTTCGAAGTACGCAATGAGCCAATTGAACTCATCGATTCAGAAGGCGATGTCCGTATCGGGCATCAACATATCGTAACCAAGGGAGTGTTTGCGAATGGCGAGTACGTTGCATGTAAAGTACGGACTGAAGCGCGTCATTAATGCCAGCGGACGCATGAGTATTCTCGGCGTATCGGCTGTGTCCGATACAGTAATGGAAGCGATGAAGATCGGCGGACAGAGCTATGTGGAAATTGCCGACCTCGTCAATAAAGCAGGCGATTACGTTGCAGCGCTCATCGATTCCGAAGCAGCCGTTATTGTCAACTCAGCATCAAGCGGGATTGCACTATCTGTTGCGGCAATCGTGACGCAAGGCAACCGCCGCAAGAGTCTTCGCCTGCATCAAGATCCGATTGAGAAGAACGAGATCATTATTTTAAAAGGTCATAATGTCCAATACGGTGCACCTGTCGAGACGATGGTCTATTTAGGCGGCGGGAAACTCGTGGAGGTTGGGTATGCGAACGAAGGCAAGGCTGAGCATATCGAGGATGCCATTCATGAGAACACCGCGGCAATTCTCTATGTGAAATCTCACCATGCTGTGCAAAAAAACATGATATCCGTTGAGGAAGCTTGGGAAGTCGCGCAGCGTAATGGGGTGCCGCTCATCGTTGATGCGGCTGCGGAAGAAGATTTGCACAAGTATGTGCAGGTATCTGACCTTGCGATCTATAGCGGCTCCAAAGCAATTGAAGGTCCAACGACAGGCATAGTGGCGGGCAAACGTCAAGCCATCGAATGGGTGAAGGTACAGCTTCACGGGATCGGGCGGAGCATGAAGGTAGGCAAAGAATCCGTGTTCGGACTGCTGCAGGCTTTGGACGAATATATGGTGAAGGAAGACAAGAGCGAACAGGAGAAGGCAGAGCTTGCCAAGCTTATGCCGCTGAATGAGCTCCAGGGTGTCACATGCACGATTGTACAGGATGAAGCGGGGCGTGCAATATACCGTGCTCGCATTCAGATCGATCCTGCTCTGGCCAGCGCGACGGCGAAGGACGTTGTGAAGGGCTTGCAGGAAGGGGAAATCGCTATTTATACCCGTGACTATGGGGTTAGACAAGGATACTTCGATATCGATCCGCGTCCGCTTATGGGGGATGACATGGACGTCATTGAGTCACATATTCGCAAATTAGTGGGAGGGACTACTCATGTCTAATATGGATAAACGTTTATACAAAGGACGCGCGGCACTAAATGTGCTGGCAAACAGTGTGGAAAATGCAAAAGAAATTTTCGAGGCGGCAGAAGGTCATGTACTTGTTGGAGTCCTGTCCAAAAATTATCCGACGGTTGAGTCGGCTGTAGAAGCGATGAAGGAATACGGCGCTGCGATTGACGATGCAGTTTCAATTGGACTCGGGGCTGGCGACAATCGTCAAGCGGCAGTAGTGGCAGAGATTGCGAAGCATTATGGCGGCGGTCATATCAATCAAGTATTCCCTTCGGTTGGGGCAACACGCGCGAACTTGAATGGCAAGGATAGCTGGATTAACAGCTTGGTATCGCCGACTGGGCAGGTGGGATACGTTAACATTTCGACAGGTCCGGTAAGTGCGGATCAGGCAGACAAGGCCATTGTTCCTATTAAGAGTGCAATCGCGCTTGTACGCGATATGGGTGGGAATGCATTGAAATACTTCCCGATGAACGGGCTTGCCTGCGAAGATGAGCTTCGGGCGGTTGCAAAGGCGTGCGGTGAAGAAGGGTTCGCACTAGAGCCGACTGGCGGCATTGATCTGGATAACTTCGAAGCGATCCTGCGCATTGCACTGGAAGCGAAGGTGCCAATTGTCATTCCACATGTGTACTCTTCAATCGTGGACAGTGCAACGGGCAATACGAAGGTAGAGGATATTCGTACTTTATACGCTGTGATGAAGAAGTGGGTCGAGTATTATGCCTAATGTGCCTAAGCTGGGCATGAAGAAGATAGCGGCCTTCGGCGAAGTGATGATGCGACTGACGGTGCCTGGCGTGGAGCGATTAAGCCAGGCAAGTCAGCTGGATTACTCGTTTTCGGGTACAGGCGTCAACGTCAGCTCGCAGCTTGCTCGCTTCGGCCATGATGCCTATTTGATTTCGCGGCTGCCAGACAATCCGCTTGGGGAAGCTGCGGAGGCATATTTGCGCAAGCTCGGGATAGGCACGGCGTTCATTAGCCATGGCGGCAAATACGTCGGCATGTACTTTTTAGAACAAGGATTCGGCCCCCGTCCTGGGCGCGTAACTTATACAGATCGTCTTGGAAGCAGCTTTAATACTGCGCCCGATGATGTGTATCCATATAGTGAGATTGCTGGCAGCATCGATGCGATTCACTTCTGCGGCATTGCACTCGCGATGAATGATAGTGTTCGCCAACATATGAAGGCATTAGCTGCCGCCGTCAAGGCTGCGGGAGGTACTGTCATCTTCGATTGCAACTATCGTCCTGCGCATTGGGGCGAAGAGGGCTATGTGAAGGCAAGAGCACATTATGAAGGGATGCTCAGGTTCGCGGACATTGTCATGATGAATGAGAAGGACGCGATGCTGACGCTCGGGATGGAGACGGAGAAGACGGAGCGGCGCGAACAGCTGGAGGAGTTGATTCCTCGAGTTGCAAAGCTGTATAATATTTCGGTCATAGCAGGTACTCACCGCGCTATTCACGAGAATCAGACGCATTCCTTGCAAGGCTTCATGTATAAGCAGGAATCCTTTACCTTCTCGGAACGATTAACGTTTGCGGTTCATGATCGGATCGGAGCGGGGGATGCCTATACATGCGGTATTTTGCACGGAGAATTCCAAGGCTTCGCTCCAGAGCAGACGGTAGAGTTCGCCGCTGCTTCCAGCATGCTTGCGCACACATTTGAGGGTGATACACCAATGGCCACGGAGCGTGAGGTGCTGCGAGCGATGGTGGAGTCTGGGATAGATGTAGAAAGGTAGGCAGTAACATTGAGATTGTCACGCAACAAACGTCCCTTGTACGTACAGGTAAGAAATATTTTGCGAGAGCGCATTTTGCACGGTGTATATCCGCTAGGGACATACATCCCTTCGGAACCGCAGCTTGAAGAAGAGTTCCAAGTTAGCAAAATTACAGTACGCAATGCAATTATTGAGCTTGTGCAGGAAGGGTATGTGGAGAAAGGAAGCGGCAAGGGAACCAAGGTCATTCGCAATACTTCCGTCTCGAAGCTGTCCAAATGGAAGCGGTTCACGGAAATCCTAGTCGAAGAAGGCCACAAAATTCAGAAAAGAGTCATTCGGGCCGAGGTCATACACAATGAAGCAGGAACGATTCCATTTCCATTGTTCGGGGGACATTGCCTGTGCATTGAACGGGTATATGATTTGAACGGAACGCCATATATTCACTATACCCATTATGTAAGGCTTCAGGAGGAAGGGCTCGATCTATCTGAATTGAGCGAGCAGTCGCTGTATGAATGGCTCGAAGATCAGCATATCGAGCTTGGAAAATATAAAGACGAGTTTGCTGTTGCGACTGCACCAGAAGCTGCGAGATCAATACTTGAAGTCAGTCACGAAATGCCGCTATTAAAGCGTTCCCGCTATTCTTATGACATTGACGGGGCGTTGATTGAATATAGCGAAGGGTATTATCATACGGAACTTCACAGCTATGTTGTCAATTATGATGGTTAAATCCATGCATGTTCGAATCAGATGTACGTAAATTCATAAAAGACAGTAGCCCGCTCTTCATGCAAATTTCAGTTCGATTGCATAGAGGAAGAGGGGCTTCTGTCTTGTTTTGTTTTAGAGGATTGTGCAGCAGTGGGTGAATTGTGAAAAATGATTGACAAAAAACGGTGATCATTTACAAAAAACTAAAGAATTATGCTAATTTATAGTAAATGATATTGTTAATGGCCTCAATACTGTATATAATACGTTATGGAAATCATTAACTTTCTCTACAAAAGGTGCATCTTCTTCCTCCATAGAATTACGCATGTAGAGTTTTATATGAGGAGGTGTCCAGCATCACAAGCAATGCCTAATTTGAGCCTCATACATGTCTATATTCGTTTCTGCCTCTACACTACTTCGTCGCAATTTGTCAGGAACAGGTTTTGCCCGTAATCCAACTTAGATCCCCATCACAGTTTACGATTTTTCAACAATAACCTTGATAGCCACGATCATGACGAGCAATTATAACTTCATATAGCCATGTATCTTATCTCTTCTGCGGATATGATTGTGAACTCTTTTGGAACAGAATCCACTGATGATGTTTCCGGACGCTTACGAATATTTTTCGAATAGGGGAGAGTCAACGTGAACGCGAATCCTAACGAATGGTATCCTTTGACGCAAGCGCAGCGCAGAATCTGGTACACAGAAATGATGCATCCTAATACGTCAGTTACTACCGTTGCTGGAACAATGTACATACGAGGCAAGGTAGACGTTGAGATTTTGAAAATGGCGATATATCAAGTGATCATGCAGCATGATGCCTTCCGAATACGAATCGCAATGACAGACAATCAGCCGAAGCAGCAATTTGCTCCCGTAGAGCAAATCGTCCCTCACGTTGATTACTTAGAGTGGGATAATCAGATTGAAGCTGAGAGCTGGTTACATCGATTTAATCATATTCCTATCCATATGTTCGACCCAGCGTTATATCACTTTGTCGTATTCAACGTCAATGATGAGGAAGCATGGTTCAATTTGAAAATGAATCATATTGTAACGGATGGCGTCTCTTCTCATCTTATCGTTTATAAAATCATGAAGAATTATACAGCAATGTTGAGTGGCAACGCGGACACGGATGAACAAGAGAGCACTTACCTGGATTACATATTCGCGGAACGAGAGTATGAACAATCTGATCGATACGCGAAGGATAAGGCATATTGGCTGGATAAGTTCAGCACAATGCCAGAAGTGATAAGTATCAAATCTTACCCTCCTCATTCAATCGGCACTGAGGCCAGTCGGACAAGCATCACGGTTAGCGGAGAAATGTACGAGAAGCTTTACCGATTTAGCCAGCAGCACAATATCAGTCTCTTTACTCTATTTCTAGGTTCTTTATACGCATTTCTATATAAGACGACAGGGAACAACGATATTGCTGTCGGTGCCGCTTATGCGAATCGAACTTCCAGGCAAGACAAGGATGCGCTGGGCATGTTCGTAAGCACGGTAGCCGCTCGTTTGACGATTACCCCAGACCAAGATGTACTAACCTTCCTACATAACGTTGCCAAAGAGCAAAAAGCAATTTTGCGGCATCAGAAGTATCCTTACAACCAGCTTATTCTTGATTTAAGAGAGCAAAATAATAGTGTTGAGATTCAGGATTTGTACCGTATTTCCATCGATTATATGCCGATACGCTGGTTCAGTCACGGAGAACTAGCCGCCCGCCAACGCAGCAGCTTTTGCGGTCATGAGGTAGACGATTTTGCAGTTCACGTAGAAGATATGATGGATGATAATCAGATCATTTTCAATATCGATTATCGCAAACAGTTGTTCGAAGAGCATGAAGTCATTCGTATCATCGATCAAATGATGACCATCGTTGATCAGATGTTGAGTAATCCGAGCCAGAGCTTGCAGCAGTTGTCCATGATCAGTGATAAGGAAGCTCAGATCATCCTGACACGCTTCAGCAACGGGAATTGGTCAACGCCGCAGCCTGTTGGACGAACGATTCACCAGTTGTTTGAGGAACAGGTCGAACGCACGCCTGATCAGGTTGCTGTCGTGTTCGGAGATCGGCACCTAACCTACAAGGAACTGAATGAACAAGCCAATTGCTTCGCTCGAACATTGCGAGCCCATGGTGTAGCAGCAGAGCAATTCGTAGGCATCATGGCAGACCGCTCGATTGAGATGGTCGTCGGTATACTTGCAATATTGAAGGCGGGTGGAGCCTACGTTCCGATAGATCCTGAATATCCAGAAGAGCGCATTTTATATATGCTGGAAGACTCTAATGCAAGAGTACTCGTATCGCAAAGTCATTTACAGACACGGCTCGGTTACACAGGAACATGGGTATTGCTTGATGATGAGAACGACTATGAAGCAAACCGCGATAACTTGGAGTCGGTCAACGAAGCACATCATTTGGCTTATGTCATCTATACATCCGGTACAACTGGCAAGCCGAAGGGCGTCATGATTGAGCATAAGCAGATTACAGCCTTGGGGGATGCATGGAAGCATGCCTATCAATTAGATGAATCGGGAATTCGGACGCTGCAATGGGCAAGCTTCTCCTTCGACGTATTTACGGGAGACATGGTGCGAGCGCTGCTGTACGGAGGCGAGCTTATCATCTGCCCAAGCGAAGCGCGAGCTAACCCTGAAGCGATATGCGAGCTAATCGCAAGACATCGCATCCACATATTCGAATCAACCCCAGCCCTCGTTATTCCGTTGATGGAATATGTGCATGAACAAGGGAAGGATGTAAGCAGTCTGCGCCTGCTCGTTGTGGGCTCGGATCATTGCCCGGCTGCGGAATATCGCAAGCTGATGGAACGATTCGGCTCGCAAATGAGGATCCTGAACAGCTATGGCGTGACTGAGGCTTGCGTCGATGCGTGCTATTACGAGAGAAATGGTAGTGTGGATTCCATCACCATGCTTCCGATAGGTAAACCACTGCCTTCGGTATCTATGTACATTCTAGACGAGAACAAGGCGCTTCAGCCAATTGGAATTGTAGGAGAGCTCTACATAGGTGGAGCCGGTGTCGGCAGAGGTTATTTGAACCGTGATGACTTGACAGCAGAAAAATTCGTTGATGACCCCTACTCACAAGGAAAGATGTATCGGACAGGTGATTTGGCAAGATGGCTGCCGGACGGAAACATCGAATACCTTGGAAGGCTCGATCATCAAGTCAAAATTCGGGGTAACCGGATAGAAATAGGGGAAATTGAAACGCGCATGCTGCAAACATCACTCGTGCGGGAAGCCGTTATCGTAGCGCGCGAGGATGAAAATGGACTGAAAGCTCTGTGCGCCTATTATGTTGCCGACAGCGAGATATCCGTACAGCAATTGCGTTCAACCCTAGCAGAACAAGTACCGGATTATATGATTCCGTCTTATTTCATGAAGCTGGAACGATTGCCGCTTACGCCGAACGGCAAAATCGATCGGAATGGATTGCCTGCACCGTCTGGTCAGGACTATTCCGGCAAGATTTATGTGGAGCCTCGTAACCAAGCGGAACAAACGCTGGCTAGCATCTGGAAAATGGTGCTTGGAGTCAAGCGAGTGGGTATTTTGGATCATTTCTTCGAGCTAGGTGGAGATTCGATCAAGTCCATTCAAGTATCTTCTCGCATGCAGCAAGCTGGATATAAGCTGGATATCCGGGATCTGTTCAAGTATCCGACCATTGAACAAATAAGTCCACATCTGGTGGAGGTTCAGCGAAAAGCTGAGCAGGGAGAAGAAAGTGGTGAGGTTGGGCTCACTCCTATATTGCGCTGGTATTTTGAGCGAGATGAAGTGAGTCTGCATCATTACAATCAATCCATAATGCTGCACCGCAAGGATGGATTCGATGAAGCGGCACTTCGCAATGCATTGCACAAGATAACGGAACATCATGATGCGCTGCGCATGGTATTCCGCCGCACGGAACAGGGAGAATACGCGGCCTGGAACCGGAGAATCGAAGAAGGCGAGCTTTACCGTCTTGATGTGTTGGATATCAAGGAACGTTCCGCTGGCGTAGAAAGCGAAGAATCTCTTCACAACATGCTCATGGCTGAAGCCGATGTGATTCAGGCTGGGTTCGATATAGAGGCAGGGCCACTTGTAGGCGCAGGATTGTTCCGCTGCCCAGATGGAGATCACCTGCTTATCGTCATTCATCATGCTGTTATTGATGCCGTATCTTGGCGCATTTTGCTCGAGGATCTTGCCACCGGATACGAACAGGCACTTCAAGGCAGCGAGATTCGTCTCCCTGACAAGACCGACTCCTTCCGGTTATGGTCCAGACAGCTTTCAGCATATGCGCAGCAGTTTGACATGAACGAGGAGCTGAAATATTGGCAGCAAGTCGCACAGACGCCGATTACTCCACTGCCGACGGATTACGCGGGAATTGCTCTTCAACGAGATAGCGAATCGGTCACGGTTGAATGGAGTGCTATTGAGACCGAACTGCTGTTGAAGCAGGCGCATCGGGCCTATAACACGCAGATGGACGATCTTCTCTTAACGGCACTCGGCATTGCATTCCGGAGATGGTGTGGGCATGAGCGCATCCGAATTAATTTGGAGGGACATGGTCGGGAGTCGATCCTGCCAGATCTTGATATCACACGCACGGTAGGCTGGTTCACGAGTGAGTATCCGCAGCTTCTCGAGGTGGGCTCTGAGGAAGAACTGCCGCGAATCATCAAGTCGGTCAAAGAAGATTTGCGCAGCATTCCGAATAAAGGGATCGGTTACGGCATTTGTCGATATTTATCCAACACGGGTATTCGTGAGGATTGGGGAACAGCTCCTGAGGTTAGCTTCAACTACTTGGGGCAGTTCGACCAAGATTTCCAGAACAGCGGGTTTTCTCCATCGCCGTATACTACAGGCAGCAATATTGGGGGAGATCAGCAAAGACCTTATCTGCTGGACATGAATGGCATGGTCTCGGACGGTAAATTGCAGTTCGACATCAGCTATGGACGGACACAATATCGTGTTGAGACGATTGAGCGATTGGCAAGCTTGATTCGGGACAGCTTACTTGAAATCATCGAGCATTGTGTGGCCAAGGAGCGAACAGAGCTCACGCCAAGTGACGTGTCATTGCAGCGCATTAGCATTCAAGAGTTGGAGCAGATCGTTGAACGGACAAGCGGTATCGGTGAAGTGGAGGATATCTATGCATTAACGCCGATGCAGAAGGGAATGTGGTTCCATACAGCTATGGACAGCCAGGCGGGGGCCTATTTCGAGCTAACACGTTTAACGCTTGAGGGAACGCTGAACATCGAAGCCTTCGCCGCAAGCTGGAATGAACTGGCGGCTCGGCATGCTGTATTCCGTACCAACTTCCTCGTCGATTCGAACGGCGAGCCGCTGCAAGTTGTATTTCGGAGCAAGCGCATCAGCGTGAAGTACGGAGATTGGCGTTCTCTGAATCCAAATGAGCAGGCTGTGGCGATTGAGAACGAAGCGGCCAAGGAACGCGCACAAGGCTTTGACCTTGAGAATGGGGATGTCATGCGCGTGTCCGTACTCCAGACGGCAGACGAGGTGTATGAAGTTCTGTGGATCTCCCATCACATCGTCATGGATGGATGGTGTCTCCCGCTCGTCGCTGCTGAAGTATTCAACACGTACTCCGCGCTGGTGGAAGACAAGAAGCCGATTCTTGCTTCGGTACCTTCCTATAATCATTACATTCAATGGCTGGAGCGGCAGGATGAATCCGCAGCCGCAGCCTATTGGAACAATTATTTGTCTGGATTTGAAGAGATGACAGAACTTCCGCATAGCAAGGGGCGCAGACATTCTGGTCAATATGAAGCAGGTCAGGTTCAGATCGATCTAGGTACAAGCCTGAGCCTCGCTCTCAATAAAGTTGCAACGCAGCATCAAGTGACATTGAATACATTGCTGCAGGCATCATGGGGAATTTTGCTCCAGAAGTACAACAGAACTTCAGATATCGTATTCGGCAGTGTTGTATCCGGCAGACCGGCAGAACTAGTCGGAATCGAAGAGATGATTGGTTTGTTCATTAACACGATTCCCGTGCGTGTGAGCAGTCAGGCGCACGAAAGATTTGCAGAAGTAATGACGCGTATGCAAGAAGATGCATTGTCATCTGCCAAGCACGACTACTATCCGTTGTATGAAATCCAAGCACAGTGCACCCTGAAGCAGGATCTCATTACTCACATCATGGTGCTTGAAAACTATCCGATGGAGCAGCAGCTCGATCAATTTAACAGTTCAGACGGCAGTGGACTGAAGCTGACAGACGTTACCGTAACAGAACAGACGAATTATGATCTGAACCTCATCATCATACCTGGCGACAATATCGTCATTCGCTTCGATTTTAATAAACAAGCACTCGAAGAAGCGGATATGAATGTGTTGAAGCAGCATCTGTTGCATGTACTGGAACAAGTTGCATCGAATCCGCGGATATCCATAGGAGAGCTGCAGCTGGCGACGGATGAAGAGCGTGCCGTAATGATGAGCGAATTTAATGATACGTTCGTGAATTATCCGCGCGAGAAGTCGATCCATCGATTGTTCGAGGAGCGAGCTGAACAAGAACCAGACGCGCTAGCTGTCGTGTTTGGAAATGAACAGATGACCTACGGAGCGTTGAATGCCGCAGCCAATCGAATGGCTCGGAGACTCCGGCATGCCGGGGTGACGAGCGGTGAACTGGTTGGCATCTGCGCGGATCGATCGCTGGATATGGTCGTCGGCTTACTGGCAATTATAAAGTCCGGCGGGGCTTATGTACCGATCGACCCGGCTTACCCTCAAGAGCGGATTAGTGCAATGCTCGAAGATACATCCATTGCGACGATGGTTACACAGAAGCATCTGTGCAGCTTATGGCCTGAACATCTTAACGTGATCGTGCTGGATGTTAACGAGACAGACGTAAGCAACTTAATGGAAGATATAGAAAGTACAAACCTGTCTATTGATGGGGCTGGAGACGATTTGGCATACATCATCTATACGTCAGGGTCTACGGGGACGCCGAAAGGGGTTTGCGTAACGCACCGCGGGGTGGTCAGGCTCGTATGCGGCGCGACGTATGTCGAGATCGACAGCTCGGATGTCTTCTTGCAAGGTTCCACAATCTCGTTCGATGCAGCAACCTTTGAAATATGGGGAAGTCTGCTGAATGGGGCTGCGCTGGCCATCCTGCCTCCTGGCAATGCGTCGCTTACAGATTGGAGCGAAGCGATTCAGCGTCATCAGGTGACGACGTTGTGGATGACAGCTGGTTTGTTCCAAGTCATGGTTGAACAGCAAATCGAGGGCTTCTACGGAGTCAAGCAGCTGCTTGTGGGCGGAGATGTTGTATCTCCTACACACGTGCGTAAAGTGATGGAGAAGCATAACGGTATAAGGGTGATTAATGGCTACGGGCCGACGGAAAATACAACCTTCACCTGCTGCCATACCATTACGGATGCTGATTTGGATCGAGGCTGCTCGATTCCGATTGGCCGACCGATTAGCAATACGCGAGTGTATGTTCTGGATGAAGCTGGGAACGCCCTTCCTGTTGGCGTATGTGGAGAGCTGTATGCGGGCGGAGATGGCTTGGCACGAGGATACTTGAATCGTCCGGAATTGACAGCAGAGAAATTCGTGAATGATCCATTTATCCCAGGTGAACGCTTGTATCGGACGGGCGATTTGGCGAGATGGCTGCCAGACGGTTCAATCGAATTTATCGGGCGCTGCGACGAACAAGTGAAGATTCGCGGTTACCGGATTGAACCAGGTGAGGTATTAGCCTATCTTCTGCGGGTCGATGAAGTAGGCGAGGCGGCTGTAATCGCGCGGGAGGATTCGAGTGGACAGAAGGAGCTATGCGCCTATTTCACAGCGGAAGTTGAGCTATCGGCTAGTGGACTAAGGGAGACACTGGCTCGTGAACTGCCAGCTTACATGATCCCGTCGCATTTTATTCAGATTGAAGAACTTCCTTTGACACCTAACGGCAAGGTGGATCGCAGAGCCCTGCCTCAACCAGGGGAAGGAATGCGTTTGAATATGCAAATCCAGCCGCGCACGGAACTGGAAGCTAAGCTCGCACTCATCTGGAAGGATGTGCTTGGTCTCGAGAACGTAGGCGTTACAGATTCATTCTTTGAACTGGGCGGCCATTCCTTGCGCGCGACGACCCTCGTCAGCAAGGTGCATCGGGAGTTGAGTGTTGTGCTGCCACTGCAGGATGTATTCCGCTACCCGACGATTGAACAAATGTCTCTCGCCATACAGGGGATGCAGAAGGAAAGCTTTGCATCCATACCTCGGGTGGAAGACCGAGAGTGGTACCCGGTATCTTCCGCGCAGAAGCGGCTGTTCGTTCTTCATCAGATGGAGGGCGCAGAACTGTCCTACAATATGCCGGGCGTCATGGCGATTGAAGGCAAGCTCCATCGCGATCGCTTGGAGGCGGCATTCCGCAGCTTGATAGCAAGACATGAAGTGCTGCGTACCGGGTTCGAAATGCACAACGGGGAACCCATGCAGCGAATTTACAGCGATGTAGAATTTACTGTCGAGCATTGGACAGTTGGAGATGTATCGGAAGCGAAGTCAGTCATTCGCTCGTTCGTACGGGTGTTCCAATTGAATAAGCCACCGCTGCTTCGGGTCGGACTGATCGAAGTGGACGCAGGTCGGCACCTGTTGCTGTTCGATATGCATCATATCATTTCGGACGGGGCATCCATGGGCATTCTGCTGGATGAATTCGTTGCACTGTATAGCGGCGAACAATTGCCTGAATTGCGTCTTCAGTACAAGGATTATGCTTCGTGGCAGCATTCGGAAGCATACTTGTCTAAGATGGAAGAGCAGAAGGCGTATTGGCTGGAGTCATTGCGAGGCGAGCTTCCGGTTCTGCAGCTTCCAGTGGATTACACTCGGCCTGCATTCCGCAGCTTTGCAGGAAGCACGTTGGAATTCATTATTCCTGCCGACAAGGCGGATCAGCTTAAGCAGCTTGGAGCGGGTTCGGATGCCACGATGTACATGGTGCTGCTGGCGTTGTATACGGCCTTGCTTCACAAGTATACCGGACAAGAAGACGTCATCGTGGGGATGCCGATAGCCGGTAGAACGCATGCAGACATCGAGCCGCTTATCGGTATGTTCGTCAACACACTTCCACTTCGCCATTATCCGGCTGGAGAGAAGACGTTCCGCTCCTTCCTGGAGGAGGTTCGGCAGTCCACACTACAAGCGTACGAGCATCAGGAATATCCGTTCGAAGAGCTCGTTGAACATATACAACCAACAAGGGATGTTAGCCGCAATCCAATATTCGATACTGTGCTTGTCCTGCAAAATACGGAAAAAGGCGCATGGTCCATCGATGGACTTGCCGTGACGCCGAATCCGATTGAGCATGCCGTTGCGAAGTTCGACCTTACACTTCATGTCGAAGAAGATGTCGATGGCCTGGCGTGCAGCATTGAATATGCAACCGCTTTGTACAATCGAGAAACGATCGAACGGCTGGCATGCCATTTCAATCAATTGCTGGAAGCAGTCATAAGCAATCCCGAAGCTCGGTTGGAGCAGCTTGGCATCATAACGGAAACAGAGAAGCAGCAATTGTTCGAACAGTTCAACGATACGTCAGCGGATTATCCGCGTGATAAGACGATTCACCGACTGTTCGAGGAACAGGTCGAAAGAACGCCTGATGCGATTGCTGTAACGGGAACAGACGGATTCTTGACTTACCAGGAGCTGAATGAACGGGCTAACAGCTTGGCGTGGGTACTCCGTGCAGAAGGCATCAGGGCAGATAAGCTGGTAGGCATCATGGCTGAGCGTACGACGGATATGCTTGTGGGGCTGCTCGCTATACTCAAGGCCGGAGGAGCTTACGTGCCAATTGATCCGGAGTATCCAGAAGAGCGCATCAGTTATATGCTGAGCGATTCCGGGGCGGATATTTTGCTATTGCCTCGCCATCTGCGGGATCAAGTCGTCTACGAAGGCACCGTGTTGTTCCTTGATGACGAGCAGACATACAGCGGGGACAAGTCCAACCTGCCATCAGTCAACAAACCTTCCGATCTGGCTTATGTCATCTATACATCGGGAACGACTGGCAAGCCGAAGGGTACATTGATTGAACATAAGAACGTCGTGCGGCTGTTGTTCAACAGCAGAAATCTGTTCGACTTCCGTTCAACCGATACATGGACGCTGTTCCACTCCTTCTGCTTCGACTTCTCGGTATGGGAAATGTACGGCGCTTTACTATACGGAGGGAAATTGGTGGTTGTGCCGCAGCTGACAGCCAAAAACCCTGCCATGTTCCTGCAGCTGCTGGCTGAAGAACGGGTAACGATTTTGAATCAGACACCGACTTACTTCTATCAATTAATTCGGGAAGCATTTGCAGATGGAAGTCCTGAATTGAACATTCGAATGGTGATCTTCGGCGGAGAAGCGCTGAGTCCGCAGCTGCTTAAGGACTGGAGAGCGAAATATCCGCGGACGCAATTGATTAATATGTACGGGATTACTGAGACAACGGTTCATGTCACGTACAAAGAGATCACGGAAACCGAGATCGAGCAGGCAAGAAGCAATATCGGATTCCCAATCCCGACCTTGCGCATCTATATTCTGGATGCGAATCGACAATGCGTGCCGATAGGCGTGGCCGGGGAAATGTTCGTCGCAGGAGAAGGGCTTGCACGCGGATATTTGAATCGCCCTGAGTTGACCGCGGACAGATTCTGTGACAATCCATTCGAACCGGGCAGCAAGATGTACAAGACAGGCGACTTGGCGAAGTGGCTGCCTGACGGCAACATTGAATACCTAAGCCGGATTGATCATCAAGTAAAAATTCGCGGATATCGGATCGAGCTAGGCGAGGTAGAAGCCCAAGTAACGAAGGTAGAATCGATTCGTGAAGCCGTTGTTATTGCACGAGAGGAGAATGGCGAAAAGCTGTTGTGTGCATATTTCGTGGCGGATCGGCAATTGACCGTAGGGGAAATGAGAACCGAATTGGCGCAGGAGCTGCCAGCTTACATGATTCCATCCTACTTCGTGCAGATGGAGCGGATGCCGCTTACCTCCAACGGCAAGGTTGACCGCAAGGCGCTGCCTGCACCGGAAGGCAGCATCAACACGGGCAAGGAATACGTAGCGCCGCGTACACCAATGGAAGCTAGCTTAGCCCGCATGTGGGAGGAACTGCTTGGAATTGAGCAGGTCGGCGTGACAGACAATTTCTTCGAGCTAGGCGGACATTCCTTAAGGGCAACTGCGCTGGTTAACAGGGTGCACCAAGAGATGAATATCCAGTTGCCGCTGCGCGATGTGTTCCGCTTCTCTACGATAGAAGAACTGGCAGCTGCCATGTCCGAGATGGCGGAGGAATCCTATTCTTCGATACCAGTTGCTGAGGCTCAGGATCATTATCCGGTATCTTCCGCTCAGAAGCGGCTGTATATCCTTCACCAGCTTGAAGGGGCGGAGCAGGGCTATAACATGCCTGGCATCATGCTGCTCGAAGGCGAGTTGGATCGAAGCAGGTTCGAGGCTGCATTCCGCAAATTGATTGCGCGTCACGAAATTTTGCGTACCGGCTTCGAGCTTGTGCAGGGAGAGGCTGTACAGCGAATACATGATACTGTGGATTTCGCGATTGAATATCGGAAAGTCGAAGAACAAGAGGTTCAGCAGCAAGTAAAACAGTTCATCCGCACATTCGAGCTTGATAAGCCGCCGCTGCTTCGTGTTGGGTTGATCGAGATTGCGGAGACGAAGGAACAGCATGTGCTTCTGTTCGATATGCATCATATTATTTCCGACGGCGTATCGATCGGTATCGTGCTGCAGGAAATCATGCGGCACTATCACGGGGGACAGGTATCGCCGCTTCATATTCAATACAAGGATTATGCGGCATGGCAGCAATCAGAAACCCAGAAGGAACAGTTGAGGCATCAGCAAGCATATTGGCTTGGCCAATTCCAAGGTGAATTGCCGATATTGGAGCTGCCAACAGACTATGCTCGTCCGGCCATGCAGCAATATGGCGGTCTCACGCTGCCATTTAGAATCGATAAGGACGTGGCAGATGGTTTGAACCGAATTGCCGCTGACACCGGAACGACATTGTACATGGTGCTTCTAGCTGCTTATACCGTCATGCTGCACAAGTATACGGGCCAAGAAGACATCGTGGTCGGAACACCGATTGCCGGCAGAACACATGAAGAACTTCAACCGTTAATTGGCATGTTCGTCAATACGCTTGCCATTCGTGCTTATCCGGAAGGTGCTAAGGCATTCCGTTCCTATCTGGATGAGATTAGAAGCACAATGCTGGGGGCCTACGAGCATCAACAGTATCCGTTTGAGGAATTGGTGGAAGGTCTGCAGTTGACTAGGGATTTAAGCCGCAATCCGCTGTTTGACACCATGTTCGCCCTAGACAATACGGACATGAAGGCTGATTCCCTGGGCGAGCTTCAAATGAAGCCATATCCGCTGGAATACACAATATCGAAGTTCGATGTGAGCTTGGATGTGAAGGCAGATGAGGCGGGGCTGGATTGCAGCTTCGAGTATGCGACTTCCTTGTTCAAATCAGAGACGATCCACCGCATGGCAGAGCATTTCAGCCAATTGTTGAAGGACATCGTCAATCACCCGGATGCGCAACTGGGCGAACTAGGGATGCTTACCGTGCACGAGAGCGACGAGATCTTGCAAGTGTTCAATCCAACTCGCTCATTGAAAGCTCCTGACGGAACGATTCATCGATTGTTCGAAGAACAAGCAGAACGGACACCGGAGCAACTTGCAGTCGTGTTCGGGAATGAACACATGACTTACCGCGAGTTGAACGAACGAGCGAATAAGCTTGCGAGAACATTGCGGGCAGAAGGTGTGAAGCCAGATGACTTAATTGGCGTTATGGCCGATCGTTCGATTGATATGGTCGTGGGGGTCATGGCCGTCTTGAAGTCAGGCGGAGCTTATGTCCCGATTGATCCGGAATATCCGGAGGATCGCATTCGCTACATGCTGGAAGATGCGAAGGCAAGAATACTTCTGACGCAGTGTCATTTACAAGATAAAGTGTCCTTCGAGGGAACGTGGGTGCTGTTGGAAGACGAAGCTTCCTATCATGAGGACGATACGAACCTGGAGCCGATTTGCGAGCCTGACCATCTCTGTTATGTCATCTATACATCGGGTACAACCGGCAATCCGAAGGGAGTCATGATCGAGCATCGTCAGCTTGCTGCGATGGCAGAGGCTTGGAAGGCCGAGTATGAATTGCATGAGCCGGGCATTCGCTGGCTGCAATGGGCGAGCTTCTCGTTCGACGTATTCTCAGGTGATCTCGCTCGCACACTGCTGCATGGAGGAGAGCTTGTACTCTGCCCGAGCGATACAAGAGCGAACCCAGGTGCATTAGCAGAGCTTCTTCGCAGCAGCGGCATTCAGATGTTCGAATCGACACCTGCTCTCGTCATTCCGCTTATGGAGCATGTGTATGAGCATGGCCTGGACATCGACAGCCTGAGATTATTAATTATTGGCTCCGATCTGTGTCCTGCAGATGAATTCCGCAAGCTGCGCGATCGCTTCAGTTCACACATGCGCATTATTAACAGCTATGGCGTCACGGAAGCTTGCGTTGATTCGAGCTACTATGAGCCGATTTCATCAGATTCAGTACGTTCTGTGCCAATCGGTAAGCCGCTTCCTTACGTATCGATGTACATTCTCGGTGAGAACTTGTCGCTTCAGCCTGTTGGTCTGGCTGGAGAGCTGTATATCGCAGGCGCCGGAGTCGGACGCGGATACTGGAATAGGCCAGAAATGACAGCAGACAAATTCGTGCGCGATCCGTTCGCTGACGGTCAACGCATGTATCGTACAGGGGATTTGGCGAAATGGCTGCCGGACGGCAACATTGAATTAATCGGGCGCACCGATCATCAGGTGAAAATTCGCGGCTACCGCATCGAAATCGGAGAGGTCGAATCGAAGCTGCAGCAAACGCCGCATATCCGCGAAGCAGCCGTCGTCGCGAAGGAAGATGGAAGCGGGCGGAAGGTACTGTGTGCTTATTACACATCCGAGCGTGAGCTTACGGCAGGTGAATGGAGAGCTGCGTTAGCGAAGGAATTGCCGGCCTACATGATACCATCGCACTTTATGAGGCTTGAGCGAATGCCGCTTACGCCGAACGGCAAGCTGGATCGCAAGGGACTTCCAGCACCGGAAGGCGCTGCGTATACGGGGACGGAATATGAAGCTCCACGCACGGATGCAGAGATTGCGTTGGCTGCCGCATGGCAGAGTGTCTTGCATGTGGAGCGGGTTGGAACGAATGATCATTTCTTCGAACTGGGTGGAGATTCGATCAAATCGATTCAAGTGTCATCGCGTCTGCATCAGGCTGGATACAAGTTGGAAATACGCGACCTGTTCAAATACCCGACGATAGCGCAATTGAGTCTGCAGCTTCAGCCGATCGGCAGGATAGCCGATCAAGGCGAGGTGTCCGGCGAGGCTGAGCTGACGCCAATCCAACGCTGGTATTTCGGACTGGATCTGGATGACATGCATCATTATAACCAGTCGTTCATGCTGTATCGGCAGGACGGATTTAATGAGGAGGCTCTGCGCAAGACTTTACGAACCATCGTGGAGCATCATGATGCGCTGCGAATGGTATTCCGTAAATCAGACGCTGGGGTTACGGCTTGGAATCGGGCAATCGAAGAGGGGGAGCTGTTCGACTTCCTTGCCTTCGATATCGCAAACAGTGGAGATGCTGAACAGGTTATCGAAGCGAAAGCGAACGACATACAGGCTAGCATCGATTTGCAGGGAGGGCCGCTTGTGAAGGCTGGATTGTTCCGCTGCGAGCAAGGCCATCATCTGCTCATCGCGATCCACCATGCTGTCATAGACGGAGTATCATGGCGCATCCTGCTGGAGGATATCGCGGCAGGCTACGAGCAAGCGTGCAAGGGTGACGACATCCGCTTGCCTTCGAAGACCGATTCTTATGCTGCGTGGTCACGGAGTTTAGTCGAATATGCTGCACACACGGATTTGGGTCATGAGCGCAGCTATTGGAGACACGTCTTGAACGCTGGAGCGAATCCGCTGCCGAAGGACTTTGACACAGAATCAAGTCTGCAGCAGGACAGTAATTCCGTCACCGTAGCTTGGAATCAACAGGATACGGAGCATTTACTGAAACGGGTGCACCGAGCTTATAACACCGATATGAATGAGATCTTGCTGGCCGCTCTCGCGATAGCCATACAGAAATGGAGTGGGCACAATCAAATTCTCGTCAACCTAGAGGGTCATGGACGTGAGCCAATCGCAGGCGAATTAGATATTTCACGGACAGTCGGCTGGTTCACAAGCGAATATCCGGTTCTGCTGCAAGCGGAGCGAGATCGAGGTTTGGCGTACCACATCAAGAGAGCGAAGGAAGAATTGCGGCAGATTCCGAACAAGGGAATCGGTTACGGCATATGCCGCTACTTGTCTGAGCCGCAAGATAGCTTGGAATGGGGAGCTGCCCCAGAGATTAGCTTCAACTACTTGGGACAATTCGATCAAGACTCGATGGGAAGCGGCATGATGTTGTCTCCATATTCGAAAGGTTCCGATGGAAGCGCCTTGCATACACGTCAATATGTCCTCGACATCAATGGCGCCATAACTGACGGCATATTGACCTTGGATATGAGCTACAGCGAGAAAGAGTACCGCAAGGAGACGATGGAACTGCTGGCAGGCCATTTCCACGAGAGTCTGCTTGAGATCATCGACTACTGTGTCTCACGTGAGCAGACAGAATTGACACCGAGTGATCTGCTGCTGCAAGGACTGAGTATCGAACAGCTGGAGCAGATTGCTGAAGAGACGAAAGAGCTTGGTATCATCGAAAATATGTACATGCTGACCCCGATGCAGAAGGGGATGTGGTTCCATAACGCTCTCGATGGTCAAGAAGGTGCATCGGGTGCTTATTTCGAACAAACCCGATTTACGCTGCGAGGTGAGCTTGATCCTGCCCTGTTTGCCCAGAGCCTGCACGAACTGGCTGCCCGGCATTCCGTGCTGCGGACGAACTTCTGCAGCTTGGACGGGGAACCGGTACAGGTGGTGTTCCGGGAAGGACGAATTACATTCACGTACGAGGATCTGAGCCAATTGCCAGCTGATGAGCAAGCAGTTGTGATGGAACGTGTTGTCGCGAGCGACAAGCTGCAAGGGTTCGATCTGGAACGCGATCCGCTTGTTCGCGTCACATTGATGCGTACGGAGGCATCTAGCTGCCATGTACTGTGGAGTTCTCATCATATTCTGATGGATGGCTGGTGCTTGCCGCAGTTGACGGACGAGTTGTTCCGCATATACTCAGCTGTCACGAATCATGCAGCCGGAACTACTGAAGCTACTGGAACGGTCGGAATTCCCGGATCTGCCGAATCCATGCGGAACAAAGAGGCCAACCTGCCGGACTATAGCCGATATATCGAATGGCTGGCAGAGCAGGACATGAGTGCGGCGGCAGAATATTGGAACGGGTACTTGGCGGGCTACGAGCAGCAGACACGATTGCCAAATGGGAAGATCACAGGCAAGGATAAGCCATATGTGCTGGAACAAGCGTCCCGCAAGCTCGGAATTGATCTTACTTCCCGTATGATTCGGATTGCCAAGCAGCATCAAGTTACGTTAAATACGCTGCTGCAAGCCGCTTGGGGGATCGTGCTTCAGAAGTATAACGGGACGCAAGATGTCGTGTTCGGCGGAGTCGTATCGGGTCGACCTGCTGATGTTCCGGGTGTCGAATCGATGATTGGACTATTCATTAACACGATTCCGGTTCGTGTAAGCTGCGAAGCCAGCGCAAGATTCTCAGACGTGATGGAGCAGTTGCAAAATGCGGCACTCGAATCTGGGCGATATGATTATTATCCGCTCTATGAGATTCAATCGAGAACGTCACAGAAGTCGGAACTAATCAGCCACATCATGGTGTTTGAGAACTATCCATTGGACGAGCGAATGGAGCAAACCGGAGACGGTAACGACGGAGCTCTCGCTTTAACCGATGTTCAAGCAGCTGAACAGACCAATTATGATTTCAATCTAATGGTCGTGCCGGGTGATGAACTTATCATTCGCTTTGATTTCAACTCGGAAGTGTATGATCGCGGTCATATGGAACGGCTGCATCATCATCTGATGCATGTACTGGAGCAAGTAACAGGCAATCCTGCAATCTCCATTGCTGAAGTGCAGCTCGCTACCGAAGCGGAGAAGGCAGAAGTCCAATCTGCATTCAATGACACAGCTGTCGACTACCCTCGCGAACAGACGATTCATCGGATGTTCGAAGAGCAGGTGCGGCGGACGCCGGATGCTGCAGCAGTGCTGTATGGGGATGACGTCATAACCTACCGAGAGCTGAACGAACGTGCGAACCGGCTGGCAAGGACGCTGCGTGCGGCAGGGGTTGAACCCGATCAGATTGTCGGTATTATGGCAGAGCGTTCTCTGGAGCTAATGGTTGGCATTATGGGGATTCTGAAGGCAGGAGGCGCCTATGTGCCTATCGCACCGGATTATCCAGAGGATCGCATTCGATATATGCTGGACGATTCCAAGGCTCAGGTGCTGCTTGTTCAAGGAAGCGCGGGAGAAGCGGTTGACTTCGCGGGCCGCATCATCAATCTGGATGATGCAGAAGCATACGATGCGGACGGTTCGAATCCTGAGCCAGTCAACAAGCCGACCGATATCGCCTACATCATCTATACGTCGGGAACGACCGGACGTCCAAAAGGGGTTATGGTCGAGCATACTTCGGTCATCAACCGCTTGCTGTGGATGCAGAAGCGCTATCCGATAGGATCGGAAGATACGATTATGCAGAAGACGGCGATCACGTTTGACGTATCGGTCTGGGAGCTGTTCTGGTGGGCATTTGTCGGCTCGAAGGTGCTTATGCTTTCAGTCGGTGGGGAGAAGAACCCACATGCGATTGTGGATGCGATTGAGCGTCACCGAATAACGACGATGCACTTCGTTCCATCCATGCTGCACGCGTTCCTTGAGCATGTGGAGCAAATGACAGATGCAGAGCGTGAGCGCGGTCTCGCACCGCTGCGGCAGGTGTTCACGAGTGGCGAGGCACTGCTTGCCTCACAGGTCGAGCGGTTCCACCGTTATATTGCACCTGCAAGCGGAGCGCAGCTTATTAATCTATACGGGCCGACTGAGGCGACGGTGGACGTAACGTACTTCGACTGCGAGCCAGGCCAGACTTATGTAAGTGTGCCGATTGGCAAGCCAATTGACAATACGAGCATTTATATCGTGAATGAGCATAATCAAGTGCAGCCGATCGGCGTTGCTGGTGAACTGTGCATCGCGGGAGTAGGGTTGGCGCGCGGTTACTGGAACCGTCCAGAGCTGACAGCAGAGAAATTCGTTACAATTCCTTCCGTCGGGGAACGGATGTATCGAACCGGAGACTTGGCACGGTGGCTACCTGACGGCAATATCGAATACTTGGGCCGAATCGACCATCAAGTGAAAATCCGCGGATATCGGATTGAATTGGGCGAGCTGGAAACTGCACTGCTGAATGTCCAAGAAATTCGGGAGACGGTTGTAGTTGCGCGAGAAGAGGAAGACGGACAGAAATCACTCTGCGCCTATTATGTCGCAGATGGCGATCCAACGGTAGGTAACCTTAGAGCGGCGCTTGCTGCTGAACTGCCAAGCTACATGATTCCATCGTACTTCATTCAGCTGGAGCAGATGCCGCTGGCGCCGAACGGCAAGCTTGATCGTAAAGCGCTCCCTGCTCCGAAGGACGTGATTCGGACGGGAACTGATCACGAAGCACCACGAACAGCATTGGAAGTGAAGCTCGTTCGCATATGGCAGGAAGTACTCGGTCTCGATCAAATCGGAGTGAAGGACGACTTCTTCGAATTGGGAGGGCACTCCTTGCGCGCAACTGCGTTGGCAAGCAAGGTAAGCAAGGAAATGCACGTTGCTCTTCCGCTACGGGATATTTTCCACTATTCGACGCTGGAAGCGATGGCGCAGGCGATCGGCGAGTTGGAGAAGCAGGAGCACCGAGCGATTCCTATCGCGCCAATGGCCGAGCATTATCCATTGGCTTCAGCCCAAAAGCGGTTATACATTCTGCACCAGGCTGAAGGAGCGCAGCAGAGCTACAACATGCCGGGGGCGATGTCCGTCAGTGGACACATCGATCGAAATCGACTGGAAGCGGCGCTTCTGCAATTGATTGCACGCCATGACACACTGCGCACAAGCTTCGAAATGGTTGATGGTGAGCCTGTACAGCGCGTACACCAGCACGTTGATTTCGCGTTAGAGTATTCGACTGCGAGAGAGAAGGATATCGATCAGGTTACCGAGCAGTTTGTCCGCGACTTTGATCTGGAGCAGCCTCCACTACTGAGAGTCGGACTTGTCCAACTTGAGCAAGAAGAACAACATCTATTGCTGTTCGATATGCATCACATCATTTCGGACGGGATCTCTATGGACATATTGGTTGATGAGCTTGCTCGCTTGTACAACGGGGAGGAACTTCCTCCACTTGAAATCCAGTACAAAGATTATGTGCTGTGGCAGCAAGCAGAAGCAAGCAGCGAGCAGATGAAGGGACATGAAGAATACTGGCTGCGGACATTGGGCAATGAACTTCCGTTACTGGAGCTGCCGACCGAATTTGCAAGAGGCGAACATCGCAGCTATGAAGGAGATAAGCTGCACTTTGCGATTGATGGGCAGTTGAACGAGAAGCTGCAGCGCTTGGCATCCCAATCGGGAGCAACCCTATATATGGTGCTGCTGGCGGCTTATACGACCTTGCTTCATAAATATTCAGGACAAAATGACCTGGTTGTGGGTACCCCAATTGCGGGCAGAACCCATGTAGATGTAGAACCGCTAATCGGGATGTTCGTCAATTCGCTTGCGATTCGCAATTACCCAAATGATGACAAGACGTTCCGCAGTTATTTAGAGGAAGTGAAGGAATCGACGCTGAGCGCCTTCGAGCATCAGGATTATCCGTTCGATAAGCTGGTGGAGCAGTTAGAGGATGCTTGGGTTCCAGGCCGTAATCCGGTATTCGACACAATGTTCGTCCTGCAGAACGCAAAAGCGCGCACGATCAACCTGGGAGAATTGGCCTTCGAGCCTCTAATTCCATCACACACGGTTGCGAAATTCGATTTAACCTTGGAAATGGCTATCGAAGACGGCATGCTGAGCGGGCAGTTTGAATATTGCACAAAGCTGTTTTCCGCCAACATGATTGCGAATTTCGCAGAAGACTTCTTGGAAATTCTATCTCAAGCTTGCGAGCAGCCTGACATCCGCTTGGAGGATATTCAACTGAGCGGCAGTGCTTATCAAGAGGAAGAATTGGAAGAAGAAATTGACTTTGCATTCTAAATCGCTGCATTTGACACTGTTGTTCGGTTGTTAACGCGTCATTCATGACACTAGGATTGGATTTCGTTCATTCGGGCTGCGTGCAATGGATTGACAGGCACGTACCCGGATGGACGGATGCCGTCCTCTAGGGGCTTTACTTGATTTGAGAGGGGAGATGATCAGAATGGCTTTTGATAAAGAAATCGAATTTTGGAAAGCGAAACTCGATACTGAAGATACGCCTACGACTTTGCCCTACACGAGCACTCCAAGCAGTGAAGCGGCACGACATTATTCCGTTTCTGTTTCGATGCCTGCTGAAATTTCGGAACGAATTATTCGCATGTCTAAGGGCTCGCATCAAGCAGCCTTCATGATTTTACTAGGTGGCATCCAATGCTTGCTGCACAAATACACGAGCGAGAATCGCATCGTCATCGGCATGCCTATCGTGCGAAAAGCAGGGGAGAAGAGACTTCCCATCAATCAAGTCGTCCTATTGAAGGAGAATGTCAATGAAGAGCTCACGTTCAAATCCTTGCTTACTTCACTGAAACAATCCTTTACAGAAGCGATTCGACATCAGCATATCCCCTTCCGGCTCATAACTGAGCAGATGAATGTACAAGAAAAGAATGGCTTGCCTGTCATCAATACGATGGCAGCTCTGAAGAATATACATACCGTTAACTTTATTCCAACGGTTGTTGCAGATGTATTGTTCCAATTTGAGTTCGAAGCTGAGAACCTCCTTTTGAGCGTTGTATATAACGAACGTGTCTATGACTCAGTATTTATATCGCAAATCATTGAGCATTTGCAGCGCGTGCTGAGCATCGTATTGCTTGAGCCAAATTCGAATTTGGGGGATCTTCGCTTACTTTCGGATGAGGAAACATCGCTGCTCCTGCACGGATTTAATACGACGGCTGCAGAGTATCCACGTGACCGAACAATTCATGAACTCTTCACGGAACAAGCACGTCGCACGCCGGATGCTGTTGCGGCAGTTTATGGGCAGCAACAGTTAACATATGCCGAGCTAAATGGAAGGGCGAACAGGCTGGCGCGTACGTTACAGAACGCTGGCGTTCGATCCGATCAGCTCGTTGGCATCATGGCCGAACGGTCGCTTGAAATGATTGTAGGCTTGCTAGCCATCATGAAGGCTGGCGGGGCCTATGTTCCGATCGACCCTGAATATCCGCAGGAGCGCATTCGTTATATGCTCGAGGATTCGGGAGCGCAGACGCTACTGCTTCAAGACCATCTTCGCGAGCGTGTCACCTATGAAGGCACGATCGTGGATATGAATAGCGAACATAATTATCATGACGACGAGACGGAACTTTCCTCTGTGTCCGATTCAAGCAACTTGGCATATGTCATCTATACTTCGGGCACGACAGGCAATCCGAAAGGGGTCATGATTGAACATAGAAGCGCAGTCAATGCGCTATTGTGGAGAATTCGGACATACGGGCTTTCTTCCTCCGACCGGGTTCTGCAATTGTTTTCATTTTCCTTTGACGGCTTCGTCATGAGCGCGTTCTGCTCATTATTGTCCGGCGCAGGTTTATTTTTACTTAAGGAAGAGGACGCGAAGGATCCGCTCGCCTTGCATGGCGCTATCAGCCAATCGGGAATCACGCACTTCATTTGCGTACCGAATCTATACGGAGCGCTGCTCAATGTGATGCAGGCCGAGTCTGTGTCTACGCTGCGTACAGTGACATTGGCTGGCGAGAGTGTCAGCAGTGCATTAGTAGCTAGAAGCAAGGAGCAGCTTCCTGATGTAAAGCTGTTCAATGAATATGGCCCGACAGAGAACAGCGTCGTGGCGACCTGCGCAATCGGCCTCGAGAAGGATCAACCCATCACCATTGGTACACCGATCTCTAATGCGAGTGTGCTGATATTGAATACTTCTGGGGAGTTGCAGCCGTTACATGTGCCGGGCGAATTATGCATAGCCGGTGAGGGGCTGGCGAGAGGCTACTTGAACCGTCCCGAATTAACGGAAGAGAAATTTGCCGCTCATCCATTTGTGCCAGGAGAACGCATTTACCATACTGGTGATTCCGCCAGATGGCTGCCGAACGGCACAATTGAATATTTGGGACGGATTGATCACCAAGTCAAAATCCGTGGATTCCGTATCGAGCTGGGCGAAATCGAGTCGAGCTTGAAGAAGATAGCGGGCGTACGAGAGGTCATCGTGGATGCTAGGCCGGACGGTAATGGCCAACATATGCTGTGTGCGTACATGGTAGCAGACTCTGCGCTTACCGTGAATGAATTGAGAGAGGCGCTGTCTTCCAATCTGCCGGATTACATGATTCCTTCTCACTTTGTGCAAATGGAACAGCTGCCACTTACGCCAAGCGGCAAGCTGGATCGCAAGTCATTGCCCGATCCCCAAGCTAACATGGCTATTGGCACGGAGTATATTGCGCCTCGTACTCCACTTGAAGAACGACTTGCGCAAATCTGGCAGGAGTCGCTTGGTGTGGAAAGGGTCGGCATCAAGGATAATTTCTTCGCCCTTGGGGGACATTCGCTGCGGGCAGCTACATTGGCAAGCAAGCTTCACAAGGAGTTGAACGTCAATGTGCCGCTTCGTGATTTGTTCCGCAATCCGACGATCGAAGAATTGGCTTTGCTTATGGAAGGGATGGAGCAGCAGGAGTTCAGCGCGATTGAACGGGTGAAGGAAAGCGAGTATTATTCGGTATCTTCAGCGCAAAAGAGGCTGTATGTCCTGCAGCAGCTCGAAGGTGCGGAACAGAGTTACAATATGCCGGGTGCCATGCTGCTGGAGGGACTGCTGGATAGAGAACGCCTCGAAGCCTCATTCCGCAAGCTGATTGCACGACATGAGACACTGCGTACCGGATTCGAGCTGATGGACGGAGAACCGGTGCAGAAGGTGTATCAGGATGTAAGCTTTGCCATTGAATATATGCAGGCAAGCGAGGAGGAAGCGGCGCAGAAAACCCGCGAATTTATCCGAGCGTTCGACTTGATGACTCCGCCGTTGCTGAGAGTTGGCTTAATTGAAATGAAACCGGATCGTCATGTGCTCCTCTATGACATGCACCATATCATTTCTGACGGTGCATCTATGGGAGTCGTAGTAGAGGAATTCGCTCGGTTGTACGGCGGTGAGGAGCTGCCACCGCTGCGCATTCAATATAAAGACTTTGCCGCTTGGCAGCAGTCGGAAGCACAGCAGAAGCGCTCGAAGCAGCAGGAGGCCTATTGGCTGCAAACATTTGGCGGAGAACTGCCTGTACTTGAGCTTCCAACGGATTACGCGCGTCCAGCCATTCAGAGCTACGAAGGGGAGACTTATGAATTTACGGTCGATTCGGATATAAGTACGGCATTGCAACGCCTCGCAGCGGATAGCGGAACGACGTTATACATGGTTCTGCTCGCAGCTTACACGGTGCTGCTGCATAAGTACACGGGTCAGGAAGATATTGTCGTCGGCACGACGAACGCAGGGAGAATGCACGACGATTTGCAGCCGCTTATCGGTATGTTCGTCAATACGCTCGCAATTCGCAATTATCCGGCTGGAGAATCGACGTTCCGTGCTTATTTGGAACAAGTGAAGGAGCAGGCGTTAGCTGCATTTGAACATCAGGAGTACCCATTCGAAGAGCTTGTTGAGAAGCTTCATGTTACAAGAGACATGAGCCGCAACCCGCTGTTCGATACGATGTTCTCCCTACAAAATATGGAGAACAAGGATTTTGAACTTCCAGGACTCCAATTGAAGCCGTATGGCTTCGAACACCAAATATCCAAGTTCGATCTCAGCTTGGACGTTGCGGAAGGAGCGGAAGGGCTCGCTTGCAGCTTGGAGTATGCTTCGTCCTTATACAGACAAGACACAATCGTAAGAATGGCGGATCATTATCGACAGCTGCTTCATTCAATTGCACAGTCGCCTGAGGCGCAAATCTCCGTGCTCGGGATGTTGACGCCGGGTGAGCAAGAGCAAATTCGATTCAAGTTCAATCATGATCCGTCAGAAATGGAGCAGAAGCACACGGTTCATCAACTCTTTGAGGAGCAGGCCGCTCTTACACCGGAACGAACTGCGGTCGTGCATGAGAATGAACAACTGTCGTATCGGGAGTTGAACGAGAGGGCGAACCGTCTGGCACGTACGCTTCGTCAACACGGCGTGCAGCCGGAGCAGCTCGTCGGCATCTTGGCAGACCGTTCGCTGGACATGATCGTGGGCATTATGGCGATCTTGAAGGCAGGCGGCGCTTACGTTCCAATTGATCCGAAATATCCGGAAGAACGTATCCGTTACATGCTGGAGGATTCCAAGGCAAACGTATTGGTGACGCAGAGCCATTTACAGTCTCTCTCATCGTTTGACGGTACATGGGTTCTGCTTGATGATGAGTCATCCTATGCTGAGGATGCTGCCAATCTTGTGTCCATCACTGAACCACAACACCTGGCTTACGTCATTTATACATCGGGCACGACCGGACAGCCGAAGGGTGCCATGATTGAGCACAGACAACTGACAGTTATGGCGAAGGCTTGGGAACGTGAATATCGTCTGCGGGAAGAAAGCATTCGCTGGATGCAATGGGCGAGCTTCTCATTCGACGTATTTTCAGGTGATTTGATTCGTGCGCTGCTGCATGGCGGGGAACTGGTTCTTTGCCCTGAGCATGCACGTGCGAATCCGGCTGCAATCTACGAATTGATCCGGAAGCATCGTCTTCATATGTTCGACTGCACGCCATCTATCGTCATTCCGCTTATGGAATATGTGTATGAGAACAAGCTGGATATCAGCAGCTTGAAGCTTGTCGCCGTTGGATCGGACTATTGCCCGCCGGATGAGTTTCAGAAGATGCTGGATCGATTCGGTTCGCAGTTCCGCATCATTAATAGCTATGGCGTGACTGAGACATGCATCGATGCCAGCTATTATGAACCAACGACTCCAACTGTTCCAAGAGCGCTGCCGATTGGAAAACCATTGCCGGGTGTAACGATGTACATTATGGACGGACAGCGTTCCTTGCTTCCGGTTGGTGTCATCGGGGAGCTCTATATCGGCGGCCCATGCGTCGGTCGTGGGTATTGGAATCGTCCAGAGATGACGAGCGAGAAATTCGTCGCAGATCCATTCCTGCAGGATCACCGAATGTACCGCACAGGGGATCTGGCTCGTTGGATGCCGGATGGCAACATCGAATATTTAGGCCGTATCGACCATCAGGTGAAAATACGCGGTTACCGCATTGAGATCGGCGAAGTCGAGTCCAAGCTTCTTAAGGTGGAGACTGTTCGGGAGAGTGTCGTCGTGGCGCGTCAGGATCCGAACGGGACAAAAGCATTATGCGCTTATTTCGTTGCGGATCGCAAGCTGACGGTGAGTGAACTGAGAAGCGCATTGGCCGATGAATTGCCCGCATATATGATTCCATCCTATTTCGTTCAACTGGATCGCCTGCCGCTCACACCGAACGGGAAAGTCGATCGCAAGGCGCTGCCTGCCCCAGAAGCGGGTGCGCACACGGGGATTGAATACGTGGCGCCACGCACGGAAGAGGAGTTAGCGCTGGCGAATGTATGGCAAACCGTCCTTGGTATTGAACGAGTCGGTGTGCTGGATCATTTCTTTGAGCTTGGAGGCGACTCCATCAAGTCTATCCAAGTTGCTTCCCGATTGCAGCAAGCAGGCTATAAGCTTGAAATTCGGGATCTGTTCAAGTATCCAACGATTGCCCAACTGGGGTCCCACTTGCAGAGGGCAAGCAAGGTTGCAGATCAGGGCGAAGTATCAGGTGATGTGCCGCTTACGCCGATTCTTGGATGGTTTTTTGAACAGCAGTTTGCCGATGCGCATCACTATAACCAGTCGATCATGCTGTACCGGAGAGAAGGCTTTAACGAAGCGGCAATCCGCAATGTACTTCAGGCAGTAACGGAACATCACGATGCGCTGCGCATCGTATTCCGACAGAATGATCAAGGTGATTATACAGCTTGGAATCGCGCAATCGAAGAGGGAGAATTGTTCCATCTGGAAGTTCTAAACCTTACTGGCTCAGCATCAGGTGATCATGAGCAGAATGTACGGCAGATCATTGAAGCCAAGGCCACGGAGATTCAGCGCAGCTTCGACCTGCACGATGGGCCGTTGGCAAGAGCCGGATTGTTCCGTACCGATGAGGGGGATCATCTTCTGCTTGTCATGCACCATGGCGTTGTTGACGGTGTGTCCTGGCGCATCTTGCTGGAGGATATCGCTACTGGATATGAACAAGCGTTGAAGGGAGAGCCTGTTCGGCTGCCTGCCAAGACGGACAGCTTCCGCACATGGGCGAATCAGCTCGCGTCATATGCACGAAGCGAAGCCATGATAGAGGAACAAGTCTTCTGGGAACAGGCAGAAGCGAATGCAACGAGTATTTTGCCTTTGCCGAAGGATTTCGAAGCGGAGACATCCTTGCAGCAGGATAGCGAGTCGGTCGTAGTAGAATGGAGCCGGGAGGAGACGGATATGCTGCTGAAGCATGTTCACCGGGCTTATAACACAGACATGAACGACATTCTGCTCGCGGCGCTCGGCATGGCTATACAGCAATGGTGTGGACATGAGAAAGCCTTAGTTACACTTGAAGGACACGGCCGCGAAAATATCATGCCGGAGCTTGATATTTCGCGCACTGTGGGGTGGTTCACGAGTGAATATCCATTCCTGCTCGAGAGCGATCCGAACAAGAGTTTGTCCTATCGAATCAAACGAATGAAGGAAAATTTGCGACGTATTCCGAATAAAGGCATCGGTTATGGCATTCATCGATATTTATCGGACTCAGGTATGTCTGGTACGGAAAATGTATCACGATCAGAAGCATCAGCTCAGCCAGAAATCAGCTTCAACTATTTGGGACAATTCGATCAGGATTTGCAGAACAATGAGATGGAAGTCTCTCCATATTCGGGCGGCGCAGAGATAAGCGTTCGTCAGGCTCGTAACACCACGCTTGATTTTAACGGGATGATATCGGCTGGGGTTCTTGGATTGGAAGTGAGCTACAGCAGCAAGCAATACCGCCGCGATACGATTGACCGGCTTGCAGGATTGCTGAAGGGAAGTTTGCAGGAGATCGTTGCTCACTGCGCATCGAAAGACAAGCCAGAATTGACACCTAGTGACGTATTGGTTAACGGGCTTGGTATTGAGGATCTGGAGCGTATTGCGGAGCAGACGAGGGATCTCGGGGACATCGAGAACATTTATGCACTGACGCCGATGCAGAAGGGAATGTGGTTCCATAATGCGATGGACGGTCAAGCGGGCGCTTATTTTGAACAGACTCGCTTTACGATTCAAGGAGAGCTTGACGTTCAGCTATTCGCAAGCAGCCTAGATGTACTCGCGACGCGCCATGCGGTGCTTCGCACCAATTTCTTCAGCGGCTGGAACGGAGAATTGCTGCAAATTGTATACCGGAACAAGAATCTGGAATTTAGTTACGAGGATCTAACGGAATTGCCGGAGCATGAGAAGCAGGATCGAGTTGAAGCGATGGCGCAAGCTGACAAGCAGCGGGGCTTCAATCTGGAGCGCGATGCGCTCATGCGGGTGTCCGTGTTGCGGACGAGCGTGAACTGCAGTCATGTCATTTGGAGCTCTCATCATATTCTGATGGACGGCTGGTGCTTGCCGCAGCTCACGCAAGAATGGCTCGAGACGTATTCCGATTCCGTAAATGGACGGTCAAGCAGCCGATCGGGAGCATCGCCATACAGTCTCTATATTGAATGGCTGTACAAGCAGGATTACACAGCTGCATCCCAGTATTGGAGCGACTATCTGTCGGATTACGATCAGCAAACGGTTCTTCCTCAGAAGAAATCGAGCGGGCGCAGCGATGTATATATTAGTGACAATCTCGTATTTGAACTGGGCGAGGCTTTAACTGCGAAGATGCATCGGGTAGCGAAGCAGCATCAGCTGACGCTGAACACGCTAATGCAGGCGGCATGGGGCATTATTTTGCAGAAGTACAACAATACCGGCGACGCTGTATTCGGCGGAGTCGTATCGGGCAGACCGGCGGAAATCCCAGGCATTGAATCCATGATTGGACTATTCATTAACACCATTCCGATTCGTGTTGTGTGTGAAGCGGATGACAGATTTGCCGACGTGATGAAGCAACTTCAGGAGAAGGCACTGGAGTCAGGGCGGTATGATTATTATCCGCTGTATGACATACAGGCGCTCAGCGCTCATAAGCAGGATTTGATTAATCATATTCTGGTGTTCGAAAATTACCCGATGGAAGAGCAAATGGAACAGGCTGGTGATGAGCGGGGACAATTGAACATTACTGACGTGCGGGTAGCCGAGCAGACGAGCTATGATTTCAATCTCGTCGTGATGCCTGGCGAGGATATGATGATTCGCCTCGAGTACAATGCCGCCATGTATGATCGAGCAGATATGGAGAGAGTGCGGCAGCATCTGATTCACGTCCTTGAGCAGGTAACAGCTGATCCGGCCATTGCTGTGAAAGATGTCCGTCTGGCGACCGACGACGAGAAGGCAGAGCTGCTGACGGCATTCAATGATACGGAAGTCGAATATCCTCGCGAACAGATGATTCATCGGATGTTCGAGGAGCAGGTTCAGCGGACGCCGGATGCGACGGCGGTGTTGTACGGAGCAGATACGATGACCTACCAGGAGATGAATGATCGTGCCAATCAGTTGGCGCGAACACTGCGAGCAGCAGGCGTTGTTCCGGATCAGATCGTCGGCATTATGGCGGAACGATCGTTAGAGCTAATGGTTGGCATCATGGGGATATTGAAAGCTGGCGGCGCCTATGTGCCGATCGCGCCGGATTATCCCGAAGAGCGCATCCGATATATGCTGGACGATTCCGAGGCTCAAGTGCTGATTGTTCAAGGCAGTGCGGGTGAAGCAATTGATTTTGCAGGTCGCATTTTTAATCTGGATGATGCTGGCTCTTACGATCAGGATTGCTCTAACCTTGAGGTGGTCAACAAGCCAACCGATATCGCCTACATCATCTATACATCTGGTACGACCGGACGTCCGAAAGGGGTTATGGTCGAGCATACGTCAGTCATCAACCGCTTGTTGTGGATGCAGAAGAGGTACCCGATTGGCGCGGATGACACAATTATGCAGAAGACGGCGATCACGTTCGACGTATCTGTTTGGGAGCTGTTCTGGTGGGCATTTGTCGGCTCGAAGGTGCTTATGCTTCCAGTTGGCGGAGAGAAGAATCCGGCAGCAATCGTTGAGGCGATCGAACAGTATGATATTACGACAATGCACTTTGTACCATCTATGCTGCATGCCTTCCTCGAGCATATCGAGCAGCTGCCTGAAACCGAGCGTGAGCGTCTGTCTCCACTGAAGCAGGTGTTCACCAGCGGAGAGGCGCTGTTGGCATCGCAGGTCGAGCGATTCCATCAGTATGTTGCACCTGCCAGCGGAGCACGACTCATCAATCTGTACGGTCCAACAGAGGCGACGGTGGATGTCACGTACTTCGACTGCGAACCAGGCCAAACTTATGTGAGTGTGCCAATTGGCAAGCCGATTGACAACACACGCATTTATATTGTGAACGGGCACAATCAAGTACAGCCGATCGGCGTAGCGGGCGAACTGTGCATCGCGGGCGTCGGATTGGCGCGCGGATACTGGAATCGCCCAGAACTGACAGAAGAGAAATTCGTATTGGTGCCTTCCGTGGGTGAACGGATGTACCGAACGGGTGATCTCGCACGGTGGCTGCCAGACGGCAACATCGAATATTTAGGACGGATTGATCATCAGGTGAAAATCCGCGGCTATCGAATCGAGCTTGGCGAGCTGGAGACTGCGCTGCTGAATATTGACGCGGTTCGGGAGACAGTCGTCGTTGCGAGGGAAGAAGAGAGCGGACAGAAGTCACTTTGCGCCTACTATGTAGCAGACGGAGAAGCAACAGTAAGTGACCTGCGAGCCGCACTTGCCGCCGAACTGCCGAGCTACATGATTCCATCATACTTCGTAAGGCTGGAGCAGATGCCACTGGCGCCGAACGGCAAGCTGGATCGCAAAGCTTTGCCGGCTCCAGAGAGAAGCCTTCAAGTTGAATCGGAATATGTTGCGCCGCGCACGGAAGCGGAACAGATGCTGGCAACCGTATGGCAAGCCGTACTTGGCATCGAACGTGTCGGGATAACCGATCACTTCTTCGAGCTTGGTGGAGATTCCATCAAGTCCATTCAAGTGGCAGCAAGAATGCAGCAGGCGGGCTTTAAGCTTGAAATTCGCGACTTGTTCAAATACCCAACGGTTACACAGTTGGTTCCATACATGCAGCCGATTAATCGAACGGCTGATCAGGGAGAAGTCGTCGGTGAGGTGCCGATGACACCGATTCTTCATTGGTTCGAGCATCAGCAGTTTGCGAATCCGCATCATTTCAATCAGTCGGTAATGCTGTATCGCAAGGATGGCTTTGTCGCAGATGCAGTGCGCAAGGCGCTTTATAAGTTGGTTGAACACCACGATGCGCTTCGTATTGTAATTCAGAGAACGGAACAAGGAGAATTTTCGCTCTGGAATCGATCCCTAGTAGAGGGCGAACTCTTCAGTATGGAAGAGATCGATTTAACGGATCAGTCGGATTTCGCCGCAGCGATTGAAGCGGAAGCAAACCACATTCAAGGCAGTATTGATCTACAGGCAGGGCCTTTGGTCAAGGCAGGCTTATTCCACGGCAGTGATGGTGATCACTTGCTGCTCGTTATCCACCACGCAGTCATCGATGGCGTGTCTTGGAGAATATTGCTTGAGGATCTCGCATCAGGCTACGAACAGGCGCTGAATCAACGCCAAGTACGTCTGCCGATGAAGACGGACAGCTTCCGTACATGGGCGGAACAGCTAGTAGAGTATGCGAATAGTCCAGCGATGGATAAGGAATCTGCTTATTGGCTCGGCGTCGCGCAGACGGAAGTGGCCGCCCTGCCTAAAGACAGCGAGTGCACGGTTTCCTTGCAGCGCGATAGTGAATCCGTCGTGCTCGAGTGGAATCGGGAAGATACAGAACGGCTTCTGAAGCATGTTCACCGTGCTTACAACACCGAAATGGATGATATTCTGCTCACAGCGCTTGGCAGGGCACTCATGAAGTGGCGCGGCATCGAGCGCATACTGGTTACGCTGGAAGGGCATGGACGCGAGTCCATTATACAAGGCATGGATATTACGCGGACGGTTGGCTGGTTTACGACCGAATATCCGTTTGAGCTCGGGATGGAAGCGAACGACAGTCTTGGATCTCAGATCAAGAAGGTAAAAGAGGATTTGCGCCGCATTCCGAACAAAGGAATCGGGTACGGTCTGTTCCGGTATTTATCCAATTCGGGCCAACAGGCTTGGAAAGATGCGCCAACGACACAAATTCGTTACAACTACCTGGGACAGTTCGATGCGGACTTGAGCAATAACGAACTGAGCGTATCTCCATATGCAAGCGGCTCGGAGATTAGCGATGAGCAGGAGCGCAAGTATCCGCTCGATATTAACGGCGTGATCGCAGAAGGCCAATTGACGCTGGGCTTAAGTTACAGCGTCAAGGAGTATCGCAAAGAGACGATGGAGGAGTTGGGTGATCTCCTTACGGAATCACTGAAAGAAATTATCGCACACTGCGAAGCACAGGAGCGGACGCAATTGACGCCAAGTGATGTCTTGTTTAAGGGACTTAGCTTGGAGTGGCTGGATCGGATATCTTCGCAAATGCAGCATATCGGCGAGATCGAGAATGTATATGCATTGACGCCGATGCAGAAGGGAATGTGGTTCCACAGCGCGATGGACAGTCTGACGGGGGCGTATCATGAGCAGACGATGTTCACATTGGAAGGTACGCTTGATGTGGAACTATTCTCCAGCAGTCTGAACGAATTGGCAAAGCGGCACGCTGTGTTGCGAACGAACTTCATTAGCGGCCCTCAAGGCGAACCGGTACAAGTCGTATTCCGGAACAAGCCAATAGGATTTTCGTTCCAGGATGTGCGCGCTCTGAATGAAGAGGAGCAGCAATCCTTCATTCAAGAAACGGTCAGCAGTGACCAACTGCTTGGCTTCGATCTCGCACAAGGTGCCCTGATGCGCGTATCGGCTATCCGTACAGGGGAATTGAGCTGCCGTGTACTGTGGAGCTCTCACCATATCTTAATGGATGGTTGGTGCCTGCCCCAGCTGATGCAAGAACTGTTCGATACGTATGCCGCCTTACTGGAGCGGAAGACGCCGGATAGAACAGCGGTTCCAGCTTACAGCCAATACATTGAATGGCTAGGGCAGCAGGACGAGGAGGCGGCCGGGACTTATTGGTCTGCATACTTGGCTGATTACGATCAGGTAACAGAGATCCCGCAAGAATCATCGGCGGGAATCGATAACGAACCATATAAGGCTGAAAAATGGAGTCGTGAATTGGATGCTGGCTTGAGCGCATCCATTAGCCGGACGGCGAGACAGCATCAGGTTACGCTTAATACTTTACTGCAAGCGGCATGGGGCGTTATTTTGCAAAAATACAATGGCACAAATGATGTTGTTTTCGGCAGCGTCGTATCAGGCAGACCAGCAGAGGTGCCAGGCATTGAGACAATGATCGGCTTATTCATTAATACGATTCCGATCCGCGTCAAGTGCGAGGGAAGCACCAGCTTTGCGGAACTGATGGGGCTGCTTCAAGAACAAGCGCTGGAGTCCGGCAAGTACGATTATTATCCGCTGTATGAGATACAATCTCGCAGTGCGCTGAAGCAGAATGCGATCAGACAAATTATGGTGTTCGAGAACTACCCGATGGACGAACAGCTAGAGCAGGCGGGCGGCGACGAGCTTGGTATGCCATCCTTAACTGATGTAGCGGTGGAGGAACAGACCAATTACGACTTCAACTTGATCGTCGTACCGGGAGAACAGATCTCTATTCGGTTTGATTACAATGCTAACCGCTTCGTACAAGCAGACATGGAACGGTTGATGGGGCATTTGAACAATATTTTGGAGCAGATCGTAGACAATCCACGGCTTGCTGTAGAAGATCTGGAGCTCGCGACGGAAGCCGAGAAGTCGGAAGTGATCCAATCATTCAACGATACACTTACGAACTACCCTCGAGAGATGATGCTGCATCGCTTATTCGAGGAGCAAGCCGAACGACATCCAGATGCAGTTGCCATCTCCTTCCGAGATGTCCAGATGACGTATCGTGATTTGAACGATCGGGCGAACCGATTGGCACGTACATTGCGGGCAGTCGGAGTTGGAACGGATAAGCTGGTAGGTCTCATGTCTGAACGTTCGCCGGATATGATTATTGGCATTCTGGCAATCTTGAAGGCAGGAGGCGGGTATGTGCCAATCGATCCGGAATATCCGGAAGACCGGATTCGGTACATGCTTGAAGATTCCGGTGCGCGAATCATGCTGGCACAGCAGCACTTAACGGGGAAAATTCCAGCAATGGACGCATCGCCACTTGACGCAATTATCATTCTTGACACCGAAACATCCTATGACAGCAACGGTTCGAATCTTGAGGCGAACACAGACGCAAGCAGCGAGAACTTAGCCTATGTCATCTACACATCCGGCACGACGGGTAAGCCGAAGGGGAACTTGACGACGCACCGCAATATTGTACGCGTGGTGAGAGAAACCGAATATATCGACATCACGAACCATGACAACGTGCTGCAGATGTCCAGCTATGCATTTGACGGGTCGACCTTCGACATCTATGGTGCGCTGTTGAACGGGGCCAAGCTTGTTCTTGTACCACACGAGACGCTTCTGGAAGTGCGGCAATTGGCTGAGTTGATCGTACAAGAGAAGATTTCGGTTATGTTCATCACGACGGCGTACTTCAACGTACTGGTTGATGTCCAGGCTTCCTGCTTGAGCAATATTCGGGCTATCTTATTCGGTGGAGAACGGGTATCTGTCAGCCACGTCTGCAAGGCGCTCAATCATGTCGCGCCAGGTACACTCAAGCATGTATATGGCCCGACGGAGAGCACCGTATTCGCGACTTGCCACGATGTGTACGAAGTCACGGAGAATGCGGTGACGGTACCGATTGGACGTCCGATCAGCAATACGTCAATCTATATCGTTGATGCGAACAATAAGCTGCAGCCAGTAGGCGTTGCCGGCGAGTTGTGCGTGGCAGGTGATGGATTGGCACGAGGATATTTGAATCGTCCAGACTTGACGGCAGAGAAGTTCGTCGATTCCCCGTACGTCCAGGGAGAGCGGATGTACCGCACGGGAGACTTGGCGAAATGGCTTCCTGACGGTTCCATTGAATATGTTGGCCGAATCGACCAACAGGTGAAAATTCGCGGATATCGGATTGAGCTAGGTGAGATCGAGGCGCAGCTGCTGAATGTAGAGGATGTGCAGGAAGCGGTCGTCGTCGCACGAGACACTGACACAGGCGAGAAGCAGCTATGCGCCTACTATGTAGCGATGCGTCCGCTTGAGGGGAATCATTTGCGCGAAGTGATGGGTCAAGCTATGCCAAGTTATATGCTTCCAGCGCACTTTATTCAGCTGGAACAGCTTCCACTCACACCGAACGGCAAGGTAGACCGCAAGGCGCTGCCGGCTCCGGAAGAAGGACGGAGCGGAGAGACTTTCGTTGCGCCTCGGACGCCGCTTGAAGCACAGCTTGTTCAAATTTGGCAGGATGTGCTCGGTATTAGCAGTGTAAGCGTGACGGATCATTTCTTCGAGTTGGGTGGTCATTCCCTGAAGGCGACGCTGCTCGTGAACAGACTGCATCAGGAGCTTAATATCGAGTTGCCCTTGAAAGATGTATTTCAATATCCGACGCTTGAAGCGATGGCGAAGCGACTCAGCAATGCGGAGGGAAGCAGGCATGTGAGTATCCCGGTGGCGGCTCCAAGCCAGCATTATCCGGTGTCTTCGGCTCAAAAACGCTTGTATATTCTTCATCAGCTTGAAGGGGCGGAGCTGAGTTACAACATGCCGAACATGATGCTGCTTGTGGGAGCTGTGGATCTTGGGCGATTGGAAAAAGCCTTCAAGAGACTGATTGAGCGTCATGAAACGCTGCGCACCGGATTTGAGATTGTGAACGGCGAGCCTGTTCAACGGATTTACCCGGAAGTAAACTTCGCAATCGAGCATGTGCTCGCAAGCGAGGAAGGTGCTTCGAAGCTTATGCAGCAGTTTGTGCGTTCCTTCCAATTGGAGAAACCGCCTCTGCTGCGAATCGGAGTTATCGAATTGTCCGAAGAACGTTCCATTCTCATGTTCGATATGCATCATATCATCTCAGACGGTACGTCGATGGGCATTCTCATCAATGAGTTTGTCCGCTTGTACAGTGGAGAAGAGCTTGCGCCGCTGCGGATTCAATATAAGGATTACGCCGTATGGCAGCAATCGGATACTCAGCAGGAGGCAATGAAGCTGCAAGAAGGATATTGGCTGAAGGTACTGGGGGGAGAGCTCCCGGTGCTGGAAATGCCGACGGACTCCATTCGTCCGACAACGCAAAGCTTCCGCGGAGATTTGCTGCAGTTCGATCTAGATCCAGTGAGAAGTACGGGGCTGCGGAGAATTGCAGCGGAGAACGGAGCCACAATGTATATGGTGCTGATCGCGCTGTACAAGACGATGCTTCACAAGTATTCCGCTCAAGAGGACATTATCGTAGGTACGCCGATCGCAGGCCGGAACCATGGAGACTTACAGCCGCTTCTCGGCATGTTCGTCAATACGCTGGCCATTCGAAGCTATCCGGCTGCCAGCAAGACTTTCTTATCCTATTTGGATGAAATAAAAGAAACAACGCTTGGCGCCTTCGAGAATCAGAATTATCCATTCGAAGCATTGGTCGAACAGGTGCAAGTGATGCGCGATATGAGCCGCAATCCGGTATTTGATACGATGTTTATTTTGCAAAATGCGGATCAAGGTGAAATGAAGATTGATGGGGTACGACTCCAGTCGGTGCCGAATGAACACACCGTATCCAAGTTCGATTTGACCTTCCAAGCGGAAGAGGATGAAGCGGAAATCGTGTGCAGCATTGAATACGCAACAGATTTATTCAAGCGAGGCACGATTGAGCGAATGGCAAGACATTTCGAACAATTAGTCGATGCGGTGCTGGATAACCCGCAAGCAAGTCTGTCTAACTTGAGCATGGTAACCAATGAGGAAAAGGCGCTGCTTCAGGATAAGTTCAATGATACAGATATGGCGCATCCATGCGACAAGACGGTGCATGAACTGTTCGCGGAACAGGTGGAGCGGACACCAGATGCTGTCGCTGTCGTCTCTGGCTGCGAGCAATTAAGCTACAGAGAGCTCAACCGGAAGGCGAATCAGCTAGCGTGGAAGCTGCGTGAGTATGGGGTGACCGCAGAGCAGCCTGTCGGCATTATTGTCGAGCGAACGCTGGATACAGTCGTCGCAGTGCTAGCCGTACTCAAAGCATCGGGCACATTCGTACCGATCGATCCCGAATATCCAGAGACGCGTATTCGCTACATGTTGGCAGACAGCGGGGCTAAGCTGGTATTGGCGCAATCGGAGCTGCCGGGGATTATTCCTGATGATGTCCGCCTAATTGATGTACGCGATAAGTCCCTGTACCAAGGCGACGGAGCTGACGTACCGAATGGCAGCAAACCGTCCAACCTGCTCTATATCATCTACACATCCGGAACGACGGGCAATCCGAAAGGGGTCATGCTGGAGCACGGCAACATGGTCAACCTGCTGCATTATCAGCAGAAAGGCACGAACATTCCGATGCCTTCGCGGATCTTGCAATATGCGTCCGGCAGCTTCGATGTATGCTATCAGGAAATGTTCTCTGCGCTCTTGTTCGGCGGAAGCTTGTATATGGTCGACAATGAGATGCGCAAGGATCCGGTACGCTTGTTCCAGGAAATCGAAAAGCATGAAATCGACGTGATGTTCATTCCAGTGGCGTTCCTGAAATTCATCTTCGCCGAGCCGGAGTGGGCCGAAGCATTCCCGCACTGCGTGCGCCATATCATTACGGCGGGCGAGCAACTGGTCGTGACACCGCAAGTGCAGGCGTGCTTGAAGCGACTCGATATCTGCCTGCACAACCATTACGGGCCATCGGAGACTCATGTCGTGACGACCTACACAATGACGCCGGAAGTTATCGAGGTTGGTCTGCCGCCAATCGGCAAGCCGATCGCGAACACGAGCATTTACATCGTGAACGACAGCTTCGAGCTGCAGCCGATCGGCGTGAAGGGCGAGCTCTACGTATCTGGGGCATGTGTCGGACGCGGGTACTGGGGGAGAACGGACTTGACGGAGGAGAAGTTCCTTGATAACCCGTTCGCACCTGGTGAGCGGCTGTACAAGACAGGTGACGTAGCGCGCTGGCTTCCAGACGGCAGCATCGAGTATGTGGGCCGAAGCGACCATCAGGTGAAAATCAGGGGCTTCCGCATTGAGCTGGGCGAGGTGGAATCGCAGTTGCTGCATGTACCGGCGGTACAGGAGGCGACCGTGGTGGCGTTGGAAGATCATGCGGGCCAGAAGCAGCTGTGCGCGTATTTCGCGGCAGAGCGCTCACTCACGGCGGGCGAGATGCGGGCAGCATTGTCGCAGGAGCTGCCAGGCTACATGATTCCGTCCTACTTCGTACAGTTGGAGCGGCTGCCGCTGACGCCGAATGGGAAGATCGATCGGAGAGCGCTGCCGAAGCCAGAAGGCGGCATTGAGACTGGAACGGAGTATATCGCGCCGCGTACAGATACGGAAGCAAGACTTGCACGCATTTGGCAGGATGTATTGGGGTTACCGAGCGTAGGCGTGAAGGACAACTTCTTCGAGCTGGGCGGCCACTCGCTGCGGGCAACGACTCTGGTGAGCAGGCTGTACAAGGAAATGAACGTCAACTTCCCGTTAAGAGGTGTGTTCCGTCATCCGACTATCGAGGAGATGTCTCAAGCAATCTCGCAAATGGAGACCTCATTGTATACAGCCATTCCGATTGCCGAGGAGCAAGAATACTACCCGTTATCTTCGGCTCAGTTGCGACTCTATATCATGAGCCAGCTGGAAGGAAGCGAGCTCAGCTACAATATGCCTGGCATGCTGGTGCTTGAAGGACAGCTGAATCGAGATCAATTCCAGACAGCATTTTTGAAGCTCATCGCTCGTCACGAGACTTTACGTACTGGCTTTGAGATGGTAGACGGCGAGCCGATGCAGCGCATCCATCGCAATACGGAATTCACTATTGACTACAGACAGGCATCCGAGGACGAAGTTCCGGAGATGATTGGACAATTTATCCGACAGTTCGACCTGGAGCAGCCGCCATTATTGCGGGTCGGGTTGTTCGAAGTTGGGCAGGATCGGCATATTCTCGTCTTTGATATGCACCATATCATTTCTGATGGTGCCTCAATGAGCAATTTAGTTGATGAATTTACTCGATTGTATGCGAATGAAGAACGGCCGCCGCTGCGTATCCAGTACAAGGATTATGCGGTATGGCAGCAGGCGAGTGAGAATCTTGAGAGGCTGAAGCACCAAGAAGACTATTGGATGAGTATGCTGCAAGGCGATCTTCCGAACACAGAGTTGCCGTTGGATTATGATAGAGCGGCGGTTCGCAGCTTCGAAGGGGAGCAGATCGAATTCGAAATTAACCCGGTTGTGACGGGCCAGCTGAACCAACTTGCTTCTAATCATGAGTGCACGCTGTACATGGTCTTATTGTCCGCCTATCAGATTCTGTTATCCAAATATTGCGGTCAGGATGACATTATTGTCGGTACTCCTGTTGCGGGTCGCAATCATGCCGATTTGGAGCCATTGATCGGTATGTTCGTCAATACCCTCGCGATTCGTAACCGTCCGCAGGGCGATAAAACGTTCCAATCGTTTTTGGCAGAGGTGAAAGAGTCAACATTAGGGGCATTCGAACATCAGGAGTATCCATTCGAGGAACTGATTGACCTCTTGAAGCTGCAGTGGGAGACAAGCCGCAATCCATTGTTCGATACGGTGTTCGTCCTCCAGAATACGGAGGAGCGTGAAGCCGGAATCGGTGGATTGACGATATCGCCTTACGTGACAGATGACTCGGTCAGCGCGAAGTTCGATCTGACGCTGTCTGTATCGGAAGAAGACGATGGTATGAAGGGAAGCTTCCTGTATGCTTCCAAGCTGTTCAAAGCAGCTGGCATACACAGAATGATGAGGGATTACTTGTCAATACTGTCCCAAGTATGCGAGAACCCTCGCATCCGCATTCAAGATATTTCGATAAGTGGACAGCAGACACAGGAAAAGAGCAAGATCGACACGATTGAGTTCGCGTTCTAAAATGTGCTGGCAGCAGGTATTGCGGTAAGGCAGCAACGCCTTAACCGCCTCCACCCAGAGAAACCGCGCTTATCGAACGATCATAGCTAGGGTTGCAGCTCTATCAATTTGGTTAACTAGGTCCACAACCTTGTTCTACATTTGTACATGTACACAAGCGATACATGCTGTACTTGGAATTTATGTAATTGCGGGAGCGCGTGCCCGCTGTGGGGACGCGCTCTTCTATTCCATTACACCCGTTAAGACAGGGAGGTTCACGAATGAAGTCGGTATATGAGAAAGAAGAAGCCTATTGGAATGGAATGTTTGATTCGGATGACAGCATGAGCATCTTGCCATATTGCAGTACACACGGAAGAGAAGCGAACGCGGATACGAATGCCGCCAAAGTGTCTATGATCCGTTCACTCCCAACAGATCTGTCAGACAGAATGAACACTCTTGCGAACGGTTCGGATGTTGCCCTGTACATGATTGGATTGGCAGGGGCCACTTGCTTGCTCCACCATTATACGAACCGAGAAAATGTGCTTGTAGGCATGCCGACAATAGATGAATCGGAAGATGACTCATCACCTCGTGACGTACTCATTATGAAGACGAATTTGACACGCGAAAGCAGCTTCCGTTCCGTATTGGGGTCAATCAAGACAGCCGTCGGAGGAGCATTGGAGCATCGTCATCTTCCGTTTCGGAAAATGGTACACAACCTAAACCTGGAGATGGACACGAACGGACTTCCGGTGATGAATACGGTAGTGTCTTATTCAGCTATACATACCGCTTCTATCGACCTTAGCGTCAGCTCCGACGTCATATTCCGATTCGATGCGAAGGACGATGGCCTTCATTTGGAGGTGCTTTATGATGAAAGCCGCTATGATGCCTCCTATATTGCCACTCTATTCGAACATTTTTTCCGACTGCTTCATTTTGTGTTATTCCAGCCAGACCAGCCTATCGGCAATGCCGTGTTATTGTCCGAAGATGAGAAGCATCGCCTGCTTCATGAATTTAATGACGTGTGGACGGATTTCCCTCGTCAAGCAACACTACATCAGTTCATTGAGGAACATGCGGAGCGACAGCCAGAGGCAATCGCGGTTTCTTATGAAGATACCAAGCTGACGTATCGTGAGCTGAATACCCGGGCGAATCGCCTTGCCAGAACACTTAGATCTGAAGGTGTGCAGCCAGAAGCGCTAGTTGGGCTCATGGCTGAAAGATCGATCGACATGATTGTTGGGATGCTTGCCGTTTTGAAGGCGGGAGGCGGCTACGTCGCGATTGATCCGGAGTATCCGGAGGAGCGCGTTCGCTACATGCTGGAAGACTCGGGTGCTCGTGTCATTCTGGTTCAGCAGCATTTGCAGAATCGTGTGCCAAATACGGAATCAGCAGCTAGACTCCTTATACTTGACGATGAGCAGTCTTATCATGAGGATGCTTCGAAGTTGGAATCGAAGAGTACAGCTGTAGATTTGGCTTGCGTCATCTACACTTCGGGGACAACGGGTAATCCCAAAGGTAACCTGACGACACACCGCAATATCGTACGCATCGTGAAGAATACCAACTATATCGAAATTACGGAGCAGGATAAGGTACTGCAATTATCGAGTTATTCTTTCGATGGCTCCGCATTCGATATTTTCGGGGCATTAACGAATGGGTCCCAACTGGTTCTTGTTCCTCATCATACATTGCTTGATGCACGCAAGCTGGCGGAGCTGATCGAAACGGAACAAATATCGGTCATGCTGATTACTACCGCTTATTTCAATGTTCTTGTTGACGTAAACGTATCCTGTCTGCGTCATATCCGCGCGATATTGTTCGGAGGCGAGCGCTCCTCTGTCGCGCATGTGCGTAAAGCACTTGAACAGACAGGTCCGGGAAGACTGAAGCATGCCTACGGCCCTTCTGAAAGCACGGTATATGCGACATGGCATGATGTGACAGAGATTCCGGAGCGAGCCGTAAGTGTACCGATCGGTCGTCCAATCAGTAATACAGCCATTTATATCGTCAATGAACGAAATGATTTACAGCCGATAGGGGTATCCGGTGAGCTGTGTGTAGCGGGAGAAGGGTTAGTTCGCGGATATTTGAACCGTCCAGAACTGACTGCACAGAAATTCGTTGATAATCCGTTCGTACCGGGAGAGCGCATGTATCGTACTGGGGACTTGGCGAGATGGCTGCCGGACGGAACGATTGAATACGTTGGCCGAATGGATGATCAGGTGAAAATCAGAGGCCATCGCATCGAGATTGGGGAAGTAGAGGCGCAGCTTCTCAAAGTGGCGCCGATTCAGAAGGCGACGATTGTCGTCCGAGGCCGCGAGGACGGAGAGAAGCAGCTGTGCGCATATTATGTAGCAGATCGTCTGCTTCCTGCAGGCGAGATTAGAACAATGCTTGCCAAAGAACTGCCTAGTTATATGATTCCGGCATACTTCATTCAGCTTGAACAGATGCCGTTGACGACTAACGGCAAGGTAGATCGCAAAGCCCTGCCAGAACCGGAAGAGCACGTACAAGCAGAGACGGAATATGTGGCGCCTAGAAGTGAACAGGAAATTCGGCTTGCGAGAGTCTGGCAGGAAGTGCTCGGTCTAAGCCGAGTCGGTGCAAAGGATCATTTCTTCGAGCTGGGCGGCCATTCATTACGAGCGACGACACTGGTCAGCAAGCTGCACAAAGAAGAGAATATCAGCCTGTCTCTGCGCGATGTGTTCCGCAATCCTACTTTGGAAGCGATGGCCGCGCTCATGGAAGATGCTCAAGGACGCAAATTCGCACCCATCCCGACAGTTGAGGAGAAGGATGTATATCCGGTATCTTCGGTGCAGAAGCGATTGTTCATTTTGCATCAGCTGGAAGGAGCTGAGCAGAGCTATAACATGCCAGGGGCATTACTGCTTGAGGGTGATGTTGACCGGAACCGATTGGAGTATGCATTCCGTCAGCTGATCACACGTCACGAAACGCTTCGCACCGGCTTTGAAATGGTGAATGGAGAACCTGTGCAGCGCATTTATCCGACAGTTGATTTTGTAGTGGAAGAGATGTCAGCCCTGGAAAGGTCGGAAGTCGAGGAGCAAATCCGGCAATTCATTCGCGCTTTCGATCTGTCCACAGCGCCACTGTTCAGGGCGGGGCTGATTGAGCTTGCTCCGCAGCGTCACATTCTCCTGTTCGACATGCACCATATCATTTCGGACGGCACGTCAATTGGCATTATGATCGAGGAATTCACAAGCTTATACAGTGGGAATGAGCTTGAGCCGCTTCGCATTCAGTACAAGGACTTTGCTGCGTGGCAACGTTCCGAGGAGCAGATCGAGCAGTTGAAGCGCCAAGAAACTTACTGGTTGCAGCAAATGGAAGGCGTACTTCCTGTGCTTGAGCTGCCTACTGATTATGTACGTCCTGCTGTACAGAGTCATGATGGTGCGCTGTTCGAGTTCTCGCTTGATCGCGAGCAGAGCCAAGACTTGAGGAAATTAGCCGCCGATACGAGAACGACCTTGTACATGGTGCTGCTAGCGGCATACACGATCATCCTTCACAAGTATTCAGGCCAGGAAGACATTGTTGTAGGAACACCGATTGCGGGTCGAACGCATGACGATGTGCAGCCGCTTATCGGTATGTTCGTCAACACGCTGGCAATTCGCAATTATCCTTCAGGGTCCAAGTCTGTGCTTACCTACTTGGAGGAAATCAAAGAAACGACGCTGGGAGCGTTCGAGCATCAGGACTATCCGTTCGAGGAACTCGTGGAGAACGTGCAAATTTCGCGAGATATGAGTCGTCATCCGGTGTTCGACACGATGTTCGCCCTTGAGAATACAGAGCATCGGGAATTCGATCTGGATGGTCTTCAGGTGAAGCCATACGGTGCTGAATACGGCATGGCTAAGTTCGACTTGAATCTGACCGTAACAGAAGATGGCGATGGACTCTACTGCACCATGGAGTATGCTACGGCATTGTACAATCGCTCGACGATCGAAAGGCTTTGCGGCCATTTCCTGCAGGTCGTTGGAAGCATGACTCATAATCCGCAAGCAGCAATCTCATCACTGCAAATGGTAACCAGCGAGGAGAAGGCTCAACTGCAACATGAATTCAATGGTACGGTTATGGAGTACTCAAGTGACAAGACGGTTCATGAACTGTTTGCGGAACAGGTGGAGCGGACGCCGGAAGCTGTCGCTGTTGTCTCAGGCAGCGAGCAATTGAGTTACCGAGATCTTAACCGGAAGGCGAATCAGCTTGCGTGGAAGCTGCGTGAGTATGGTGTGACCGCAGAGCAGCCTGTCGGCATTATTGTCGAGCGAACGCTGGATACAGTCGTCGCAGTGCTGGCCGTACTCAAAGCATCGGGCACATTCGTACCGATCGATCCCGAATATCCAGAGACGCGTATTCGCTACATGTTGGCAGACAGCGGGGCTAAGCTGGTATTGGCGCAATCGGAGCTGCCGGGGATTATTCCTGATGATGTCCACCTAATTGATGTCCGCGATGAGTCTCTGTATCAATGCGACGGAGCTGACGTGCCGAATAGCAGCAAACCGTCCAACCTACTCTATATCATCTACACATCCGGAACGACGGGCAATCCGAAAGGGGTCATGCTGGAGCACGGCAACATGGTCAACCTGCTGCATTATCAGCAAAAAGGCACGAACATTCCGATGCCTTCGCGGATTTTGCAATATGCGTCCGGCAGCTTCGATGTATGCTATCAGGAAATGTTCTCTGCGCTCCTGTTCGGCGGAAGCTTGTATATGGTCGACAATGAGATGCGCAAGGATCCGGTGCGCTTGTTCCAGGAAATCGAAAAGCATGAAATCGACGTGATGTTCATTCCAGTGGCGTTCCTGAAATTCATCTTCGCCGAGCCGGAGTGGGCCGAAGCATTCCCGTGCTGCGTTCGCCATATCATTACGGCGGGCGAGCAGTTGGTCGTGACACCACAAGTGCAGGCGTGCTTGAAGCGACTCGATATCTGCCTGCACAACCATTACGGGCCATCGGAGACTCATGTCGTGACGACCTACACGATGACGCCGGAAGTTATCGAGGTTGGTCTGCCGCCAATCGGCAAGCCGATCGCGAACACGAGCATTTATATTGTGAACGACAGCTTCGAGCTGCAGCCGATCGGCGTGAAGGGCGAGCTCTACGTATCCGGGGCATGTGTCGGACGCGGGTACTGGGGAAGAACGGACTTGACGGAGGAGAAGTTCCTTGATAACCCGTTCGCACCTGGTGAGCGGCTGTATAAGACAGGTGACGTAGCGCGCTGGCTTCCAGACGGCAGCATCGAGTATGTGGGCCGAAGCGACCATCAGGTGAAAATCCGGGGCTTCCGCATTGAGCTGGGCGAGGTGGAATCGCAGTTGCTGCATGTACCGGCGGTACAGGAGGCGACTGTGATAGCGCTGGAAGATCATGCGGGCCAGAAGCAACTGTGCGCGTATTTCACAGCAGAGCGCTCACTTACGGCGGGCGAGATGCGGGCAACATTGTCGCAGGAGCTGCCAGGCTACATGATTCCGTCCTACTTCGTACAGTTAGAGCGGCTGCCGCTGACGCCGAATGGGAAGATCGATCGGAGAGCGCTGCCGAAGCCAGAAGGCGGCATTGAGACTGGAACGGAGTATGTCGCGCCGCGTACAGAGACGGAAGCAAGGCTTGCACGCATTTGGCAGGATGTATTGGGATTAGCAAGTGTAGGCGTGAAGGACAACTTCTTCGAGCTGGGCGGTCACTCGCTGCGGGCAACGACGCTGGTGAGCAGGCTGTACAAGGAAATGAACGTCAACTTCCCGTTAAGAGGTGTGTTCCGTCATCCAACCATCGAGGAGATGGCGAAGGCGATAACCGAGATGCATCAAGAACTTTACACGGAAATACCTATCGCTGAGGAAAAAGCCTATTATCCGTTATCTTCAGCGCAGAAACGGCTGTTCATTGTAAGCCAGCTGACAGGAGCCGAGGTAAGCTATAACATGCCGGGGGTGCTGATTCTCGAAGGAGAGCTGGATCGTGCGCGATTCGAACGGGCTTTCCAGAAGCTGATAGACCGACATGAATCGCTGCGGACAAGCTTCGAGACGGTACGCGGCGAGCCTGTGCAGCGCGTTCACCCGCAAGTGGAGTTCGCTATCGAATATCACCTTGCAGCAGAACAAGATGCAGAGGCGCTGATCACTCAATTCGTCCGTCCATTCCAGCTTAATCAAGCACCGCTGCTCAGAGTCGGATTGATTGAAACTGGACAGGAACGTCATATTCTGATGTTCGACATGCACCATATCATTTCCGATGGCGTAACGATGGGTCATGTCGTGAATGAATTCTCCCGGATATATGCAGGCGATCAACTGCCGGCGCTGCGTATCCAATATAAGGACTATGCTGTATGGCAGCAATCCAATGAATATGCAGAGAAGCTTGCGCATCAGGAATCCTATTGGCTGAAGCAATTGGACGGAGAACTGCCGACGCTCGAATTGCCGACCGATTATGTGCGACCGGCTGTACAGCAGTTCGAAGGTGATGTGGCCTTGTTCACCTTAACGAACAGTCAGGCCGAGCAGCTGCAACGATTAGCGGCAAACTACGGCGCAACCTTATATATGGTTCTGCTTGCAGCATATACCGTGCTCCTGCACAAATATACGGGACAGGACGATATCATTGTCGGAACACCGATCGCGGGCCGCAATCATACGGAATTGGAGCCGCTCGTTGGGATGTTCGTCAATACGCTCGCCGTCCGCAATTATCCAACTGGTGAGAAATCCTTCGCGGAACTGTTGGCCGAGGTGAAGGATACGGCCCTCGCCGCATTCGAGAATCAGGATTATCCGTTCGAAACGTTGGTAGAGAAGGTTCATAAGTCTCGGGATATGAGCCGGAATCCAGTGTTCGATACGATATTCAGTGTAGAGCATGCACAGCAGGATTCTTTCCATATCGATGGACTCCGGATAAGTCCATACCCGCACAGCCATTCTGTCGCGAAGTTCGACTTAACCTTCCATGCCGAACAGAATGAAGAAGGGATACTTTGTGGTCTAGGGTATGCGACTGCTTTATATTCCAGTGAGACTGTGGGGCGTATGGGAGAACATTTCGTGCAATTAATAGATGCCATCATCGCAGAACCGAATGCGAAACTGATGTCTCTGAATATGATGAGCCTGCAGGAAAGAGAGCAGGTCAAGCTGGTATTTAATGATACGATAACGAATTATCCGCGGGAGAAGACGATTCAACATTTGTTCGAGGAGCAGGCAGAGAAATCGCCGGATGCGGTTGCCGTCCAATTCGGAGGAGAAGGGCTCACATACCGCGAGTTGAATGAACGGTCGAATCGCTTGGCGAGAACACTGCGAGGTAAGGGTGTAAAAGCCGGCCGCTGCGTAGGTCTAATGACGGATCGTTCGTTAGACATGATTGTAGCGATTATGGCGACCCTGAAGGCAGGCGGGGCATATGTGCCAATTGATCCGGACTATCCAGAGGAACGCATTCGATACATGATCGACGATTCGGGAACATCGCTTCTAGTCGTTCAACGTCATTTGCAGGCGAACCATATTCCTGCGGATTGCATGGTTGTACTTGTAGATCATGAGGGCTCCTACCACACAGATGGCACGAATCTGGAGCAGCATAATGGGGCTTCTGATCTCGCTTACGTCATTTATACGTCAGGTACAACGGGAATGCCGAAGGGGAATTTAACAACTCACCGCAACATCGTCAGAGTAGTGCGGGATGCGAAATATATCGAGATCGATCAGCATGACACGGTGCTGCAATTATCCAGCTACGCTTTTGACGGCTCGACTTTCGACATATTTGGCGCCTTGCTGAATGGAGCGAAGCTTGTCCTGATAACGCGCGAGGTAGTACTCGACGCTGGACGATTGGCCGACACCATCGAGAGCGAGAAGATTTCGGTTATGTTCATCACTACCGCCTATTTCAATCTGCTCGTCGATCTGAGAGTGGACAGCCTGCGCCATATGCGTGCGATATTGTTCGGTGGGGAGCGCGCATCTGTGAGCCATGTGCGCAAGGCGCTCCGGCATTTGGGTTCAGGCAAGCTTAAGCATGTATATGGGCCAACGGAGAGCACCGTATTTGCGACTAGCCACAACGTTGATGAAGTAGCTGACAGCGCCGTTACCATACCGATCGGACGCCCAATTGGCAATACGGCCGTATATATTGTCGGCGAGGGAGACGTTCTGCAGCCGATTGGTGTAGCTGGTGAGTTATGCGTAGCGGGCGATGGAGTAGCCATAGGATATTTGAACCGTCCAGATTTGTCAGGAGCCAAGTTCGTGAATAATCCGTTCGTTCCGGGTGATCGCATGTACCGAACGGGTGACTTGGCAAGATGGCTGTCAGATGGAACGATAGAGTATGTGGGACGGAAAGACGATCAGGTGAAAATCCGTGGTTATCGAATCGAGCTTGGTGAGGTCGAAGCTCATCTGTTAGACCTTGAGGCGATCCAAGAAGCTGTGGTCATCGTCAGGGAGGAAAGTGACGGGCAGAAGCGCCTATGCGCTTACTATGTAGCAGCTCGTCCGATTACGGCTGGTGAGATGCGGATAGCTTTGGCTCAGCAGCTCCCGGGATATATGCTTCCATCCTACTTCGTACAGCTCGATAAGCTTCCACTGTCACCGAACGGCAAGGTGAACCGGAAGGCACTTCCGGCCCCTGAATTGCATGTGCAGGCAGCCTCGGAATACGTGGCCCCGCGCACGCCGCAAGAAGTACTGCTTGCTCACATATGGAGGGAGGTGCTCGGGCTAGGTCAGGTAGGCGTTAAGGATAATTTCTTCGAGCTTGGCGGTCATTCCTTAAGCTTAATGAGGCTAGTGGAGCGCGTCTATACCGAGACTGAGGTTGAAATCCCAATTCACAGCGTATTCCGGGAGCCGACAATTGAAGCGATGGCGTACGAGATGTTGAAATCCGAACTTGCAGGCAAGGCAGGAAATCATTTTATGAAATTGAACGAAAACGGTCATATCCCTGTCTTCTGCTTCCCTCCGGGACTTGGTTACGGTCTCAGCTACTTGGAACTGGCCAAGCAGCTGGATCATCACTGCATCCTGCATGGCATTGACTTTATCGATGATGCTGAAACTCGGGAGGAACTGCTTGAACGATACGTGAATGCGATCCTTGCTGTTCAACCGCAGCCGCCATTTATATTGTTAGGTTATTCTCTAGGTGGCAATCTGACGTTCGAGGTTGCGAAAGCGTTGGAGTGCCGAGGGTATCCGGTATCGGATGTCATCATGGTTGATTCCTTGCGGAAGCTGAAGGTGCATGAAGTAGACGAATTCGACGGCGACATCGATCAAATGATTGATGGTGTGGAGGAGCTGAAAGATATGCTGGTTCACCATCCTCTTCTCCGCGATCAGGTTAAGAACAAGATGAGGGCGTACTGGTCGTACGCGACTGAACTCGTTAACTCCGACATCATTGATGCCAATATTCATGCACTGATGGCGGAGCCATCCGAGGTGAACCAGGCAGACGGGGAGCAGCTCGCAACATGGCAGGAGGCTACTCGCGGCAGGTATGCGGAATACAACCTACGCGGTGTACACGAAGAAGTGCTTCAACCGCCTTTCTTGGAAGCGAACGCTAACGTCATGCAAGCAATCATTCGGCATATTCTCGAGCAAACAATGGTTGCCCACTAGTTGTACAGATTTCTGGCACCTGATGAAGAAAGGCATGCTTGCAGGCCTGCATCAGTTGGCGATAAGTAGCTGAACGCACACAGACTGCTGAAGTACAAAGGACGCTGATGCATACAGCTTGTTGATATTCACAGCTAACTGAAGTACACAGGCCAACTGATGCTCATAGCCTGCTCATGCGCACAGACTGCTCGACTTCGGCGAAGGCAATGCTGTAGAAGGGGGCAGTTTGTGAGCGGTGCCGCGACTATGGGACACAAAGGGGAGACCTTAACGTGAAGCAGCAAAAAGAAAAAGGTGTGTTTGCCCTATGGAAGTCCGTGGCATGGCTAGTATCATTTGCGAAGTCGCACAAGGGCTGGTTAATTGCCGGTATGCTATGTGCCATTGCTGCGGCGGTGATCGAAATATGGACGGGCAGTCTGATCCAGCAACTGACCGCCAAGGCTGAACGAGGGGATGGGCAGGTAGTTATCAACACCGTGTATATGGTGCTTGTCGTTATTGCGGTAGGCGTTCCCGCGAAATACATGATGACATTCGGCATTGAAAAAGGGAGCGCCCGTGCAATGCGGGATGTACGCAACTCCATGATGCGCCATATCGGGAAGCTTCCTGTCCATTATTTGGACAAGCAGCATTCGGGCGATATGGTCTCGCGATTCACAAACGACATGCAGATCATTAATCAGTTCATGATACGCGACTTGCCGCAATGGTTCTATCATCCTCTGCTGTTTATCGGATGCTTTGCTTATTTGCTCTGGATCCGGTGGGAGCTTGTGCTGCTTAGCGTATTACTTGTGCCGGTCTCTTTGTTCGTATCTCAGTGGATTGGCAAGCAACTGCAGCAATTGACAGAAGAAGCGCAGGAGAGCACGGGACAGATGAATGCCATCGTGCAGGACACATTGAACGGCATGGTGCTTGTCAAAAGCTATTTGCTGCAAGGCTTATTGTTCCGTTCCTATCAATCGCTGCTGCAGCTCACCCTGCTCAAAAAACTGGCCGTCAGCAAAAGAGAAGCCATCATTACGCCGATTTTATTTACGCTAATGATGAGTCCGGTCGTCTTTTCCGTTCTATATGGAAGTTATTTAATTTCACAAGGCTCGTTCAGCACAGGAGAGCTGATTACATTCCTTTACCTGCTCAATCTATGTCTCGAGCCGCTGCAAAACATCCCGACACTTATCACACATACGTTCGAGATGGGCGGTGCATTGAAGCGGATTTATGATGTTGCGTCCCAACCTGTCGAACAGCAAGGAGAGAAGCTTGCAGACGAAAGTTTGAATGATGGTGGCATACGGGATCAAATGCCAATCGCCTTTGAACAGGTTAGCTTTGCCTATGAGAAGGATTCACCGCTGCTGCTTCGGAATTTGAGTTTCGCGGTGGAGCGGGGGAAGACCGTGGCGTTAGTCGGCGCCAGCGGCGGCGGGAAGAGCACTGTCATGAAGCTGATATGTGGATTTTATTCATTGCCTTGTAACGGAGGAACGATACGCGTATATGGACATTCCGTATCGAATTGGAATCCAGATGAGTTGCGTTCGAACCTGTCTGTTGTCACGCAGGATTCCTACTTGTTCAGCGGAACGATAGCCGACAATATCGGATACGGCAGGCCTAATGCTGCGTTTAATCATATTGTCGAAGCAGCTAAGGCTGCTCATGCGCACTCTTTTATTATGGAACTCCCGGATGGCTATCAGACGGAGGTCGGAGAGCGTGGAGGCTTGCTGTCAGGTGGACAACGACAGCGAATTACGATTGCGCGTGCAATCTTGAAGGATGCGCCTATACTGCTGCTCGATGAGCCGACATCTGCCTTGGATACGGAGTCTGAACATCTCGTTCAACAAGCGCTCGACACGCTCATGCAAGACCGAACAACGATCGTCATCGCACATCGCTTGTCAACCATTCAACACGCAGATGAAATATGGGTGATGGAAGGCGGAGGGATCGTCGAAGCAGGAACACACGATGAATTATTGGTCAAGGGCGGCGCTTACGCCAGCTTATATCATCGACAATTCTCTGCTGAGCCATCAGGGCGGGAGGAGGTGGCCTGCACATGAGACTATCTGACATGATTACATATGGGAAAGAAATAGTCGGCATGATGAATTTCATGAGCAAAAAGCATAAGCTGCATTATTACATTGGTATGATTGCGAGCGGCGCCGTAAACACCTTGTTTATTTTATCCTTCAGCTTGTTAGTGCAGAGTCTGGTTAATTATGCCGAGTCAAATGATATATCCCTTATGTATGGAGGACTGTACATTTTGGTGGGCTCCATTCTGCTATTGAACCTGATAGCTCCGCCGTTCACGTATTTGTTTCATCGAAGTGTGGAACTGACGCTGGCGAACATACGTGAACGTTTGTATCGGAAGATGTGCAGCCTGCGAATGTCAATGCTTGAGCGAACCCACAACGGTGAGCTGCTGTCCCGGATGAATAATGATGTGTCGACACTGGAAGTGACCTACTGCGGCATCCTGTTTGCCATGCTGCTCGAGATTATGATTAGTTTTGGCTCTATCATCATGATGTTCGCGCTGCATTGGCAATTTGCTTGCGTTTCTTTACTCGTGCTGCTCTTATCCTTCTATATCAGCTCGCGCTTCGTAAATACGGTACGGAATCTATACGACCGGCATCTGCATGTGACCGCTAAGTTGACTGAGAAATTCTCCGACTTTCTTGGTGGGATTCAGTTGGTAAAGCTGTTCCGCATTCGACCGATCTATGGACAATATGAAGCGTTGAACGAGCAAGTAACGGAACTATCGAGTCAGATTGCCCATAAGAAGGGGCTGCTCGCAGCGGTCAATCATTTCGTCAGTTACATTACGTTTTGCGGAATTATTGTTATTGGGAGTTTGCTGTATGCATACGGGTTCATTTCAATGGGGACGGTAGCGGCATTGGCCGTGCTGCAAATTCACTTGACTCATTCGTTCATGAATGTCGGCTCTACGATGTCGCTTATCCAAAACTCGTTGGCTGGTGCAAGACGAGTCCAGGAGCTGCTTTATGAAGAAGAAGAGCCGGAGAGATTCGGCAGTGAGATCAAGTGTGAAGATGCCATACTTGATATGACCCTTAGACCTGATCTGAACAACGACACTGTGAAACAAACTGGTACAATTAATAAGGCCGACGACATCGATAGTCATACCAACACGGCAGCACCGATGCTCGAACTAGATGATGTTGAATTCTCCTATACTGCTGGAAAAACAGCCATATCCCAAGTATCGATGAAGGTATATCCGGGACAAGTGGCAGCTATCGTTGGCGCCAGCGGCAGTGGGAAGAGCACACTGATCAAGCTGTTGCTCGGATTTTATCCGGTTGAAAGAGGAGAGGTTCGCCTCCTAGGCAAATCATTCGGGCATTATACGCTGGAGGAAATTCGCAGATTGATTGCCTATGTGCCGCAGGAAGCATTTTTGTTTAGCGGAACAATCGAAGAGAATATCCGTTACGGCAACCCACAAGCATCTCATGAGGAAGTGGTGGCTGCAGCGCAGGCCGCATACGCCCATCATTTTATTGAGGAGCTGCCAGATCAATATCAGACTTCAGTAGGGGAGCGGGGCGCCTCCTTGTCCGGCGGGCAGCGTCAGCGGATTGCAATTGCACGAGCATTGCTCAAAAATGCACCGATCCTGCTCCTTGACGAGGCGACGTCTGCGCTTGATACGGAATCGGAGCACTGGGTGCAAAAGGCATTGCAGCAGTTGATGCAGGGGAGGACGACCATCATGGTTGCCCACCGCTTGTCGACCGTGGAACATGCGGATATTATTTTCGTCATGAAGGAGGGAACCGTTGCGGAGCATGGCACGCACCGAAGCTTGCTCCAACATGGCTCCTATTATGCGAGCCTCCAAGGACAGGCTTAAATTCCTATTCTGGAAGTGTCGAAATATAACCTGACATGGAACCTTCGATCCTAATAATCGGAGGTTCTATTCATTTTTTTCACTTCCCGGTGGCTGTGTAAGCGTGTAAGATATAAAAATACTTGCATATGAGCAAAATCACACTTACTATTAGAAAGGTATGAACTGAATTACCACAGCATAGGAATAATTTGAGATCGATTCAACCGAAGGGGCTCGACCAATGAATTTTTATGAACAGCGAATATTGCCCGCATCGAGGCAAATGAAAGACTTGGAGAAAGCCGTAGCTTCACCATACGAATATTTGGTCCTGCTCGATGTCCATATCGCTCAACTCAAGCACGCCTGCAGTATGGTGCATCAAGCGAACAAGAAATTATTTTTGCATATCGATCTGATCCAAGGACTTCAAAGCGACGCTCACGCGACGGAGTACCTTTGTCAGGAGTATCGGCCGTACGGGATTTTGTCGACAAAATCCAGCGTCATTCAAAAAGCGAAGCAAAAAGGCGTCGTAGCTGTGCAGCGCATCTTTTTGATCGACAATAGCGCTCTGGAGAAGAGTTGCAAGCTGCTGCAGACGACGCAGCCCGATGTCATTGAAGTATTGCCAGGGGGCATGCCGAACGTCATTCGCAAAGTAAAAGAACGAACAAGCCTACCAATTTTGGCAGGGGGGTTCATCTCGACGAGAGAAGATGTGGAGCTCGCTCTGCAAGCTGGTGCCGAGGCGGTTACAACCTCAAATACGAAATTATGGACAAAATATGAAAAAAAGTGATTGACAACGCTTACAATTTTAAATAAAATTTAAATCAAGTTAATACTGTTACGGAGACTTGGAGATCTACTTTCAAACGCGTTGTCATCTCTGCTTGCAGCAGATGCGACGTGTGCTTGAACGTAGGTCTCTTTGCATTTTCTTAACAGGAATGAACAACAGGAGGGGTCAATATGTCGGCGTTTTGGGGAGAATTTATTGGAACCATGATACTGATTGCACTCGGCGGGGGCGTATGTGCAGGGGTATCGCTAAAGAAGTCGTATGCCGCTAATTCGGGGTGGATCGTTATTACGATGGGATGGGGTTTGGCTGTCGCGGTCGCGGCGTATTCCGTAGGTTCGATTAGTGGAGCCCATCTCAATCCAGCACTTACATTGGGGCTCGCTTTTATTGGGAATTTTCCTTGGGCTGATGTACCGTCGTACATAGCGGCACAGATGCTAGGTGCTATTGTGGGAGCTGTTCTTGTGTTTCTGCATTATTTGCCGCACTGGAAACTGACGGAGGATCAGGGTGCGAAGCTGGGGGTGTTTGCAACAAGTCCAGCCGTCTATCATCCATTCTCCAACTTAATTAGTGAAATGATTGGAACGTTCATTTTGGTTCTCGGTATTTTGGCGATTGGCGCCAACAAGTTCACGGATGGTTTGAATCCACTAATTGTTGGATTTCTTATTGTCAGTATAGGGTTATCATTGGGAGGAACAACGGGATACGCCATCAACCCTGCACGCGACCTGGGGCCGCGAATCGCGCACATGCTGCTGCCGATCGCAGGCAAGGGCGGTTCCAATTGGAAATATGCCTGGATACCTGTTGTTGGGCCGCTGCTCGGAGGTTCGCTCGGTGGGCTGTTTTATAAAAATGTATTTTTAGGTCAGTCTGATGCAGTAATATGGGCAGTAGCGGGGACCGCACTTGTTATCCTTGTATTTTCGCTGTTCTTGTCTAGAAAAAATGTTATTCGATAAGTACTATCGCTAGTGTATATAATCAATAATTTTTCCGTGATTGCATGATCACTCAATCCTCTTCCATGGATCACGATGAAATGAATCATGATGATTCAATCGATAGGGATTCACCACTACTGAATATGGGGGAATTTTATATGGAAAAGTACATCTTATCTCTTGATCAAGGCACAACGAGTTCCAGAGCCATTTTGTTCAACAAAGATGGACATATTGTCCACGTTGCCCAGAAGGAATTCACGCAAATTTTCCCTGAACCAGGCTGGGTAGAACACAACGCACAGGAGATCTGGGGTACGATTTTGGCCGTCATCGCGACATGTCTCATTGAATCCGGCGTGAAGCCAAAACAAATTGCGGGCATCGGTATTACGAACCAGCGCGAGACAACTGTCGTGTGGGATAAGGAATCTGGCCGTCCGGTATACAATGCGATCGTATGGCAATCGAGACAGACGAAGTCCATCTGCGATGAATTGCAGGAGGCAGGCTACGGGGAATTGTTCCGTTCCAAGACGGGGCTTCTCATCGACTCCTATTTCTCAGGAACCAAGGTCAAATGGATTCTCGATAACGTTCCTGGCGCGCGTGAAAAGGCAGAGCGTGGCGATCTATTGTTCGGGACAATCGATACATGGCTTATTTGGAAGCTCACGGGCGGCAATGTGCATGTAACAGACTATAGCAACGCTTCACGTACCCTTATGTACAATATACATGAGCTGAAGTGGGACGATGAACTGCTGGAGCTGCTAACGATTCCGAAGCAGATGCTTCCAGAGGTGCGTTCTTCTTCCGAAGTATACGGCAAAACGGTGGACTTCCATTTCTTCGGCGAGGAGATTCCGATTGCGGGCGCTGCGGGAGATCAGCAAGCGGCACTGTTCGGGCAAGCATGTTTCCAGCAGGGAATGGCCAAGAACACGTACGGTACGGGATGCTTCATGTTGATGAATACTGGCGAACAGGCTGTGAAGTCCTCTCATGGGCTGCTAACGACGATCGCTTGGGGTATTGACGGCAAAGTAGAATATGCGCTGGAAGGAAGCGTTTTCGTTGCTGGCTCCGCCATTCAATGGCTTCGCGATGGGTTGCGCATGATCAAGGAATCCAAGGATAGTGAGTTATATGCAAGCAAGGTGGAGTCAACAGACGGCGTGTATGTCGTTCCAGCCTTCGTCGGATTGGGTACGCCGTACTGGGACAGTGAGGTGAAAGGCGCGATCTTCGGCCTGACGCGCGGCACTTCGAAAGAACACTTCATCCGCGCAACATTGGAATCGCTCGCTTATCAGACGAAAGACGTATTGACTGCGATGGAGGCCGACTCGTCCATCAAGCTGACCAAGCTGCGTGTGGATGGAGGAGCAATTCAGAACAATTTCCTGATGCAGTTCCAGAGCGACATGCTGGGCGTACCGGTGGAATGTCCGCAAGTATTTGAAACAACTGCACTAGGCGCGGCATACCTTGCAGGTTTGGCTGTGGGATACTGGAGCGACCGGGACGAGATAGCGGCGCAATGGAGCATTGATCGTACCTTTATCCCGTCCATGCAGGAAGAACGCCGCAATGCCTTGTATTCTGGCTGGGGCAAAGCCATTGAGGCAACAAAAGTATTTAAATAAGTGCATGAATATGCTACAATTTTAAATAAGTTAATATTTAAATTCGGTTGGAGAATTGAGAACCGCAATTGCACTTTAGTCTATGACTTTAGTGTTATTGCGGTTTTTTTGTTTTCGATGTGAGCATTAGCGAGTACTTACTTTTCATGCCGTCTTTATGACGAGGGAGGTTATCATATGACAACTGTCTTTTCCGCTATGAAGCGCAAATCTATCGTACAAGCAATGGGGCAGAAGCCGCTTGACGTGATCGTTATTGGAGGAGGAATCACAGGCGCAGGGATTGCGTTGGATGCGACAACAAGAGGATTGAGAACGGCACTATTCGAGATGCAGGACTTCGCCGCAGGGACGTCTAGCCGTTCAACGAAGCTAGTTCATGGCGGTCTCCGCTACTTGAAGCAATTTGATGTGAAGACGGTAGCTGAAGTCGGCAAGGAGCGCGCCATTGTATATGAGAATGGGCCGCATGTAACAACGCCTGAGTGGATGCTGCTTCCGCTTCATCGCGGCGGAACGTTCGGCAAATTCAGCACTGGGATCGGCTTGCGTGTTTACGACTTCCTGGCTGGTGTTAAGCGCAGCGAGCGACGCCGCATGCTGTCGGAGCAAGAGACGCTGAGCCGTGAGCCGCTGTTGAAGCAAGAAGGGCTCTTGGGTGGCGGTTATTATGTAGAATATCGAACCGACGACGCGCGGTTGACGATTGAAGTCATGAAGGAAGCCGTTCGGAATGGAGCCATGGCTCTGAACTATATGAAGGTAGATTCGTTTTTGTATGAAAACGGAAAAATTATTGGCGTCCGTGTTATTGATCAATTGGATGGGGAAGCGTTCGAATTCCGTGCCAAGAAGATTATCAATGCGGCAGGCCCTTGGGTTGATGAGCTTCGTAATAAGGATCATTCGAAGACAGGCAAGCATCTTCAACTGTCCAAAGGGGTGCATCTTGTCATCGATCAGTCGAAATTTCCGCTCAAGCAAGCGATTTACTTCGACACGCCGGACGGCCGAATGGTATTCGCAATTCCGCGCGACGGAAAAACGTATGTAGGCACAACGGATACGTTCTATAAGGCAGATCCGGTTCAACCTGTCATGACGAAGGAAGACCGTGATTATATCATGAAGGCGATACAGTACATGTTCCCTTCGATTCAGCTTACTGCAGACGACGTTGAATCGAGCTGGGCGGGGGTAAGGCCGCTCATCTACGAAGAAGGGAAAAATGCATCCGAGATTTCCCGCAGAGATGAGATTTGGCAATCTCCATCTGGATTGATTACGATTGCAGGCGGCAAACTGACCGGATATCGCAAAATGGCTGAAATGATCGTTGATTTGGTCATGAAGCTGCTCAGCCAAGATGAAGGAATTACATTTACAGCTGCAAAGACAAAGGAGATGCCAATATCAGGCGGGCATGTAGGCGGCTCGACCGATTTCCTGGGATTCGTGGAAGGAAAAATGAATGAAGGCGTACGAAATGGGCTTGATGGGTCACTTGCTAAGCGCTGGGCACGTATGTATGGCTCAAATGTGGATGTAATCTTCGACTTGGCGGATCGTTATCAGAGCAAGACGGAACAAAGCGGTCTTCCGCTAGAAGTGCTTGTCCCGCTCATATATGCCATGGAAGAGGAAATGACATTGAAGCCGGTGGACTTCTTTATTCGCCGTACGGGTGCACTCTTCTTTAACATCCAGTGGGTACGGAAATGGAAGCAGCCGGTCATTGCCTACATGGCTTCTACGTTCGGCTGGACGGAAGAACAGCGCAATCAATATGCAGCGGAGCTCGACACCGCACTGCATCAAGCCGTCGTCCCACAGGTGGAAGCGAATTAGTGTAATGAAGAATAACGGTTACATGGAGAAGACGGGGGATTTTTATCTCCCGTCTTTTTCCATATTTCACAAATATGTAAAGAATTGTTTTTGATGTAGTTTCATACTTATCAGGGGTGGCATGTCGAAGAGTAACAGCAAATCAAGCAACATTGCATCATTTTTCTATGTTGAAGGAAGGAGATGGAATTTGGTTTGAAGTATCGCTTGAAGTATCGTATTAACCCATTATTTTTGGAGGTGCTAATGGTTTGTACAACGAAAAGCCAATTATGAAAAGAACAAAATTACTGGTCGTCCTGTTCTCATTTTCTTTACTTGTCTCCATGTCTGGAATAAGTGCTCTTCTCCCATCGAAGGCTTCTGCTGCAAGCTCTCACGATGACAATTTTTCACCGAAAACGCTAAAGTTCCTTCGGGCCAATACAGGACTTGATGGCGAGCAGTGGGACAATATTATGAAGCTAATTAACAAACCCGAGCAGGATTCACTTAATTGGACCGAGTACTATGGGTACTGCGAGGATATTGATGATGATCGAGGGTATACAATCGGCATATTCGGAGCCACGACAGGGGGAGACAATGACAAGCATCCAGACGGCCCGACCTTGTTCAAGGAATTCGACGCTGCCAGCGGTGCTTCCAATCCTTCGGTTGAAGGAGGCTTGTCTCGAATTGGTGTAAATGGATCAATGAAAGGATCGATATTGAACATTAAGGATAGCGAAAAAGTGTTCTGCGGCAAAATCAAAAAACTGGAGAACAATGATGCGTGGAGAGAGGCAATGTGGCAAACCTTCTATAAGGTTTACATAAAATACAGCGTGGAGCAAGCGCGCAAACGTGGTTTCAATTCTGCTCTGACGATTGGTTCCTTTGTCGATACAGCCTTAAATCAGGGCGCAACTGGAGATTCTGGAACACTTGAAGGCCTTTTGTCCCGTTCAGGCAAAAGCAGCGATGAGAAGACATTTATGAAGAAATTTTATGATGAGAGAACAAAAATTGTAGATACGAATCAATACAATAAGCCGCCTAATGGCAAGAACCGTGTAAAGCAATGGAGCCAGCTGTGGGATATGGAGAAAGCTGACCTCAAGAACGCTGACGAAGCGGTTGTTAAAGTTACTAGTTGGAAAATGAAATGAGTCAAAAATCCCGCGTCCGTTGTTTGGATGCGGGATTTTTTCTGTCATCTTTTTGAAAGGTACAATTAATTCCATCTAACTATCATTAAAAAAGTGATGAAAAGAATGCAGCAGCCAGCTATAAATGGAGCGAATATATTGGCGTCAAATAAGAAACCAGCCAAAGTGGGGCCAACAATATTTCCAACGCTCATGTAAGCATTATTCATCCCGGCTACATACCCCTGCTCATTGCCTGCCATCTTGGATAATTGCGTATTCAACGCTGGCCGAAGCATGGCTGTCGCAAAAAATATGATGGAAGTGACAAGGAATATGCTCCAAAAATGAGTAGCGAATAAAAGTACAATATAGGCAGTTGAAGTTAAGAGAAGAGAGCCTTTGATTACCTTCGTTTCGCCGAATGCCTGAATGATTTTCGCGACAAGCAATGCTTGCATGCCAACGCCGATTATTGCTCCGGTGGTTAGAATGATGGCAATATGCTGTGCTGTGAATTGGAATCGGGTCGTTACATATAAGCCGAGCACGGATTCATAATTGGCGAGTCCGAAAGTCATTACCAGTACAAGCATGAAGAGCATCGCATATTTGGATGTTATTGATTTGGCATACAGCTTGAATATCGATTCCTTGCTTGCCACATGTGCCCGCGCCGCCTCCATCTGTTGCTTGGACAAGCTTTCTGGCAAGCGTATTACTGAAAAAACAGTTGCAGCTATGGCTGCACCCGCGGCGACATAAAGAGGAGCTCTCGTTCCGAAGCCGGCTAGGAATCCTCCTGATCCAGGCCCGACTACAAATCCAAAGGACATGGCTGCGGCGAGCAAGCTATTGCCTCTCGCACGTTCGTCGGTAGTGGTTATATCTGCTACGTAGGCCATCATGGGCGGAACAATCAGAGCTGCCGCGACTCCCTCCAGCAGCCTCGAGGCATACAGCATCCACAGCGCATCTCCAAGAGCGAACAGCAGCTTAGCAGCACTGAATATGACAAGTCCGGCAAGAATAAATGTTTTTCTCCCATATCGATCAGACAGGCTGCCTGTAAGCGGGGACAGCAGAAACTGAGTAATGCCGTAAGCGGCAACTAACAATCCCATCGCCTGACCGTTTGCGTCGAATTCTATGATCAATTCAGGCAGGATGGGCGTAATCAAGCCAACGCCGACCATCACAATGAATATATTGAGCATTAATATTGCGAGTATTTTGTTGTTTTTGAGAAAGGTAACCATACGAAAGCCTCCTTACCGGTGGACTGCACCACATGAATGATGATGTTTTAGCAAGTTGTAGAAACCAAAAAACCTCCTTATCCATAAAGTGCTGGATAGGAGGCAGACATGCGAACACAGAGACACATTGCTCCGCATACGTGCAAAAGCCAGTAAATGTCCGTTCGTTATGGTCAAAAAGCCCACACTAATCCCATCCAGAAAATTCGTACAGGTACGATGTTTTCTTATGCGGAATCGGATTAGTAGATCATTGGCTTGAGGTCACCCTTTCAATGCTTAATTGCTATAGAGCAAAGCATACAGTTTTTTGCAAGGTCAATCCATTTTTTTCTTCCTTAATCCACATCTATTTTGTTGTCGTTAAGTTGCCGTGAAAATAGGGGTTGTCCGCGTATTCGTAGATTTGGTACGATAACGGAAAATAGAGCTGAAATAAAGGAGTACATATAACTGGTGAATTCGTGAAAAGGGAAGGGGACCACGATCTTGCTGCAAATTATCAATTTGAAAGACCGAATGGATTTACTGGAACAGGTGAGTCATTGGCTGTGGCAGCAATGGGCAAGCGATAAGCCGTACGAAGCGATCAAGTACGCGACAGACCATCATGTCCATGTCGACCGTGTGCCGATGACGTTCGTGGCTTTGCTGGATGAGCAGCCTGTAGGTACGGTATCGCTATGGATGAATGATTTTAAGTGTCGTCAAGATTTGTACCCATGGCTGGCGAGCTTGTATGTGACGGAAGCAGCAAGGGGACAAGGAGTCGCGGCTGCGCTTCAACAATATGTTGTTCAAGAGGCAAAGCGGCTCGGATATGACAGTTTATACTTGAATACGAATCATATTGGATTTTACGAGAAACAAGGTTGGGAGTTTGTAGAATCAGCGCCGCTGCTGGAAGGTGGTTATAAACGAATATACAGGAAAAATCTAACATATTAATTGAAAGGGCAGCGGAGAGCTGCCCATTATTTTTGCTAAAAAGAGATAGAATCCCTCTCAAATCCCCGGAATAAACGATTTATTCAATGGATGTTCAATGGGTGTTTTCCCCAGTTTGATGAAAAGGAAACTGATTTTGTATGCTCTTATTTTAGAGTGGTCGCCTCATTACTTGCAAAATTCGACAATCGTGATGAAATGGGTGAAAGCGCCCTTGTAAAGGTTTGCGAGATTCGAATATGTATGGTATTCGTCCTAATTCTGGGAAGATGTTGCTGAGTCGAAAGTGCTATGCGTAAAGAAAAACAGGAATTTAGCTGCATGACTGTAGCTCTGTGTGACGCCGATATTAGGTTTATCGTTCATCTATCGTGAACGTACACCAATATACACATGGGGGATAACTGCAGATGAAACAACAGATGAAACAAATGACGAAAAAACAGAAGAAACAAGAGATGAAGGAGCAGAGGAAACAACGAGCATGGATGAAGTGGACTTCGATTTTGTTGGCGGCCACTGTCGCGACGGGGAGTACAGCGGGCTTCGCAGCAGCTGAGGAGCGAGGATTGCAGGTTCGGGAAGATGCCGCTCAGTTTGGAATTCACAATGTGATCGCACAGCAAGAACCTTCTGGATCTGATTTGCCGTCCGACATGGAAGGAAGACTGCCGATGGCGGAACAGTCTGAAGATCCAGGGATCCCGGAGCCGCCTGCCCGGGCTGTAAAGAGCATAAGCGAGCAGTCGACATACAGCATGGCCGATTTGAATGCACTGTCGTATGAGGAGCTTACAGATCTGCTGGTAAGCATTGATTGGGAAAAGATTCCTGAGTTGTTCAAATTAAATGAGGATAGTCGACGTTTTTATGCGGACGAAAATCGCATGCAAGCGATCATTGATCGGCTGGAGGAGAGCGGAAGACGATTTACAACTGAGGATATGAAGGGTATTCCAACGTTGGTAGAGGTACTGCGTTCTGGTGTATACCTGGGGTATTACAATAAGGAGCTGAGTCGCCTTAATGAGCTGGATTTCCGTGAGAAAATGCTGCCTGCTATAAAGGCGATTATTGATAACCCGTCTTTTACTTGGGGAAATGAAGTGCAGCATTCAGTTATTTCGGCAACGGGAAGACTAATTTCCAACGTCACAGTTGATACGTATATCGTCAACCGGTTGACCGGACTGTTGTCAGACTTTACTGATCGCCAAGAGCAATTAGGAGGTAATTTCTTATCTGGAAAGGCCTTCTACGACGTAATCCAGGGCGTCGGGTATGTTTTGATGTATCGCATGACCGAGCCGGATCAGAAGGCCGAATTCAAAGGCAATATAGACGGATATTTGGAGCAATTATTCCGTCTGGGGAGCGAAGGTTCCACAGCAGAGGATAAGAAATGGCTGACCAGCAATGCAATTTACTATTCTGGCGCGCTCGGGCATTATCATAGCGATCCGGAGAAAGCGAACCGGGTGCTGACGGACGTTATGCAGACGCAGCCGAAGCTTGGGGAGTTCTATTTCGTAGCAGCAGATCAGATTGCACGGAATTACGATGAGAAGGACGCTTATGGCAACCGGGTTGATATCGACGAACTGAAGCAGCGCGGAAAGGAACATTATTTACCGCAGCGGGTTGAATTCGATGATGGCCAGATAGTGTTCCGGGCGGGGGGCCAATTGACCCAAGAGCAGCTTCAACGCTTATATTGGGCGGCGAAAGAAGTGAAGGCCCAATTCCACCGGGTCATCGGCAATGACAAGCCATTAGAGGCGGGAAATGCAGACGATGTACTTACGATCGTCATTTATAACAGTCCGGATGAATACAAGATGAACAAGTTCTTGTACGGGTACGACACGGAAAACGGCGGTATTTATATCGAAGGGGTAGGTACCTTCTTTACGTATGATCGCACGGAAAATCAAAGTATTTATAGTTTGGAGGAGTTGTTCCGGCACGAGTTTACCCATTATTTGCAAGCACGCTTTGAGGTGCCGGGCCAGTTTGGACAAGGGCCGTTGTATCAAGGCGGACGCATGCAATGGTTCGATGAAGGCGGAGCCGAATTCTTCGCTGGCGCCACGCGAATGGAGGGAATTAAGCCCCGCAAGTCGGTTGTCGGCTATTTGGTTGGTGACGAGCCGGGGCAGCGCTTCACTGTGTCGGATACCGTAAATTCAAAATATGGATCATGGCAATTTTATAATTATTCCTTTGCATTATACGACTATTTATATCATCATGACTTCAATGCGATGGATCGGATTCATCGTGCCATCCGGTACAATGATGCGAATGCTTATGAGCAGCAGCTCGCGTCCATAAGCGGCGATGCACGCATGAACGAATCATACCAGCGCTCTATCGACGAGGCGGTTGCCCGCTATGAAGAATTGTCGACACCGCTCGTATCTGACGACTATTTACAAGCGGTGGAGCAGAAGCCGGAACTCGAAATTTACGATGAGATCACGAATGTGGCTGAACTTCGCAACAGAAGCGTTAAGAAAAGCAATTCTGGCTTGTTCCAGACGTTCGAACTGCGCGGCACGTATGTCGGAGGGGCTTCCGCAGGAATCGAACAAGACTGGCAGACAATGAACAAGCTGACGGATGGCTTCTTGCATACGTTATCGGATAAGCCGTGGAATGGATTCAAAACGGTTACCGCATACTTTACCAATTATCGTGTTAATGATGAAGGCAATTTTGTATATGACGTTGTGTTCAATGGCAAGCTTCCTGAAGGGACAGACAGTGGCAAGGATGTTGTATTGCCAGACGGCGGTACCAATTCCGGGAACGGCAACAATAGTAACAGCGGGAACAAAGATGGGGATCGACAACCAGATGTTACGGATCGTGAACCAAACGACACATGGAAAACAGCCATCCGGCTCGACGGTACAGGAAAATCTGTATCCGGTAAAGTGAGTGATACAGATGCGTTGGATGTTTACCGTTTTGACGCGAAGCAGGCGGGAGAATGGATGATCGAATTGGAATCGGCGCAGGAGCGGGGGGTTGCCTGGGTGCTTTTCCACGAGTCTGACCAGGACAATTATAAGGCCTATCCGACTAAAATAGAAGGGAACAGCTTAGCTGGCTCCATTTCGGTTGATGAGCCGGGAACCTATTATTTGCATGTATATGCGATAGCGGAAGGAGATCAGACTTATAATCTGGTAGTTAAGCCGGAAGGGCAGCAACAGCCAGAATCAGAGCTTTCTCTGTTCGAGGAGACTGAACCGAATGATGCGCTAGACATGGCTAACGGACCGGTACCATTTGGCCGGACGATCATGGGAACGCTCGAAAGTGACGACCAGCAGGACATATTTGTCATTGACGTGGACAAACCGAGGGCGCTGAACATTGCCTTGGAGAAGCAGCTTGGCGATCACGTGAATTGGGTGTTGTACCGCGAAAGCGATAATGAGCAGATTCTGTATCCTGTCGACGAGGACGGCAACTTCATGAAGGGAGAAGTCGAGGCGGAGCCTGGCCGGTATCATTTATATGTGTACAAGTTTGCCGATGAGGATGTTCACTACAAGCTCCAAATTAAATAATATAGAATTTCGTTGGCTATAAGTCGGTTACCGATGTAGGTTAATGGTGAGGCGTGTCACTCTTAAATGAGCGGCACGCTTTTTTCATTTATCAAGTGTTTTGTGATTTCCAATTTTATGAACCACAATTATACTTAGTAGAGTGAGTTTGATGTAAGGAAACGGAAAAGACAAGCGATGACAGACAAAAGGGGCAAATAGGCGGTGATATAGCTATGAAAATATCAATCGAAGAAATCGATATTCAGAAGGAAGAAGAAATTATTATACGATGTCATGAAGTCACTGATGAAATCATGAGTTTGATAAGTCGGATAAAAGTAAAAAATAAGATGCTCATGGGCTTTCATGAGGATACGATTCACCAAATCAAGCTCAGCGATGTGTACTATTTTGAATCGGTGGATAACAAGGTATTTATGTATTGCAAGGATAAGGTGTTTGAAGCGAAACAGAAGCTGTACGAGCTCGAACAGGTAGTCGAGGGGAAGAAGTTCTTCCGCGCATCGAAATCTAGTATTCTCAATATCGCGAAAATATCGTACATCAGGCCGTCTATCAGCGGCAGGTTCGAGGCGAGAATGGATAATGGAGAGACGGTTATGGTGTCGCGTCAATATGTGCCGATTCTGAAATCGATGCTTGGTCTATAGGGGGGGACGAACATGAATGTTTCAGAGATTGTAAAAAGCTTTGTAAGAAATTACTTGCTTGTATTTGCAGGCATTGTCATATTCATCACCCTGCTGAATCATCTAAATATATGGGTAGACGGCTCGGATGCTTCGATATTTTCTCTCGGTTTCCATCATATATACGCAATCATGATATGCGCTTTGGTGGGTGTCTTGCCAAGTCCTATGTTCTATTATTCTGCTGATGATATAAGCGAAAAGGGAATGCGGTTGCGAATATTGATCCATTTTGTGATCTTGGAAATAGTGTTGCTTATTTTCACGAATTGGATGGGCTGGGTAACGGGAGTAGTTAACACAATGATACTCGCATTTGAAATCGCAATTATCTCCCTGCTTGTCCGTTGGCTTGAATGGAGCAGTGACAGGAAGGTCGCAATGGAAATCAATGAGAAGCTACAAAAACTAAAAAATGATGAAGAACAATAAGACGGGGAGGCAGTGATATGCTCCCATCATAGTAGACAGTAGGAAAAACAAAACTTCTACTGCTACAATGATGGGAGTTTTTCTAATGTCTAAAAGAAGTCCAGTATCATTAGAAGTAAAATTACATGTCGTACAGCGGT
>NZ_JAMAVT010000017.1:0-124332 GCF_023713665.1 Paenibacillus sp. MER 180 | reverse complement strand
CATCTGTTTCTTGAAATCATCTGTAAATGTTCGTCTTATTCTTGGCATAGTAGATCCGCTCCTTGTTATGATGTGTTAATTCTACTAGCCCTTAATTTTTCTGTCCAACTAAGTGTAGCCGATCTATACTTGTTTTGATTCGTCCATAATAAGATTTCCATACTCATCTTCAAATTCAGGGTGTATCACTCTTAAATCTATTGTATTATTCATAAAATCCGATTCGATAGCAAAATCACTTCGATATCCTTGATAAGGGAGATTTCGTCTTCCACCTTCTTCAGGTGTAAAGAAACGATACTTAACAAGAAAATCTGGAGGATGTTTTCTAAATGTTTCATAAGGAACCCACATACGTATATGTTCCTTTCTTTTCTTCTTTTATCATACGACCCCGCCTTAGATCACTCTTACCTTAGGCTAGATCGATTGTTGTCTGAGAGTCTCCCATGATTACACATCTGACAACCAAAGGGCGTTAGCCCTGCAGTGTAAATACGGTGTTATATGAAGTTAATGCCCTCTTGATAATTTCTAGATTCCGAAATATATCAATACATAGTCCTCATCTCGAACTCTAACCCCAAATTCTATAATTCTTATCAAAGATCAACTTTTCATATTTTCCCCGATTGCATGATTCATATGTCTTCTAGATTAACTATCAGGAATCTCTTTATAAATTCTCCATTGTTTTAATAATATTTTTATAACTACTCCTATGCTTGTTCCCAAAAACACAAATATGTAATTGTATCCAATAACAAAAATTCCAAGTATTCCTGCCCCTAAGTCATCTTCACTTAGTGGAAATAATTTGCCAGCAGCAAACATTGATAATACAGTGCATATTGGAGTAAATACCAATATCATCAATAGACTTAATAACTGTTTTGTTTTATATAGTATTACAATAGGAAATGAATAAAAAATAACCAGGATAACTCCAATAATTTCTAATTTTTCTTCAAAGATACGATCATTATAGTAAAATAAATAAAAAATGATTTCACCTACTACAGAGTGATATAAACTAAGTAAAAAAGTCAGCAATATTGCTTTTGGATATGTATTTATCATTCTATTGGTTTTGTTTTTCATTCCTTTCTAGTTGCATATGTTTCATCTAACATACATGTATCTATGAAACCTAACCACCTTAAAAATAGTGACTGGCCGCGGCCGGTCAGTGGTGTAGGGTTGTCCGCTTGATTCATTTCCTCGAAAATCCTCGGTGCGGATCAAGAGGAGACAGCACTGCCTGCGTTAATGCGGTGTTATAGGAGGTCAGCAGCTTCTATGAATTATTATCACTATTTCTGATTATTTAAGGTTTAACATTTGATTATTATAGAAATTCATTGCAATTTCATGATTCCAAATCTGTGCTTCAACATAAGGTATCGTTCCTTTAGGAATCATTGACTCAAGGTTATTCATTATATCAGTTGTCATCATAGACTTTACCTCTGACAATATAAAAACCTGCCCATGATATTTAGCGTTGTAATATTCTTCAGGTTTATCCCTTCCCATCCAAAATGAAACCATACTATCTGGCAATGTAAAACTTACATCTTTTTCACTAAATATCGATAACGGAATCCGTAGAAAATTTACATTTAACCCTGTACTCGATGCGTAATTCTCTATCCAATCTGCAGTCCCTAATACAGAATAAAATGGATATTTATCTTTGGGTACTCCGCCCTTTTCTTTAAATCGGTTTCGCAACCAATTCTCCGCTTCTAATCGGTTTTCCCAATATTGAACTGGTTCTTTGAATCTTTCATAGATGGGCGTATCATCACATAGTTCTTCCATTACTTTCATAGCTTCTGTTTTTGAAAGTGCAGACAGACTTCTAAATGGCACAGCATTGTAATAATGCGTAATGAATTCAAAAATCATCTATTGCTCCTCCATACTGCTTTTATTTGGTTTGTACTGATTTCCTATGACGTTCTTGTATCCACGAACCGGAGAGGATTAAGGAGCATAGCGCCAGCCAATCAGTCATTGGGAATATGCCGATATGCCTAGTTAACTTTTCCCGATAAGTCACGCGTATAAAAAAGGGCCGGTGGGTATCCGAACTCATTAACCATATGAATAAAAAAAATCAGTAAAACCGATAAGATGAAAAGGAATAGAGTTCTGTAAAATGGTTGTGTGAGAACTCAAAAACCAATTAAATTTAGAAGTCATAGAAAGGGACTATGATCAATTTTGATAAACCTATTCGCTCTAGATGATAGTTGACATTTAAGAGGGGGGCGAAAGCCCCCTTTTTTACGGAACATTTCACATGTTAAGATCGTATACTTATAAACGAAGTAATTACAGAACATCGATTAAGAGCAAAAATAGCTCTGTTAACTAGATATATCGTAAAAAACCACGTTGGATATCGTATAATATTGCTTTGAGCAAACATATGGTATAGATAATTCCAATTAACCGCTTCCTGGTTGAGCTTCTATCCTTCTTGACCACTTTTATGCTGAAGCTGCAAAAAGCTTGCTATTGTCGGATACTTATACAAATCCATAGTATTGATAGAATAGCCGGCATGCTGCAACTCTTCAGCTAGTATAATTAATTTTAACGAATGACCGCCCAATTCAAAAAAGTTATGATGCACGCTAATCTGCTGTATGCCCAGTATTTCGGTCCAGATCGCTGCAACTTTTTGTTCCTCTGGGGTTTGTGGAAGGATTAGTGTTTGCTGCCCGCGTAATTGTTGCCTATCGGGAACCGGTAGCCGGTCAGTGTCTACTTTTCCGTTAGTTTTTAACGGAATCCTCTCAATAATAATACAATCAGCTGGAATCATATAGTCCGGAAGCGATTTCCGTAAATGCAGTATCAGTTGGCTCTCCAGTTCATCAGTACAGATTTCAGGCACAATATAAGCACACAGCGACAACTCGTCAGAAGTATTTTTAATAGGAACGACCACTGCTTCAAGTACTTGATCATGTTTTAATAATGTATTCTCAATTTCACCCAATTCGATTCGGTATCCCCGCAGTTTTAACTGCCGATCCTTGCGTCCCATAAATTCGATAGTTCCATCTTCGCGCCAATAGGCTAAATCTCCTGTTCTGTACATGATTTGATCTGTTCGGCCAGGTATCCGCACATAGCGATCCGCCATCAGTTCCGGCTGATTCAGATAACCTCTGCCTACGCCGACACCACTAATACATAATTCCCCGGGTACACCAATAGGTTGAATCTGATCATCCACACCTAAAATCGACACATTGGTTCCCGAGATCGGCTTTCCGATGGAAATACTGGTGCTTTCAGCCGAGCGAATATCATAATATGTTGTTAATACCGTGCATTCCGTAGGTCCGTAGCCGTTGACTAACCGTAAATCCGGGTATAATTCTAATATACGATTGGTTAAAACGGACGATAACACTTCTCCCCCCGTCAACAGTTGGCCAATACCGGAAAAAATATCAGAGTGATGACTCGCGAGATGGTGAAAAAGCGCTGTTGTAATGAGCATTGAATTAACATGTTGTTCTCGAATCGTTTCTTTCAACCGTTTTGGCTCCAGCAGGGTAGCTTTATCAACAATAACCAGTGTGCCGCCGTTTAACAGGGTGCCCCATATTTCTAATGTCGACAAATCAAATACTATTGATGTTGCCTGCAACATTACCGTCTGGCAATCCATGGATAGATAATGAGGATCTTGTACCAGATTAAGAACATTTTGCTGTTCGATCAATACACCTTTTGGTTGGCCTGTAGTGCCAGATGTATACAGCAAATATGCCAGATCTTCCGCTTTTGTCGGCACATCGAGATTGACCATCGGAAGTTCCCGGCTCAGGCTTTCTGTTACGAGAAGCGTTGAAACCATGTGTCCTTGCGGAATATCATCCACATGCTGTACAAGCATAAACCGAGCCTGGCTATCTTCCAGAATAAAATGAATACGTTCATCCGGATATTCCATATCGATCGGCAGATAGGCGCTTCCTGCTTTCAATATTGCTAGGATAGATATGATATATTCGATGCCCTGGCCCATGCGCACTGCCACAAATTCATTATGCTGAATATTCCACTCTGTTCGCAGCATATTTGCAAGCCGGTTTGCTTGTTTATTCAGCTCATTATAAGTCAACTTCCTGCCGTTATGGACCAATGCAATTCGATCAGGCTGCAAGAACACCTGCTGCTCAAACTGTCTGGCAAGCGTTGTTGCCGGTCTGCTGTCGGGGATAACCGGATTGAAATCGTGCATAATCTTTTCCAGTTCAGTTTGCGAACAAATGGACAATTCACAAATCGCCCTATCCATGTTAAAAATGGTTGTTTGCAACAGTTCATTATAATGCACGGACAAGTTGCGAATCGTAGATTCTTTATACCGTTTGGGTGAATAATCAAACTTAATGTGCAGCCGATCATTCTGACGATTGAACAGTATGCGAATATAGGCCGGATCTGAAGCATCCTCTATCTCGCTGTGAAGCCCTTCCATTGCAGCCACCACATGGAGCTGCTTCATCCGATTCGGTGCCAACTGCTGGTGGGAATAGACTGCAGCCAGTTGTTCCCTGAGCTTTAGCACATATTCTTTAAAGCTGCAGGCCGGGTCGATAGCAAGATGGATCGGCAGAAGTTTGCCAGATTGCGCGGAGTTCCCTTGCATCGGCGAGCCGAGCAGTCGATCCCTTTCGCCAGTGTATTTATACAGACAAACGTTCAGCGTTGCCAGCAAAAAGCAATACCATAAAAAATCCGACTCTTTGCAATATTGACCCAATTGCTTAAATATAGCGTCCTCTGCGGTATAATCTACAGTTTCCATGGTCATATGCTCTGCCAAATCCATATTAGTATAGTCAGGTATTACCGTAGCAACTGGAAGTTCATCTGAATAATAGCTATGCCAAAATTGATGATGACTTGTTCTTTCCTTTTCGGATAAAAACATAATGCTTCCCCTCTCTGAGCGGCGTTAAAATGAAAATGTGTCGGTCAACAATGAATGCATATCTCCATTTTCGGCATTTTTACATTGCTCGCTGTACCGATTCATACTTGCTAGTGTTTGATCAAGACCATCCGACAGCAATGATTCCAGCAAAGCAACGTAATATTTTGCCATTTGCTCTACTGTATCCTGTCTGAACAGACGGGTGGAATACTCAAACGTGAAGCCCAGTGCATCCCCATCCTCCTGAGCGATCAGGAGAATATCAGCTATACTGGATTTTCGTTCATACGCATACGGCGTGATAACCAGCCCATCCACTTGCAGTTGCTGGATATCCATATTTTGCAAGGCAAACATCGTCTGGAACAACGGATTGCGGTTGGCCAAAGGTCGAACGTCCAGCTTCTCGATTAGCAATTCCAAAGGATAATCCTGATTACTGAATGCTTCAATGGTATGAGTTCGCACTTCCTTCAACAGTTCACGGACAGTTTTGCTGGCAGACGGTTGGCTGCGGAGCACAATCGTATTAACGAACATACCCAGCAACTGCTGGAATTCAACCTGATTGCGCCCAGCAACAGGAGTGCCGACCATAATATCTTCATCTCCTGAATAATGCTGCAGGAGTGTGAAATACACGGTCAGTAACAACATGTACAGTGTCGTATGGGTGTCGTCCGCCAGCCGTTTGAGTTGGAAGGTCTTTTCGTTGGACACCTGGAATCGAAACAATGCACCTTCATAGTTCTGTTCATCGGGTCTTGGATAATCCGTTGGCAGATGAAGAACCGGCAGCGATCCCTTCATTATGTCCAGCCAATACCGCTCCTGCTTGTGCCAAGCATCAGACTGCCGGAACGACTGCTGCCAGACCGCATAATCCTTATACTGGAATTCCAACGGCGGCAACGATTCTCCCCGAAATAAAGCCATAACCTCTTCCGTCAGCAATCCAAGTGAAAAACCGTCCGAAATGCTATGATGAATATCGAATATCAGCACATGCCGCTCGGAAGATATCGTCACAACACCTACACGGAATAAAGGCGCCTGTGTTAAATCAAAAGGACGGACAAATTGTCTTATCCGTTCTGGAAGTTGTTCTTCCGTCCCGCTTATCCATTCTAGCGGGACTTCCACTTGGTCATGAACTTTGAATACGATCTGTTCGCCTGCTCGCTGATGTGAAAGTCTAAGTGACTCATGCCGTTCCATTAGTTGCTGGACTGTCTTTCTCAAACGTTTCTCGTTGAGCGCTCCAGTAATCCATTTCACATCGGTTATATTGTTGCTCGTATCCGCGAACCGCCTCATTTTCTCTAGGACATAAAGACGGGTCTGCTGATATGAAGCTGGGTAGAATTCGCGCTGCTCCACAATTTGCGGTACCGGCAGGTCCTCTTTTTGCCGGAAACGCAGTTGATTGGCCAATCCACGGATCGTTGGCTGAGCAAAGATCTCATCCACGCCGACATCGACACCCAGCTCTTTGCGAAGCCTTGCTACGATCAGAACCGCTTTGAGCGAATGTCCACCAAGCAGGAAGAAATTGTCTGTTACGCTGATCATCTTCAATTCTAGTATTTCACTCCAGATATCAGAGATGATCCGCTCTAGCTCATCCTGCGGCCATTCATGCGAAATGAAATCTGAATCTGAAGCAGTTGTGACCCTTTCAGGTGGTGGCAGCTCTTTAGTATTAATTTTATTGTTGGCAGACATGGGCATCTGCTTGAGTTGCACATACAGTTGAGGAACCATAAATTCGGGCAACAACTGTTGTAACTGTGTTCGCAAGTCCGATTCATTTAACAATGTAGTTGCAGTATAATAGGCGCAAATCTGCGTCTCCTTACCCTCCTGCTTGATAGGAATAACAACCGCTTCCTGAATTTGAGGCAAGCTTAAAATTTGCCGTTTGATCTCCTCCAACTCAATCCGGTAGCCTCTAATTTTGATCTGGTGATCCCTCCGCCCCAGGTATATAAGATTACCGTCGGCACGCCATTTGACCAAATCGCCGCTACGATACAGACGTTCCTGGTTAAGCCATGGTACCGTAAGAAATTTTTCATCAGTCAGATCCTGCCGATTCACATAACCGGCCGTTAATCCGTCTCCGCCTATAAACAGCTCTCCGGCAACTCCGATGGGTACGGGCTGATTAAATGCATCCAGTACATAACAGGTTGTGCCGGTTATCGGTTTACCGATTGGAATACTTTTTTTCTCTTGATTGGTCACATCATAGGTCGTAGTATAAGTCGTACTTTCCGCTGGTCCATACCCGTTTTTGAGTCGGACATGCGGATGATGTTGCAACAGAATCTGCACATGCGAGGGGGACATCACTTCGCCACCCACAATAATGGTCTCTAGGTTATTAAAAATTTCAGGGTCTTCGTTTAACAAATGATTGAACAGGGCAGTAGTTGGAGTCATTATGTTGATGGAGTGCTGTAATAGAAACGGCTTCAATCGCGCTGGATCCAGGAACGTGTTTTTATCGGTTAAATACAAACATCCTCCATTAAGGAGGGGTGCCCATGTCTCAAACGTAAAGACATCAAATCCCAAAGCACAGGTTTGCAACAGCCGGGTGTTCTCGCTTAATTCCACATAATCGGTTTGTTTGACCAAACGCGAAATGCCAAGATGCTTGATCATAATTCCCTTAGGTCTGCCGGTCGTCCCCGAGGTGAAAATAATGATCGCCGTCTGGTCAGGTTCCCTAACCAATCCTAAATTTGAGGTGTTTGTACTGTACAATGATTCATCCAATAAATCCAGTATCTTCAAGCTGTCCGGAAGCGGCTGCTCGGGTTCTCCCTGTACAAGCAGCCATTCCATACTGCTATCCTCCAGCATATTTAATATTCGCTGTGTCGGATAATCCGGCTCGATAGGCACATAAGCGGCTCCTGCTTTGATCACAGCAAGCATACCCACGATCATCTCGAGAGAACGCTCTGCCATTATGCCAACATTCGTTCCTTGCACCAAGCCACGGTTCCGCAAGCTGTGTGCAAGCCTATTGGCTTTATCATTTAGTTCCCGATATGTATACATCCTTCCATCATGAAATAACGCGGTTCGTTCCGCGTGCAACTCTGTCTGTTCTTCAAAAATCCGATCAATTGTTAAAAGAGGATAATTGATGATATTGTCGTTGAACTGATGTAATATAAGCTGTTTCTCCACTTCATCCAACAGATCAAACTGATGCAGTTCCATACCTGGCATCGTAGTGACCAGTCTGGATAATCTGACAAAATGAGCAGCCATTCTGTTCATTGTATCCGGTGTGAACAAATCGGTGCTGTATTCCAGCTTGCCGGTAATCACATCATTATCTTCTGTCAATTCCAGCGTCAGGTCGAATTTGGAGCTGTCACTCTCCCATTCATAGCGTTGGAAGACAAGGTCGTTCATCTCCATTTCGTACTTGTCCATATTTTGCACAACAAGCATAGTATCAAAAATGGGATGTCTGCTTGATGAACGCGCAATATTCAGCCGCTCCACCAGCATATCAAGCGGATAGTCCTGATGATCGTAAGCAGATAACGTAGTTTGCTTGATTTGGGCCAACAATTCCAGGAAAGTCATGTTCCCTTGAGGACGTGTACGAAGTGCCAGCGTATTCACAAACATACCGATCACCGACTCCAATTCGGCGCTTCGGCGACCTGCAATCGGTGTGCCGATTACAATATCTGTCTGGGAAGTATAACGATGCAGCAGTAGCGAATAAATACTGAACAACACCATATACAGTGTTGCTCCTTCCTGTTGAGCTATCTGCCGCGCCGATTGGACAACATCCGCATTTAACTGAAAATGCACATAGTTACCGCGACCACTGCTGTATGACGGTCTGGCATAGTCAGTCTGCAAATCCAGCACCGGCAATTCGTCTGCAAACTGCTGCATCCAGTACTTCTCTTGTGCGCTCATTTTCTCACCGGAAAACAAATCGTTTTGCCACATTACATAATCCACATACTGCACTTCTACCGGAGAAAGCGGAATGCCGTTATAAAGACAGCCGATCTCTTTTATCATAATTTGAATGGATATGCCATCCGCAATGATATGGTGAATATCAAAAAATAAATAATAGACTGTGGGAGAAGTGCGGATCAACTTAAGCCTGAATAATGGAGCCTGATCCAGGGCAAATGGCTGTGCCAGCGATTTCAATACTTCCTCGAGCTGCTCTTCCTCCACCTCAAGCGTTTCCAGCGAAAACGGAACCGTAGCCAGTACGGTTTGCGAAATATCGTTATTGTCTAGATCTGTCTCAAATATCGTCCGCATAGATTCATGCCGCTGGATAAGCTGCTGTACTGCCTGCTCAAATTTTTGGAGATCCAGTGTCCCCAATATTTTGAAAACAGAAGATAGGTTATAGGCTACACTGTGCGGATTGAACTGCTGAACGACAAACAATCTCCTTTGAGCTGATGATGTTTCATAACAACCTATCGTTTCCATTGAATGAAACCCTCCTGATCATGAATTGCGGCAGGGATGGTCTGATTGATAACGCTTACCACTTCCTCCATATGGCTGTGTAGAAAAAAGTGATCCCCTTTAATCCATACGATTTCGCAGTTGTGAACGGTGTGCCGGTTCCATAACTGGATTTCTTCCCTGTTGATCTTATCGTTCAACCCGGCGAATACGGTTACCGGGCAATTTATCAAGGGCCGTGCCGGATCAAGACGATATGTCTCCAGTATACGGACATCGGCATTTAATATTTTTTTGAACTTTGCGGCCAACTCCGGACGGCGTTTAATCTCCGCTGGGATACGGCCATCCGGAAAAGACAATGGGGCCAGGAGCCTTTGCTTGAGACTGGACCAAGAAAATGTACGCTTCCGATCAGACAAAGGTGCAGGCCGACCGGATAGCAACAAATGGACAGGCGGCGGATACCCTTCCCGGAGCAGCAAATAATATAATTCATACGCTAACACTGCCCCCATGCTGTGCCCGTAAATGGCATAGGGTACTTCCTGTACTTGTGGTACTATCTGTGTCACCGCATCCTTTAACATATCGGCAATGCTGGCCGCATAAGGCTCATCATAACGAGCGCCTCTGCCGGCAAGTTCAACCGGTCGGAGCTCGATATGTGGACTTAGCTGACCTTTCCACTGCCAGTATATTGTAGCCGAGGCGCCTGCATATGGGAGGCAAAATAATATGGTTTTAACGGTCATCACCCCTTCTCGAATAACGGAATGCTTGGCTTGATTAAGGGAACTACCGTTTGTGTAGTCTGCTGCATAGCCACAATGCGCCCCCCATCCATTTTGATAATACGATCCGCTAGATGGAAATAATGATCATCATGCGTAATTGCTATAATACATTTGCCCCGGTCCTTCATGTCCGGCAGCAGGGTATAATAAAAGAAACGGCGGTATTCCGGATCTTGATCCGCAGCCCATTCATCAAATAGACAGATTGGACGATCCTCCAAATACGCAATCAGCAAGGCCAGTCTTTTTTTCTGTCCGGTTGACAGTTTGGTTGTACTGAATGTGCCGTTATGAATAACGATCTTGTCCTGCAAATCCAGCAAGCGGAGATAGTGTTGCATTTCTGCTTCTTTAGCCTGCCAGTCGATGCCATACAAACGGTCGAATAGATGGAAATCGCCGAAGATCGCCGAGTAGTACTCACCTAGCCCACATGAGGAAATCACGCCATCATTCAGTGTCACCTTGCCTGTATCTGGTGTGTACAATCCAGTAAGTAGCTTAGCCAAGGTTGACTTCCCACTGCCGTTACCTCCAGTAATAAAGGTGATGCTGCCACTGTCAAATGGGCAGTTGATGGGTCCGACCGCAAACCCGGTTGGCCCCGATGTGTTATTGCCCGTATAGCTATAGGTCACATCTTCCAGTTGCAATCGAATCGGAACCGTCTGGACGGAAACGTCAGCAGAAGGATGTTGAATTCTCTGTTCCACCTCCCGGATCATTTGTTTAATGCGATCCCAACTGACCTTGCTCTGCGCATACTGGGGAACGCTGTCCAGCAGTTGATTGACGGGACCGGTCATATACAAGAACACAAACACATAATTTCGTAGCATCGACGTATCCATCTGCTTAAAAAGCTCTGGAAATACAAATACTACACACCCGATCACCAGTATGAACAGCAGTTCTCCCAACACAAAAATGTCCGAATAACGCAGTTGATACACATTGCGCTTCTCTTTGTACGTTTCGCAACTGATCTGCATCTCTTCTCTGAATTCCCGGCGTTTGTCAGAATGAAGCGAAAGCTCCTTGAAGCCTTTCAGCAGATCATTGATAAACTTAAAAAAAACATTCTGGAGATCACGCGTTTCCTCCATTAAATGGTTCGCCCGGCTTCCTACATACATATACAATACAGCTAGCACAGCAATGATCACTATGGATAGCAGCAAGGCATACATGTTCATAATCCCAAGATATAGAAAACAGCATAACAAGGTAATCAGATTGGTCGCGCCCGATATCAGGATTCCCATGGAGCGACTGATGGCTTCGGTATCATTATTAAGCGTCGCTTCTACACGTCCTCGTTCAAAGCTGTCCATTTTGGAGAAGCTCGTTTGTAAAAACTTATCAACCAACTCCATCCGCTTGGCATAAATAATTTGATTGGTCAGCTTAATCAACATAGCTCGGATGATTCGCTGTCCGAACACATACATCGCAATCGCCATCGCAAAATAAAACAGGAGCCCATTCATCAGATTATCCGTTCGGTTGAACGATTCATTGATAATAAAAATGACAAACGCATTCCCTAAACCACTGACCAAACCCAGAACAATTGGCGTCAGAAATGACTTCTCCGTGTTTTTTGGAAAAAACAGAGTCAGCAGCGAGTAAGCCATATACAAGGCTCCAGTAATCAGTAGCAGCCACACGGCGGTCATTACCGTCGATGGTAGCCATATTTCAATAAATCCCCAGGTCAGTTTGTACATTAGAATATCAGGAGCCTTGTATATCATCCATGCGAACAGGCAGGCAGCAATTAGATGATATCCTAGCAACCTGTAGGGCTTGGCCCGTTGAAAAGATGGTTTGCGTTTGCCGTTGCCAATGTCACGGAAGACCAGCACCAGATACACAAGTACCGCAGCTCCAATAATAGACAAGGCGATAATTAGGCCGACCGCCACAGAATCCGCTTTTTTGTAGGTATCGGAATGAATTAACGGAGGCTCTTCACCATGCAACTGGCTCAGGATGCCTTGTCCGATCCCTTGCGTATAATCGCTGTTCATATTAGCCATAATGACAACGCCAATGCCTTCTGCCGGACGCATGCCCACAAAGGAAGAAAATGTAGGGTTGTTACCCGAATGCGAAATCTCACCTTCTCCGCTTTGGAAGATATCCCAGCCTACCGCATAGGATGCACCGTTGCTCTCAGGCGGAACCGTGCGATTCGGTAGATGAGATTGATCAATCAGTGAATATTCAAAAGATCCTGAATGTTCGATTCCCATCTGAATTTTAAGCCACAGAGCCATATCCTCGGCATTGCTGACTATATATCCGGCAGGAGCATTGCCCACGAATGGCGGCGGGCTGTATAATTGCGGCCTTGTATAGGCCATTTTATAACCGGAAGCCAATTCCGCGGAGGCTATCGGTTCCTGCACCACAAAAGTATGCTTCATCCCCAGCGGCTCAAAGATATTATCTTTCATATACTCGGCATAGCTTTGCTCACTAACCTGTTCAATGATTAATCCAAGCACATCGTAATTAATGGTCGCATACTCATACGTTTTGCCAGGCGCACGATTCAAGGGCTGGTTCTGCAATAAGCGAACCGTCCTCTCCAATTCACCCGCTCCATAACCCTCCGGCAGATGGCCAATCGTATCAAACGGTATGCCGCTCGTATGATGCAGCAGTTGCTCTATCGTTATTACGGCCGGTTGATTATGATACACAGGTTGAAACCAGGGCAGATACTTGCTCACCGGATCATCCAGATGCAAGCGATTTTCCTTCGCCAGTTTTAACACTGCCAGGCCAGTAAACGCCTTGCTGTTTGAACCAATTTCAAACAGGGTGGACGGACTGATGGCAGTGCCGTCAGACACGTCCTTGAACCCGTAACCCCGCTGCAATATGATCTGATCTCCACTGACTATCGTGACAGACATGCCCGGAATTTCCGCATGTTCCATTTGCTCCTGTACCCATGATTCAATTTGCTCCAGATAGCGGGGCGTCATGTCCTTTCCTGCATTCGCATAGGACATGACCGGTGCAGACAGCGCCAGCCAGCACGCCAATATACATATCCACAGTACTCTCCAGCATTTATACGGGGAATTCAAGCTTAATCCCGCCCCCTCTAATCCATAAGTAGAGCATTTCTCTGTTTACGAGCGCTCAGTACGTAGCACTTCGGAAGCTTCACTTCCTGATCCTTTAAATGATCATACAGCGCTGAAATATCGTGATCGTACTCGTCAAAAGACTGAATCATCAGTCCATTGCTCAGTGTACAGCTCATAATGTGCGACAGAGTAGGATCGAATACATAATATGGCGCGCCTTCATAGGTCTCTTTGTTGATATAATCCAAGCCTTCGTTATATACGCGCGGTTCATCAATGAAATACGAGAACTTCATTTCCAGAGGATGTTCCTTATCATTCTCATCTAACATGAACAGCACCGGATGAATATCGTAGATCAGTACATTTCCACCGTCTTTTAAAAGCCGCTGCACCATCTGGAAAAACAGCGATAAATCAGGAAACCAAATCAATGAGCCGGCTGAAATATAAATAAGATCAAATGTTCCGCTATACTGTTCCGGGATTTCGTACACATCGGTCTGCATAAATTCACATTCAATCCCAGCATCTATTGCCAGCTTACGAGCTTCATCGATCGCTAGATCACTAATATCAAATCCTATACAGAAGGCCGCCCCCAGATTTTTAAGGGATAACGTTTCCGTGCCGTCATTGCAGCAGAGATGAGCAACAGACTTGCCTTCAAGACCGTACGCCTTCAACTTGGCGGTTATCGTCTCATCCAGCACCGAATATCCTTTCTGGCGGAATAGCTTCTTTCGCTCCTCCTTTCCCTTATGATGGCGGGCAGCCACCTGATTCCATGAGCGCCGGTTGGCTTCGGTATAATCCTTGATTTCCACAGTGTCTAACTCCTTATTATTTGAATTTTTAGCGTTTGGTTCTTTCACGCCTCTCCACCTTTTTGAAGCTTACAGATGCCGGATTTTCAAGGGTGGGCATGGTCTGCTTTTTCTGCAGAATCCATTGTGCCAGACTGCGGACAGTAGCCATTTCAAACAACTCGCGCAAGGTTGGAACATAACCGCAAGCAGCGCCTATTCTAGCGACAACTGCGGTCGCCTTGAGAGAATGACCGCCCAATTCAAAGAAATTATCATTGACGCTGATTTCATCCAGTTGCAGAACATCTTGCCAGATGGCCAGAACAAGTGCTTCTTCTTCATTTTGAGGCGGTATGATTTCCCGGATGCGTTCATCTGTATTTTGAATTTCAGATAAGCGTGCCTTGTCTATTTTACCGGTAGAGGTCAACGGCATGTTGGCCACAAAAATAATCTCCTGCGGAACCATATAACCAGGGAGTCTGCTCCGAAGCCAAGCGGACAACTCCTGCCGGTTCGTCAAGGAAATTCCCGTCTGGAACTTCTCCTCACCGGATTCCGGATGTGGAAAATGCTGCACCCATACACTCGGATCATAATAGATTCCATTTTTCTGTTCCAAGTCAATCATGACAGGCTGTAACGTGATTGGCGTGATATAACTGCCGCTTTTCGGAAACTCGATGCCGGTCCATAGCTGCCAATCTCTAATACTGCCTGTGATCGTCTGTGATTGTTCTGCAATGCTTAGAACTTGTCCGCCTGCCCGGATATGGGTTCGCAGCCAAGGATCTAACGGCAGGCCATCTGATCTGGTCAACGCACAGTACTCTGTAAATGACTGTTCGGGATAGTTCGTTTTGCCTGTTGGTCGAACAGGTACGATAATATGCTCCAACTGGTGAGCGTCAGCCACATATTTGAAAGCTTCCAGCAGCAGCCCGGCTAGTCCATTGCCCCGTTGCTGTTCATTTACCACCCCGGCCAATATCAGTAGCGTATTGGGAGAGGGATAGGAACCGGCGGTTTCCACACTTTTCAGCAGACCCTCATCCCAGCCTTGCGGAAGATGCTCCGGTGAGCCGTCCCAATACATTGGAACGGTATTGCCGACAGCGGCAATCTCTCCATCTTCTTGTAGCAAGGCAAATTGATAATCGATGAAATTGGCAAACAGTTTAGGCCAGTGTTCCAGCATTACACTATCCCCGATAAAATAATCAGGCCATGACTGCCGATGCAGTGCATTCATCCCCGCGGCCAACTGCGGCATTTGCGCCAAATTAAACCATTTTAAACGTCGTGTATTGCTAAAGGGCTGATACTTGTTTGTAATTTCCACATAGGCGACCAAACCATCCATTCCTTTGTCATGGCGGTGGATAACGGCTGCGCTGGCGATATCACGGTGCTGCATAAGTACCGTTTCAACTTCCTCCAGCTCCACCCGGTTTCCTCTCACCTTCACCTGCTGATCCAGCCGGCCGATGTAGCGAATGATGCCTTCTTCTGTATATTTGACGAGGTCGCCTGACTTGTATAGCTTCGAGTCAGACGTATCAGAGAACGGATCGTTCACAAAACTGTCTGCCGTGCGTTCAGGATCATGTAAATAACCACGTGCCAGTCCTGGTGAGCTGATGTATAGTTCACCAGGCACGCCTGCTGGCACAATATTCATCATTCGATCAAGCACATATACCATTACATTGCCCAGCGGCGAGCCAATCGGCACAATCTCTCCTTCAAATTCCAGCCTGCAATCAAATGTTGTTGCATCTACCGTGACTTCTGTCGGTCCATAATGGTTGTACAATCCGCAATCGAATTCCTCCCGGAACAAATCGCGAAGCTTGCGTGTAAGCGGCGCTCCGCCACTAATCACAAACCGGAGTTCAGGCCATTGTGTAAATACCCCGTTTCTGCGGGCGTTGATGAATTCCTCCAGCATCAGCGGTACAAACTGCAAGAATGCAACTCCCTGCTCCTCCGCAAGCTTCCCTAGCGCAGCCGGATCTTTGGCTTCATCAGGATGTGGGATGAAAATGCGCGCTCCGCAGGTGAGCGGCCAAAATATCTCCAGCAACGAAGCATCAAATGAATACGAGGTGTGGAACAGCGCCGTATCATTAACCTGCAACGAATAATGCTGCGCCAGCCCGGCAAACAAATGCACGATGCCCTGATGCTCGATCTCAATTCCTTTGGGCTTCCCGGTTGTACCCGAGGTAAATAATACATAGGCCAGTGTGGAACGGTCCGCCTCTACACCCGGATTAATGGTCGACTGTGCATGCAACTGCGCCTCCAACTTGTTGAGATCAAGCAAGGTTACCGGGTGTACAGATTGCACCAACCATGAACCGGTTCCCGTGATCAGTACAGAAATATCTGCGGCCTGTATGATCTCCAATTGCCGTGCTTCCGGGAGTTCCGGATGGATAGGCACATAAGCGGCGCCTGCTTTCCAAACGGCAAGCAGCGAAACAATCAAATCAGCCGAACGTTCAAACCTAACTCCGATTTTTTGCTCCCGCCGCACACCGGCAGTCAGCAGCAAATGCGCCAACTGATTCGCTTTTTCATTCATTTGTTTATACGTCATTGTCTGATTATGATCGAAGATGGCGATCTCGTTCGGTGTCAATTCCACCTGACGTTCAATCACTTGATGCACACAGGATTGGGCTTCATAGCTGTGTGGCTTGCGATTACGTAGGTTGGCGATAATCGTTTCGGACTGTTTGTCCAGCCACTCATAGGCATAAAGCGAGCCGTCAGGGGAATCAATCACCTGTTGCGTTAGCAAGATAAACTGCTCGGCAATCCGCTCTGCCGTCGTTCTTTTAAACAGATCCGTATTATAGTTCAAATTAAGTTCAATCCCGTGACCCAGTTCATCAAAAGCAAAGGTCAGATCAAAACGAGAACTGGTTTCCATGAAATCATACACTCGCGGATTGTAGTCGAGCCCAACAAATTTCAGGTTTTTCAGTAAATTTTGTTTATTGTTTTGCAAGCCGTACATAACCGAAAACAGCTTAGAACGCGAAAGATCATTTTCCGTCTGGATTTGCTCAATGACGAAGTTACTCGGATATAGATGATTATCATAGGCCTCGATTGCCGTCTGCCTGCTCTGGGAAACCAATTCAGTAAACGTCATATTCGGTTCTATTCGGCATTCCAACAGAATCGCCGTGGCAAACAGCCCTAGCATTCGTTCTAGCTTCACATCGTCACGGTTCACAATAGGAGAACCGACTGCGAAATGATCCTGATTGCTCAAACGGTGCATTTGTAAATTCAATACCGACAATAGGAACATATATAATGTAATCCCTTGCTGCTGACAGTAAGTGGCGATCCGCTTTTGCAAGTCCGGTTGAATCGTCTTCAGCACAGTGCCACCGTTGAACGTCACTATCGAAGGGCGCGGATAATCAGTCGGCAGGTCTAATGCTGGCGGCACGACAGCGAATTTATCCAGCCAATACTGCCGTTTGGCTTCCAGGTATCCAGATTGAATTGAAGTGTTCATCCATTCGGCATAATCCGTATATTCAATCTCCAGCTCAGGCAACTGCGCAGTACGATGTTCTAATTGCGAATTATACAGTTCACTGAATTCGTCAATCAGATTCATGGACGATGTCTCATCCCAGATAATATGATGCGCTACGAACATCATCAGAAACTCTTTGTCCGCATATTCGATCAACTTGACCGAAAACAGCGGCCCTTGGGCAAAATCAAAACTTTGATTGTTATGCTGTTCCGCCATCCGGTAGACATCTTGCATAATTTCATCCGGCTCTATATGTGTTCGATTCTCATATACGCTGTCCAGTCGGAAGTCCTGCTCCGATTTCACAACTTGAACCGTTGCGCCTTCATGATTGGCAAAATGAGTACGAAGCACGGAATGCCGTTCAATCAGTCTCTGCCATGCCCACTCAAAAGCTGGAAGATTCATATCACCATAAAACATCAAATCAAAGCTTACATTATAAAACGGGTTGTCCGGCTCCAGTTCATGCAAATACCACTCCGGCAGTTGAACAGGAGCAAGCGCGTATGCGCTTTTGGCCGGAAAACGGCGCAACGGATTATTGTCCGCAGCCTCTCTCGTTGGAGAATGGCCAGTTGTTTTGGCCGCTTTTTCCTGATCAATGACTGCCGCCAGTTCATGCAATACCGGGGTCGTGAAAATTTGCTGGAGTGCCATACTGATACCAAACTGCTTCCGAATCCGGTTTACCAGTTTGACTGCACTGATGGAATGCCCCCCCAGATGAAAGAAATGATCCTGTGCATCCACTTGCTTTAATTCCAGGATCTCTGCCCATAAGAGGGAGAGTTCCCGCTCTGTCGGGGTAGACCATGTTGCCGGTTTGGATGGTGCGGATGCGATATACTCGTTCGCCCATGACTGCAATGTTTTGCGGTCAATTTTCTCGCTGGTCAGTAGCGGCATTTGCTCAATGCTGATTAACTGCGCTGGAACCATATAATAGGGCAGCTTCTCCTGCAAATAAGTCCGCAATTGTTCCGGCTCCAAACGCTCCTTGCTTGTATAAAAGGTAACCAGCATCGAGTCTCCATTTCCTTGCTTTCTCGCAATCACCGCCGCTTCGTCTATCCCTGGATGACGGTTGATTACCGCCTCTACCTCACCAAGCTCAATACGGAAACCGCGTACCTTGACCTGATGATCGATCCGGCTGGAAAATTCCAGATTGCCATTCGGCAACCAACATCCCAAATCACCTGTCCGATAAACAATGCGCTCATGTTCGTGGTTGGCAAACGGATTGGCAATGAACTTGCTGCGGGTCAGCTCGGCATTATGCCAGTAACCGGCTCCAACGCCAATTCCGGAAATCCATATTTCACCCTTTACCCCTACCGGGACTGGCTTATGAAATTGGTCCACCACATACAGACGCATGTTAGGAAGTGGTTTGCCTACAGGAATGCGCTTATGTGTCAAGTCAGATTCATCCTGAACATCACTGCGCATCGTATACTGGGTTACATCATCCGAACATTCCGTAGGTCCATAGGCATTAATCAACGGTATATCCGGGAGCATGGTAAACCAGCTTTTGACCAGTTTGCCAGGCAGCTCTTCCCCGTTGGCAATCATCCAGCGCAAGGAGGGCAAGGAACGTTCGGAAGCAGGCATACTTTCCATCGTATCCAAGAAAGCAAACAGCAATGAAGGAACGGTCTCGATAACTGTAATCTGATGATTCTTTATATGCTGCAACAATAACGCTTGATCCCGACCCGCCTCAAAGGAAACAATGGATGTCTGTCCGCCGACCAGCAGCGCAACAAGCGATTGCCAGATAGAGACATCGAAACTGATCGAAGCATTTTGTGCTACAATATCGCGTTCACTCAGTTGCAGGCTATAAATTTTGGCGTACAGATGATTGATCATGCCATTATGGCGTACGAGTGCACCTTTGGGCGTACCGGTTGAACCGGAAGTGTAGATCATATAAGCAAGCCGTTCGGCTGAAGGATCGTCCTCCCCGTCAGTTACCGGGAATTCAGCCAGACACTCGCTGGTGATCAGCTTATGTTGCTGCGGCCATAATGGCCCTTCCCCTATCGGCATATCCACACACAGCACAGAAAGGCTTGCAACCGTATCCAGTCTGCTCACGCGTTCCAGCAGTTGATTCTGAGTAATCAGAAGCTGTGCAGCGCAGTCCTGTAAGATATAAGTTGCGCGTTCATCCGGCACATTCGGATCAATCGGCACATAGGCTGCACCACTCTTGAGAATTGCCAGCAGCGAGGTCAGCCAGTCAAGATTGCGCTCACACATAACAGCAACAAATTGCCCTGACTTTATACCGCGGCTGCGTAAAAAATGCGCCAAACGGTTCGCACGCTCATTTAATTCTCTATACGATAATTGCTCTCCGTCGTAAGAGGCCGCAATATGATTCGGCGTACGTACAACCTGCTGTTCAAACAGTATAGGAAATGGCGTATGTACCGGGAAATCAACAGACACCTGATTGAAATCTTCCATCACCTGTGTGCGCTCAGCCTCCGACAGCATATCCATTTCGCTAACAAGTATCGTTGGATTTTGGATGGCCTGCTGGACCAGTTGTAAAAAATTACAGCTTAACCGTTCCATTGAAGACGATTCAAACAGGTGGGTGGCATATTGAATATAGCCTTCGATCTGCCCTTCCTTTTGATAAAGCTCAAATATAAAATCAAATACGGAATAACGGATAGGTTGAAGCGAATGTTCAAATGACAAAAACAATCCTGGCGATATTTCGCGTACAGCTTTGCTGTCTGCATGCAGTGTATGCATTTCAAACACAACATCATATACGGGATGATGGCTATTATTGCGATCCGCCCCCAGATCATGGACGATCATATCGAACGGATATGCCTGATTTTCCTGAATATTTAGCACATTTTCTTTGATTCGTTTGACAAATACGCTGAAAGGCTCTTCTCCGTTTATCTGATTACGCACCGGTAGTGTATTGATGAAGCTGCCGATCATTCCGTTCAAATCGGGATGAAATCGGCCTGATAAAGAAGTCCCGACAATGATGTCCTGATTCCGTGTATATTTGGCGAGCAACACATTCATAATTCCTAATAAAAACATGTACAGACTCACATCCAACTGCTCACATGTTTTTTTGAGCGGCACAAACAATTCCTCGCCAATAACCAGCGGTACGGCCGCTCCGGTATAGGTTCGTTCCGCTGGACGTTGATAGTCCAGCGGGAAGTTCAGATCGAGCAGTTCCCCAGCCAAATAGTCAGCCCAGAATTGACGCTGGTCCGCCAATTCACCGCCCGTCAGCATACCGTTATGCCAATGAGCATAGTCGCTGTACTGAATATCAAGCTCTGGTAGTACAGGCGGAACCTGGGTAACATGCGCCTTGTAAATCACCATCAGTTCGGACAGTATAATGTCGATCGATAGCCCATCGACGATGCTGTGATGAGCGACGATCATGCAGATATGTTTGTCCGCGGATAACTTATACAAGGTGAACCGAATCAACGGGGCCTGCTGCAAATCGAACGGTGTATTCAATTCCTCCTGTATTCTATGCTCCAGCCGCTCACGCGAATCATCAGCCGAAATATCATAGATCGCAACCGGAATTTGAATATCGTGAAAAACGAGCTGCAGCGGCGAGCCGTCCTGGTCCCGATAACTGGTACGAAGGGCAGCATGCCGTTTCGCCAGATCCTGTACTGTCTGTTTAAACAGCCCCACCTCCAGTGGGCCGACCAGTGTAAATACAGTAGACACATGGGACATTGCGCGAGCTGATGGATCATCGGAAAAATCAAGCTTGTCCAGGAACCAAAATCGTTTTTGCGTATGTGATAATTCATATTGATTAGTTGTCGATTGAGTAGAAATATTCATCGCAAAACTTCCTTTCATGCAGTTTCTTATTCCTGATTCATCGGAACAGCTTTCGGAATGGAAGACCGAATTTTGGATGCCGGCTTAGCATCTTGGAGTTGTTCATGGATAAATCTACTTAATGACCGAATCGTATCATAGCGGAATAGCGTGTTCGCATCTAGCTGCAGCTGATAGATTTGCGACAACTGCACAGTAATATCAATTCCAAGAATCGAATCGCCACCGATGGAGAAATAATTCTCGTTCACATCTGGAGCCTGCTCCATCTCCAACATCTCGGTCCAGACACGCGCAACCGTAGACTCAATACTCTCTAGGCTGATATCCGCTATGGATGGTTTGGCAGATGAGGCATTCACCCTTTTCCTAAGATCGGGCTCCAGTTTGAAATACGCCTGCTTGTCCAGCGCCTGCAAATCCTGCTCATCCAATCCAGTCACCATTAAATGACTGGACCGCGCACCGGTAATCGTCCAAAATGCCCCAATCCCCTGCTTGCGGTCATAACCCAGAATAAGTGGAGATAAACGGGCAATTTCATGAATATGGGAGGACTGCAGCTCTTCGTTCTTGCTTCCCATCCCGGTAAATTGCCATCCTCCCCACTGAATAGAAATAAACTGCCGGCCAAGCTGTCTTTGTTGCAACGCATATTGATCCATAAAATGATTAGCACTAGTATAGGGTCCCAGATTTTTCTCTGACAATATAGCGTCTACAGAGGAGAAGGTCATAAAAAAATCAACCATATGTTCACGCAGCAGCATATCCAGAAGTACCGTCCCATAGACTTTAGCTTCATATACATCCTGATAATCTTCCATACTTGCCTCTTGCAGCGAAACCCGCTTCCCTAGTATACCTGCTGCATGAATAACCCCGTCGACGTTGCCGTATTGGGTGGAGATTCGCTCAACGGTTGACTCCAACTCACTGCGTTCTGCAATATTAACCGCAAAATACTGTACATCAGCGCCTAGCTCCGCCAGGGCACGAATATCGGCAAGCTGACGCTGGCTCATATTCTCTTCGCGGGTACGTCCCAGCAGCACGAAAGTGGCACGATATTTGCTTGCGATCGCACGGCATATTTCTGTCGCTATGCCTCCGGTTCCGCCTGTAACCAAGTAGACACCATCATTGCGAAACAACTCCCGCTTTGTCTTGGAAGGAACAGATTCGTTCAAATACCGAACATAACGAGTGGCATGCCGGTAGGCCACTTCTTTCGTTTCATCATGCCAGCATACTTCGTTATAAATATGCTGTAATGAGACATCCTTCGCCCACTCCGACGCTTCCAGGTCAATGCAACGCGACTCCAGTAACGGATATTCATGATTGGCGCTGCGATTTAGAGATACGATAAAACTTTGCAGCGGGTCAACAATGGCGTCTTCAGATGCAACCTTGTCCGCATTTCTAGTAATATGGAACAACCGCGCCGGTGTGGCAGCCGTATGCAGCGCAAGCTGCCTCGTCAAATACCATGCAGGTGCGAGAATCCCGTCAACCACCGCAGACAACTGCTTCCTGTCGGTAACCATTCGATCCTGCAACGGTTGACTGGATGAGATATGAATGCATGTATTTACAATTTGGCCGTTGTCTCTTAATTGCTTCAATACGTCGGCGATTTGATCTTCTTCATTTATATTCACTTCATAGACCTGCCGCTCTAACTGACGATATTGAGGGCCGTAATACATTTGTACAACATCCATGCCCTCACCGCGGAATTTATTCGCCAGTTGTTCCTGCCAGTCAGAGTGTTCGCCAACTATCAGCAAGACGCCCTGTAATAAATGCTTGCGCTCACGCTGAAGCTGAGTCGGTTTCCAATACAGCCGATGCAGCAGTTCACTGGTTACGGCACCTGTTTCCTGTTGTTCTTGATGACGAACTTCAAGCGCTTTGCGCTTTGTCGTGTTCATATCGAACCAGTATGATTTGCGTTCGAATGGATAGACAGGCAAGGAAACAACATTGCCCGTCTGAATTGGTGTCAAATCAAGGTTCCAGCCTGCTTTGTACAGATGTGACAGTACCGTCAGCAACTGGTGATCCCCCTGTGTGAAACCGAACACATCTGCTTCCCATTGCTGGGGAGGGATGGATGAACCCTCGGCGGATTGGGATGCTGTGTCAAGAAGCTGATGAATGGGTATTGCGCCTGCAGTCAGCAGGATGCCTCTATGTGCAAACCATTGCTGTTCATTTATATTCGTATTGTATTGTGCTAAGCTCGTTTGCAACGCGGCATCTGTAACATTTGCCAGTGTCCCTTTATTCTGCATAACATTAGAGACCGCTGCTCCAATGCCGATTCCACTCAGCTCATAGTTCAGTCCTGTTGCCTGCAATAGACTGACGATAGCGTACAGAAACGAAGCATAGATCGCTCTGGCCCGAAGCTGCGGGTCATCACTTGAAGCAGCAATATACTCATCGTATTGCGCTCGTTGCTCACGGTTTATCCAGCCTGTCAGGACTAATTGATCGTAAAGCCGCTCCGCACCCGGAATATAATCTTGCAGCCACAGACTGGCCCTTGCCTCTGTTTGTCCATGGCGGGCGTGAATTTCAGCAGCCTGTTCCAGCCGTTCGATGAGTTCCTTTCGAGTATGAGCGACCACAGCGAACCGATAATTATCCTGACTGCGCCGGCAGTTCAACGTATAGCTTATATCCGCAAGGGCAGCTTGATGATTATGCATAAGATGCTGCCGCAGTCCGTCTATCTTTCGTTGTACAATTGCAGGAGTTGAACCTGATAAGGTGAACAGATATGGGATCTGCTGCACTTGATCCGGATCAGGCCCATTCTGTGAACCGTCCAACACCGATTGAGGTTCGAATTTCTCCAGAATTATATGCACATTCGTACCACTCAGCCCAAATGAACTCACACCGGCACGAAGCGGCTCTCCAGCGACTGGCTGCCAAGAACTTAATGTACCGTTTACAAGGACAGGTGTCTGTTCAAATGGAATTAACGAATTTAGCGGTGTGGCATGGAGTGAAGCTGGCAACTCATTATGCTGCAAACTCAGCGCCGTCTTGACTAGTCCAGCCAATCCCGCCGCGCTGTCAAGGTGGCCTACATTGGACTTGAGCGAACCGAGTCGGATGAACTGCTTACGATCCGTATACTGCATAAATGCTTTTTGAATTCCTTTGATTTCAATCGGATCGCCCAACCGGGTTCCTGTTCCGTGCGCTTCGATATAAGAGATCGTTGTTGGATCAATATTAGCGTTGCTCCAAGCTTTTAATAAGGTTTCAGCCTGGGCATCAGGACTTGGGGCAGTGATGCCGTTCGATCTTGCACCGTCTTGAGTAATAGCGCTGCCTTTAATAACTGCATATACACGATCGTTATGACGTACCGCTTGCTCCAATGGCTTCAGAAGAATACATACGCTGCCCTCTCCACCGATTGTTCCGTCCGCCTGTTCGCTGAATGCCCGACAGCACTCGCTAGGTGAAACAATATTAGATTCCATAGCAAGTTCACGCTCAATCGGCTCAATATCCAGATGGATGCCGCCGGCAAGTGCCAGCTCACACTCTCCGTTTCGTAAAGCCTGTACTGCTGTATGCACCGCTGTCAACGAAGACGAACAAGCCGTTTCAATCACCATGGAAGGGCCATTGAAACCGAAATGGTACGATAATCTTCCCGCCAGATTAGCAGGCAAATTGCTTGACATTAACTCATCTATTTTTAGATCCAGGTGTTGATAATACGTCGGAATTATTCCTGCCATAAAAACACCAACCGGACGATTATGCAGTTCTTCACGTGTATAACCGGCATCTTCTAGCGTATGGTAGGCCGTTTCCAACATGATACGTTGGTTAGGGTCCATTGATTTGGCCAGTTTTGGTGAAATACCGAAAAACTGCGGGTCAAATTCATCGATCCCTTCAAGATAACCGTAGCGCAAATAATTTTTATCCCTATAACCGGTAGGGTCCAGCAATTTTCTGGATGAGGGAATTTCCCTGATGGTCGTTTGACCGTTCACTAGCATATCCCAGAATTGGTCCGGACCATCTATTTCAGGCAGGTGGATTCCGATACCAATGATGGCAATATCCTGCCCGGCCTTCGAAGTTTCCTTACCCTCGCCCGGTTGCACAGATTGTTCCAAACGATCTTTATTCTCGGGTACCGAAAGAATGTCATCAGCTGGCTGCATAATATAATCTGCCAGTTGGGCAACAGTGTTGTAGGAAAACAGATCACTGATTTCTAGTTTTATTTCAGGCTGTTCTTTTTTTAGCAGGTTGTACAGCCGCATAATCTGAATTGAATTTCCGCCAAGTTCAAAAAAGTTGGACTGAATCCCAACATGGGAGAGGTTCAGCACATTCTTCCAGATGTCAACCAGCTTCTGATCCAATTCATGACGCGGTTCGCTGTAGTCTTCACCCGTGCGAACAATTTCAGTGTTTTCCAATGCTTTGCGATTAATTTTACCGTTCGGTGATAACGGATAGGCTTCACTGTATTGGTAAAAGGAGGGGATCATATAACTCGGCAGCTTATCCGCTAAGAACTGCCGCAATTCCGCTGTTGATGGCTCTGTTCGAGATTTAAGAAAAGCGCATAATACAGGGTTATTCAGAGCTTTTCCCTGCAGCACGACTACTGCATCCTGAATTTGCGGGTGCTGTAGCAATGCTTCTTCAATTTCCCCGATCTCTACCCGATAACCGCGGATTTTAACCTGATTATCCACACGACCGAGGTACTGTAAATTGCCGTCTTTTTGCCACTGGCCCACATCACCGGTTTTGTACATTTTATCTCCAGGAATATCGCTGAACGGATTCGGAATGAAGCGCTCAGCTGTGAGTTCCGGCTGGCCCAAATATCCGCGCGACAGCCCTGTGCCGCTAACACAAATTTCACCGGGAATGCCGATCGGGCACAGGCGGTTGTTCCGGTCCACTATATATATTTTTAGATTAGAACGCGGTTTGCCTATCAATGAAATCTCATGCTCAGAATTACCGTCAAAATGATAGGTGCTTGTTTCTACCGTTGTCTCCGCAGGGCCGTAACCGTTAATAATTTTCCCGGTAGGATTCAATATCTCGCGACATTTGCGAACCAGACTGATCGGCACATATTCGCTGCCCAGAGACAATGAGGTCAGATCAGGCAATACAGGGCGCTCGCTCCGTTCTTCTGCTTGCTCCACCAACATATTCATCAGCACTGGTATTTCATCAATACTGTTAATCCGGTGTTTCTGCAAATAGTCCAAATACTGGTCGGCATTCTTGCGTACGTCCGGATGAAGCAAGTGCAGTGTTCCACCTGAAACAAGCGGCGAGAAAATCTGCTGAATGGAACTGTCAAATGCGTAGGAATTGGACAACAGCACCTGATAGCCTGGGGTATGATCATATTCTTCTAGCGTCCATAATATAAATTCAGTGAAAGAACGCTGATCAATCATTACACCTTTAGGCGTACCAGTTGAACCAGATGTATAAATGACATACGCCAGTGGAAAATCAACGCCCCCATGATCTGCTGCAACTGATTGACCGGCGGCAGTATTCTCAACTAGCCGGCAGTCGCCCTGCTCCAGCACTACTGTAGTCCTAACCATCGCAGCAGCAACCCCCTGGTACTGCTCCATGGTTACAATAATGCTAACCTTGCTACTTTCGACAATATAACGAATACGTTCCTCCGGATAACTTGGATCAATCGGCAAATAAGCACTCCCCGAACCAAGCACTCCCATAATGGCGGTAATCAAATCAGTCGACCAGTCCATCAGCAAAGCGATAATCCTGCCCTCGCCTGCTCCCCGATCACGCAAAAAACCAGCCAGCCGCTCTGCCTGTTGGGCCAGCTCACAATAAGTCAGCCTGCTTTCTTGAAAGACCACAGCTGTATATTCGGGCGTGGCTTGAGACTGCTCAACAAAAAATTGATATACGGTTTTGTCCTGCTTCAGGTCCATTCGGTCCGTCTGGTTGAACTCCACCAGCAGTTGTTGTTTCTCAACTTCCGTCAATAGCTCCACTCCAGCAACCGGCAGTTCAGCCTGATTCATGAATTGTTGCAATATCGAAATAAAATGCTCTCCCATCTTGTGTACGATCCATTGTTCGAACAGATCAGAATGATATTCCAGCTTCAGCATCGGCCTTCCAGCCAGCAGGAAGGATACGGTCAAATCGTAATGATTAACCTCGTATTCTTCATATCCGATAATGTTGAAGCTGCTAAAAGAGCCCTGCAGCAATTGCATATCCAGAGGGTAGTTTTCAAATACCAGAATATGGTTAAACAACGTCTCCGTGCCTTTCATCCGGGAAATACTTTGAATATCGCTTAGAGGTAGATTTTCGGACTTTTTATAGTGAATTAGCTTATTATGTATGTGTCGAATATAATCAATTATCGACAAATCACCAGCTTCACTTACAATGACAGGAATGGTATTGATGAACAAACCTATCATCCGCTCCACCTGAGGAAGTACATCCGGGCGGCCTGAAACGGTCAGGCCATACACGACCTCATTACTGTCGTTGTACCGTTGCAAGAGAAGTGCCCAAGCAGCATTCATTATAGAACTGGCCGATACGCTATACGCTCTCGAGAATTCCTCTACTTGAGGAAAAATGCTATGAAGATCGATTTCTACCTTATGAATGTCGCCACCCTGTGTTCTCGTCTGCTGCGCATACGGCAGTTTCGTATACGAGCTTAAAGATTCCAATTCGGTCTGCCAAAATTGGCGAGCCTGCTCATGATCATATTGTTGCAGCCATTTGATGTACGCCATATAGGCAGGCTTACTGCTGCGGCTTACATGTTGATCATGTAGTAGCAATTCATAGGTTTGCAGCCATTCACTCAAAAACAGTCCCAATGACCAGCCATCCAGTATAATGTGATGAAATTGCAATAGAATGGTATAGCTATTCGCATCTTTCTTGCACAATACAGTCCTCAGCAGCGGACCTTTTGTGAGATCGAAGCCGTTATTCTGCTCACGACGTCCAATTTCACTCAACCTGGTTTCTGTATCGGCCGGAGACAAGGTGGACAGATCCTCTTGGCTCAGGATCAACTTTTGCTGCTTTAATACGATTTGAACAGGCTGACTTAGATTCTCCCAGCGAATGACAGAGCGAAGACAGTCATTATCCACTGCCATCCAATTCAGCGCCTTCTGCAATATTTCTGCATCCAGTTCACCGGTAATATGCAATGCCACTTGACTCAAATAGAGCGGCGCCTCTGGTTCTTTTAAACAATGAAACAAAATGCCTTCCTGTGTAGGCGACAGCGCAATAATATCTTCAATGTTCTGATTGTTTACCTTTTGGGCCATACTGACCTCCCGTATGTTTGCGTGATTAAATAATTGCTGAATGGGCAAAAACGTCTTCGATCTTGCTTAGATAGCGAATAATATTGTCCACACGGTCATGAATCAGTGTAATACGGAACCAAATTTCATCAGGCCGTTGCAAAATACCAAATACATTGCCGGGAAGAATGCCACAGTTCGCTTCATAAAACAGCTTCTTGAAGAATTCATCATCATTGTCAAACCGATAGTCGGGATTCACTTTAATGAAGAATACATTGCCAATCTGTTGATTGGTATAATCCACAAATACTTTCGATCCTTTCACATATTCGGTCACACGTCGAAGCGCATCGGCCTGTATATTATCCGAAAGCTGAATGCGGGATTGATATTTCGCAAACAGCTTAAGCTCCTGCATTTTTTTAAACAATAGATGTTCATCCACATTCTGACTCCAGCCGAATAATCCCTGGTCAAATAATTTCATATCCTCCAGCGCCGGTTCTTCTCCGGTAATCAGCTTATATTTGAAATACAGATTGAGCGCAAAATAGACCAACGAGTGGGTATTCATGCTATTTTCCATCGATGAAATAAAATATTTGTATTTCTCGTCAATCCGCGGATCACCAAACCAGTATCCCGTACGGAAACCGGAATAAAACGGTGTATCTTTGGAACAACCATATACTTTAATCACGTAATCAAGCTTATCCGTCAGATTAAAAATTTCTGTAAAGCCTCGGCTTTTAGGGAAGATCAAGTCCTGGTAGATATTATCTACCACCAAGAAAATCTCATTGGCCTGGCATAATTCTACGATCTGCTGCAACTCCCTTACATTCTCGCCCTCATAGGTAGATTGGGCAGGATTGTTAGGGTAGGTGATGATTACCGCGACTGTAGAAGGTGTAATCGCATTACGAATCTCGCAACTGGTGGGCAGATAATTATTCTCTCGTTGTGTATATACGTATTTAGAGGTTGCCTTGTCGTTCAGATTCGACAGTTGGGCTGCATAGACCGTATAGTTGGGCAAAATCAGAATCACTTCCGGATGCTCCAGCCCTTTTTCAACCTGTTTCAATTTCAAAATTGAATTAATAACACCGTTCATCACATTGGTGCAGCCGTTCCCGCAGCCTATACCGGCTTGCTCTACCAGCCTGTGGCTAATATCCGCCCGCTGGGGGGCATTCTGTAACAGTCTTGCCAGCTCCAGTCTACGGATCAACGCATTCATCTCGGTATAACCGTCAGGAGATGTGTATCCCGGCTCTATCTGATGCAAAGCAGAAATTTCGTCCATGGTGAAGATTTCTGGAAAGAGATGAACATTAAAGTTCATATTATCCAATATGTTCATTGATTCACGTCTATCAAACAAAATACTCCAATACTGAATCAAGCGTTGGTACATTTCCAGATTCTCAAATTTTTCCTTGTAGTACGAATTGTTTGACATGGAAGTATTCCTTTCTATTTACAAATTTAATCAGTCTATAAACAAAGAATCCAGCTCTGCTTGGTCCAGCCCGATCGTCTCAAAATCAGAGGGCGTATATGTTGCGGACTGCCGGGCTGTGCAGTGTGTGATAATGGCAATCAACTGGTCATGCCAGGCATGAATTAGCTGGTTCATCGCTTCCGTAGTAAAGTGTTCTTTTGCGTAAGTCACCGAAAGGCGAAGCTGGCCTCCAATCGTCATCGCATTAACATCCAGTCGGACCGAAAAGGCATTGAACAGCCCATTATTAGGACCGGTTTGTTCTTCCGCCAGTGCAAACAGACCAGGAGCGGACAAGGCAACAAAATCACCAAGATAATTAAATCGGATCATCTGCCCGATTGGTGATTCGAACATTGAAAGAATGGATGAAGGCTGTAAATGCCGACTTATCAAATAATCGAAACCTTTATTCGGCACATTGCGTAGCTGTTCCTTGACTAGTTTGATCTGCTGCTCTAGATCAGCGGCAGGCAGTTCAATCCGAACTGGGAAAATGCTTGTGAACCAGCCTACCGTTCGAGATACATCCACAGCCTCGCTAAACCTCTCTCTTCCATGTCCCTCCAGCTCCAGCAGTATGCAAGAACCAGTATCCAGTTGTTGCACTGCCTGTGCTAGTGCGATAATTAGCAGATCAACTGGTTCCGTGTGATACGCGGAATTGGCGCGAAGCAGCCATTGACTCGTCCAATCTGCGCTTAACTGTTTGGTCACGGTAGCTGTGTGGCGATTTTCCACCGCTCGGACGTTCGGTGCGTTTCCTCCACTCCAGTCATCAAATATTTCGGCCCAGTAAGATATGCTTGTGGAAGTCAACGAAGCAGCATAGTGTTCCAATTCCTCTGTCCATTGCTGGTAGGATGATGTTTTAGCTGGCAGTACAGCTTCACGACCGTCTTTCTTTGCCGTTAAGATGGTAATCAAGTCCTCCAGTAAGATACGCCAAGAAACACCATCAACTACTAGGTGATGTGCTGTTAGCAGCAACCTTGCGCCTTGACTCCCGAGTTCAAAAAAAATCGCCTTGAACAGCAGATCAGACTGCAAGTCAAATGACGATTTTAATGTACTGCCCGCCGCCTCGATCCTTTCCAGCTGCTGATCATACGACAAGGACGACAAATCCAGTTGTTGCACCTGAAAAGGAAGATCCAGATGAACAGGATTATAAAAAAGAACACGATCATCATTCAGATTTAATCTCAAACTGTCATGCTGAACAATTAGCGCTTGCAGGCCCGATTCTATCATTTCCAATGTAACCGTGGCATCCAGCGACAATAGTACCGATTGATGATAATAATCCTGCTGAGTCAATTGCTGATCAAAAAACCATTCGTGTATGGGAGAACGCTTCAAGACCCCCTCCGCTATTCGATGACGATCTTCCTGGTCTGCGCCTCTATCTTTGACAAGGTAAGCCACCATATCGCCGATTCGCGAATATGTCAGAATATCGTTGACCTTTAGGACATATCCTGCTGTTTTCATTCTGGAAGATAGCTGAATCGCCTTAATGGAATCGCCACCTAATTGAAAAAACTCGTGCTCCAATCGTACAACCGGAATATTCAAAAGCTGTTGCAGCGTGACGGTTAACAACTGTTGTTCCACTGAATACAGATGCTCGTCCTTGTTTGACTCCACAGATACTTCTTGCTCCATTATCGGCACTGGTAATTTGGAAAAATCGATTTTACCATTAATCGTTAACGGGATTTCGTTCACTTCAATTAGCTGTGGAATCATATACAACGGCAACTTGGCGGCAAGTTTTGTTTTGATCATTGCCAGTTCTACAGGCGTTTTCATTACCAGATAGGCGCAAAGCTTACTTCGTTGGTCACTCTTACCTGCATTTACAGTCTGTTGATCCGTATACTCCGCATCGTTCATCCGGTATCCCAGCACGGCTGCATTGGAAATTTCATCAATTTCCAATAATGCCGTTTCGATTTCACCTATTTCAATACGGTACCCATTCAATTTGACCTGACGGTCTTTGCGGCCCATGTATTCCAGATGATTGCGCTCCGTAAAACGAACCAAATCGCCTGTCCGATACATCTTTTGCTGCGAATGAAACGGATTTGGTACAAAGGCTGCTTCCGACAATCGCTCCCGGTTCCAGTAACCTCTTGCCACTCCTTCACCTGATATGAACAATTCTCCAATGCAGCCTGTCGGTACAGGCTGCAAATGCTCATCCAGCACATACAACTGCACATTAGCCGCCGGCTTGCCGATCGGTACAGAAACATCAGTATCCTCTAGGGGGTCATATTTATGAATCATACAGCCTACCGTAGCTTCCGTCGGACCGTATTCATTATAAATATGAATATTTGCACCGAAGCAATCATTTATTTCCTTGGCGATTGAGGTGTTCAGATTCTCACCGCCTACGATCAGGGTGCGTATAGAGCTCTGTGTATACGATTGCTCACGTAGTAAGGACAAATGCGCAGGCGTCAGTTTCAGTACAGTAACCTTGTTATCTCGCAAGATATCATACAATACAAAACCATGGTCTGATTCACTATAAATTCTCAGCTCATGCCCACCTATTAACGGTGTAAAGATAGACGTAACCGTCAAATCAAATGACAATGAAGAATATAAAGCGAAGACTTCCGGTGTTTGCCGCACGTAAACCTTATGAGCCCACCAGATGTAATTCGTCAGATTGCTGTGTTCGATCATAACGCCCTTCGGCTTGCCGGTTGAACCGGAAGTATAAATCATATAAGCAAGTTCACTCGGACCTGCCGACGGTCCGGTAATTGTCCAAACTGCTGCGTCATCTTCATCCTGTTGCTCCGGCCAAAGAATAGTCCCGCTGTAATCCACATCTGCTGGCAGTTCCCGATTCAGTACCAAACAGTTTATGGTGCTATCTTGCAAAATATCATTAATTCGACGGCTTGGATATGCATGATCGATAGGCACATAGGCAGCTCCGACTTTCAAAATAGCCAGCACTCCGGCCACCAGCTCCATCGAATGCGTTCCGTACACACCCACCTTGTGCCCGGAACCTATGCCGAGCTGCCGCAAGCGAACACTTAGTCGCAGAACCTGCCGATGCAGTTCCTGATAGTTCCATGTCTTGGTATACATACTGATAGCTATGCGTTCCGGCGTTAATTGCACTTGTTGTTCAAACAGCTCCACAACATTGTGGTTTGCGGGATACGATTGCGTTGTATCGTTAAATTCAACCAACAACCTATACCGCTCGTCTTCCGATAAAAGAGAAATTTGCTGAATCATCAGTTGCGGATGATTCATGATTTGCGTAGCGATCCTCATTATTCTATCAAACATTAGATCTATATCCTGTTTGCTGAATATGGCGCATCGATAATCAAATTCCAGCATCAACTCTCCTTCTGCCCATTCCTTTATCACCAACTGCAATGGAAGCTGTTGATAGCCCGAATGCAATTGTATGACCTCGAATGGCTGATCAAGTAATTGATTGCTCGGTACAAATGGATAATAATTGACCGACAGTTGGAACAAGGATTCGTAGCCTCTTTTCTTCAACTGTAAATCCTGCATCAACAAGTCGAACGGATACTTCTGGTGAACATAACCGGTGCGAATTTCGCGCTTGACAGCGGATAACAGCTCCAACACCGCAGCCTCCGGTTGAATATGGAACGGTACGGGCATTGTGCTTGTATACATGCCAATAGTTTGTTTATCTGCTGGACCGGAACGGTTGTATACAGGCAAACCTATCGTTACATCTGTCTGACCATACATTTTGAATATGTAGAGGTTCATTAATAGAACAAAATAATCGTTCAGTGAACAGTTATATTTTTGTGTCCAATCATGTATGGACGAAGTGATTTCCCTGTCCAGCGCATAGGATGCCCGCTGCGCTTCAAGTCGGTCGGAGCCCATATGAAAAACAGGCTCAGGAATCGTCTGAAACTTTTCGTACCAATAAGCACGGTCCTTCGCAAAACGAGGAGATTGTGCATATTTCTGTTCTTGATTTATCAACTGTAAATACGTTTGATCTTCCTGTATCGCATCATCCTCGCCGCGAAATAACCGCTCATAATGGTTGCAAATCTCTGCCGTCAGGAGTGGAAGCGACCAGCCGTCAAAAATCAAATGATGTATCTTGGCAAAAATACCGTAATGTTTCTCATCTAGCCGGTACACTTCAAATCGATAAAGGGGTTGTTGTCCATCTAGCGAAAGCGGCAGACGAAGTTGATTTTGCAACCATTGATCCAACACTTGTTGTGGGTTGGCTTTTGTGCTAAAATCCGTAAACTGCAGCCTGTGCTTACCATCCTTGGATACGGTCTGCATGGGGTCGTCATCTTCCTCTGAGATGACTAACCGAAATACCTGATTGCCAGCGATGACCGACCGAATCGACTGCATCAACATATCCGCGTCTATCTGTCCATAGATATTTGCGATACCACAAATATGATGAATATTAGTATTGGGATATAGTTTTTCGGTATACCAGATTCTCTTCTGAGGATGACTTAGCGGATAATGATAATCAGCATAATGAGGTATGATCACGAATTTTCAAACCTTTCCTTATCAGAATAGGCGCGAGTTCCTGCCGGTTAACTTCTAGAATATAACGTCTGGAATGTTTTTTTGGTCAGTATCTCTCATCAAGATTTTCTCTTCTCCCCTTCGCACCTCGTACCCCCAAAAATTTCTTGTCGGTTGTTTGAAAGATATGGTCCCACAAGGTAATGAAAAAAGAGTAGTTGCACTTATATAGATCATGATGCTTTAAATGGTAGGCGCCGATCGACAGCCATCGGGTGATGATACCCCTTATCCTTGGATTGTGATCGACTACCTTGCCAGCCAAAAACACTTCATAAACATAATGAAATCCTAACAATATGCCCCCTGGAACCGGGTCGATGAAGACGAGGACAATTAAGGGTAACGTCAGAGTAAGCCAAATATCCAGCGAAGCCTTAAAACTTCCGAACCAGAAGAAATAATTTGAAAACTCGGGCCAATTCGAATCCCCATATTTGACACGATGATGTACGATATGAATTTTATATAAGAAATTTTTCTTATGGGGAATATGTGCTAGCCGATGTACGCTGTACGAGTACAGCGTCCAAAGGAAGAAGTATGCAATAACTTTTACAATCACTAACACCATTGTCATCATCCTCCATTTTTTATGGATAGCTTCAAAAGACAAAATCATCGAGAAGCCCTGGGAATAATACACAAATCTCGCTTGAGAATTTCGATGCTTGATGGAAAAACTGGAAGCTGCAGATAGGGGACTTGGTTCAGAGCAGAACCCTTTTCCTGGTTAACAATATTTATCTTCTTTGACAATGCTACTTGTGCATGATGATGGACGAAGTATATGCTCCTGTATTGATAGTCCTACGCATTGACTCTTTCAACTGCAGATCGTTCTTTTACAATCTAATCTCCCGGCATAAGCCATTTTTTGTGATAGAGGAAGTATGCAGTCTGCTGCTAAACTTTTGCCATCGTGCCTGTCCCAATAGTTCCGATTGATTGAGAAGTTATATGGCTCACCCTCCATTCCTATGCTTATAATATCCTTCTCATTTAGATATAACGTGTTCAATCTCCTTCTCACTAGTCAATTTCCAATCCGGGTTGTAGATAGTGCTTGTATATCGATCTCCACGATCCGGGAAAACTGTAACTACATTGATTTCGCGGTCGGGTAAATTTTGTGTGAAGTACTTTAAGATAGCTGACATTACAGACCCCGAAGACCCCCCTGCCAAAATAAAATATTCCTTTAGCAAACGCTGGCACATATTAACCGTCTCCAACTCACTAACCATTACATGATCATCAATTTTTGCCTTATTAAGTATCAATGGGTACTTGCTAGATCCAATTCCCGGAATACTCCTTTTTTTAGGTTGTGACCCGAAAATTACCGAACCATAAATATCAACAGCTATAATTCGCGATTCAGGGAAATACTCTTTAATACGGTTAGAAACCCCAGTTATCGTCCCCCCTGAACTCACCCCCATGAATACATAATCAATCTTTTTTACAGACTCTATTAGTTCACTAGCCAGTGTATGATAATAAGCCTCGGCATTTAGCGGGTTCTCATACTGGTTGATCCAATAAGAGTTGGGGATATTTTCTACCAACTCTTTTACTTTTTTGATCCGATTTAGAAGATATCCCCCATACTCATCTGGTTCCGTGATTTTGAATACTTTATCGCTTAACGCAGAGATCAACATCTCATTGTCAGGCATTGTATTTTTATCAATCACACAATAAAACTTTAATCCTAACCAACGACAAGCCGCCGAAAGAGCAAGTCCAAAATTACCAGAAGAAGACTCAATGATAACTGTGTCTTTGTTTATAGTTCCACATTCTATCAATTTTTCAAGGATATAGGAAGCCGCTCGATCTTTCACACTTCCCGTTGGATTAAACATCTCCAGCTTTGCGAATATATTGAGTTGCTTAAGTTCTGACATCGTAAGTTTTAATAAGGGTGTATTTCCTACAAGATTTAAAATATTATTTTGAATCAAGGCTAGTTCCCCTTTCTAGAGATACTTGAACTGATCACAAATAAACTTGGATATATGTTAACAGTTTGAGTCATAAACATACCCAACATTTTGTATGGATAATTCCAACGAATTATCCAAAACACGGTGATTCCCCACCTTTCATTAGCCTGAAGCTGCTTTATTTCAGCAGAAAGCACCTTTATACAGTTCCATAAAATGCGACACCGCAACAATGTCGGATATGCGTTCAAAATCCCATTGACCGGCCCCGTCATGTACAGAAATACAAAGACATATGTTTAAATCGTGGAAGAAAGTAAGTTTGGAAACATATCCGGAAATAAAAAGGCTACAGCCCCTATGACGACGGTGAATAGCAACTCGCCTACCACATTAACATCGGCAAACCGTGACTGAAATGGAAATAAGTAGCGCATAAAGATTAAGCATCCCAAGATAAACAAAACAACATATCAATGTCACCAAAGAAATAATGCCTGAAATGATTACATTGATCGATCCGCTAACTACTTCAGTATCATTATTCAAGACGGCATGTAGTCCGCCTTCCTCCATGTTCTCCAACTTTTGATGGGCAAATTCAATATTTCCCCTATCAGATCCGCTCTTTTTTCATAGACCATATTGCTAGTTAATGTAACAAGCTTGGTAGTTGTATAACGTTGACCATAGCATACATCAAAATTCCGAGCCCAAAATAAAAAAAGAAGACCGTTCGTCAGATTGTCTTCTCTACCAAATGCCTCCCTCGTAATATCTGAAGATCTGTGAAAATAGTCCATTAACGCAAAAAAACCAGGATTAAACTGTTAGTTCATGACCAACAATCGATGCCTAGTTCTACTTCTAAATGAATTATTAAGTTTCAACTCTTTTCTCTTATACATTAAGCATCAAAGCTCAAAAATCGCCAACGAGCATAGCTTCGCCCGTTCGCGCGAATTCACTCGCACTACATATTACATAGTTTGCAATTAAACACTTAACGTGCCTTAACAACGATTAAGTATTTTACTTCAAAAGTTAAGTCCTATCTCTGACATGGTCTATCTAATCTAATTAAAAATACATAACAAAAAATAACATAATATCCCTCATAAGTCAACTACCAATAAAAATGGGATATTCAATAATATCATGAACGAATAGTGTCTTTGTCTTTCACGATCACTATTAGAAAATCTCGAGTTAATAGATGAGAAACATGATGCCAGCCACTTCTCAGAGTTAGCTCAATAAATCTTAGCCATTGTAGTACTCGTCTACAAATCTATCATCAATTATTACCGAATTTTTCTTTACCCCTTCTACTTCAAATCCCATCTTCTTATATAATTTTATTCCATTATCATTATGCGTCATAACTGTTAGTTCCACTCGCGTAATATTGGTTGCTAATCTCCACTTCTCCATAGCTTTAAATAAATCAGTTCCAATTCCTTTACCAGTAAAATCATTTGATATTCCAATAACGATATACGCTCTATGTTTTATTCTCTTTGCGTGTCCTCCAATTACCGTTAAATGTCCGACTATTCTATCGTTGTACTCTGCAACAAAGATATTTGAATTATCAGATTCAAGAAACGACGTAATCACCTTTAATTGTTGATTTTCATCCACTTCTCTTTCGTTAGGCTCAAATAACATATATTTCGTTTCTTTATCTAATTGTTTATGCAAAACAACTAATTGACTTGCATCTTTTTGAGTTACTTCCCTTATGATCATCTTTTTATTACTCCTTTTCTCAAATGTCTTTCGACTGGTTTCATATAACGCTCTTGTATTCACGACGTCGAGAGGCTTAAGGTATGAAAAGATAGGTGAGGCCATCCGATCGAACCGGCTGCGCGAAGCGCAGTTGCCTCGCAGATGTGTCCACCTGATCCCGAGTGCCGAGTGGCCCGAAGCGTGAATATATGTTGTTGTACGCAGTTCCTAACTTTCCTGATAAGCTTTCAACTGTTCTTTGCCTTTATCGTCTTTAGTTAATATGTTATATATTTTTTCTTGATCCCATGTTGATATTGCATAGTCCTTACCACTCTTCAAATATATCTTTAGTTTGTTTCGCATTATGTACATCGTTTTTTTCTTCTCAACTTTTTTGATATCTGTTCTTCTTATTTCAAAGGATTCTTGGATCATAGTCACTTTGTATGAATTAAATTTGATACTTTCTTCCGTTATCTGTAACTTCCCTACGGCTTGTTCCATACTGCTAATAATGTAGTTGACCTGCCCTTCGTATACTGTAAATTGAGCGTTATGCTTCAAAATAATCATTCCTTACTATTTTTTGTCGTTTTTTATAGTCTTTCATTAGGAATTGCGTATAGCGTCGCCCTTATTCAAGTCCTTATTTGGAATTGTAACCCATTGCCTTTCTTATTTCATTACTTCTTATAAATAGACTTTGTTAAACTGTGTTGTTAATTTTTTTATTGAAGTAACGGACAGCATAGTTGCATGGAATGCATGATTACCGCGTGCAAAAAGATAGTAAAAAACAATTGACATTGGAGTCTACTCCAATGTTATTTTGAATGTATGGAAAAACAATATTCTATAAAAGAGGTTTCACGGATACTTGGTATCCCGAAGGATACGCTCCGGTATTATGACGGTATTGGAATCGTATCGCCGTCTCGGGGAAACAATTCTTATCGCAGGTATTCTAGGGACGACATCGTCGATTTGATGAATATTCAAATCATGCAGTATGCGGACTTTTCTCTAGAAGAAATCAAGGGGAAGTTTCAGTTCCACAGAATGCAGAGTGTAGATCCTGCTTATTGCCAGGATGTCGCTGAATTCCTTGATGCCAAGAAAGCAGAAACACGCAATAAAATCGCACATCTTGAAAAGGTCAGTCAGTTGCTCGACGTAGCAGTTAACACGCTAAGGGACTTTAATCATGAAAGTGACGAGCGGCTGGCAATGTTCGTTCGGGAGATTTACAGGGATCTTCACAAGAAAGAACCTGAAATAACTAAGGAGGATTGTGATGGGCATCAGAATTAAGAATTATTATTGTTTGATTGCCGGCGTTCTTGCAATACTTTTTGCTGTTACGCACGCATGGAACGGGCAATCCGCTGTACTGCTGACGCTCTTAGTGAATAATATAGCCTTGGATACACGGATAATATTTACGTATGTCTGGCACATTATCACCGCTGAGAATCTGGTTTTCGGCATCGTATTCATTATCCTGTCTTTTCAAAGCGAGAAATCTAAGATCCGGTTTGCTGCGTGGATGATCGTGTCACTTCTGCTCATCCGGCTGATGGTCATTCTCGGAGTAACCGCATCTTATGATGTTTCGGCACTTACGAATACGTTAATCGATTCGATTGCTATCTTAATCTACGCCGCTTTCATTATACTGGGCACAAGAATAAAGAAAAAGAGTAAGGAGGTCAATCAACACAAACCAGTAAAAGTTTGAAGCACTAAACTATGTTTCACTGCCAGTGATTTGCAATATGCTAACGGGAAACTAGTTCAGAATAAACCGCCTAATGTGGCGGTTTATCTTTTAGTCGCAAATCAACAATCAAGGATAACAGAGCCTATAAATAAAAAATTCTAGACATCGCAAAATCCAAATAAACTAAGATAATTTAAGTAAAGCTGCTCGAGTCGTACGATTAGCACGATCTCGGCCGGACGCGACTGCGGTTGGGTGAATGGATGTTTCGCCTGGATCCGCCTCTCTGACTTATCACCTGGCGACCAAGGGGCAAAAGCCCCGAAGCGTGAACACATTGCTATAGGATGTCAGCGCTTTCTCTGAATAATCATTCAATTAAATGTGAAGTGCAATTACTTATATCAATAAGGAATCTTTTTTTAGTTACAGGCAGCTCTTCAGTTGTTATTAATTCATATTGATTCGGACTATCCGTCGAGTTCATCAATGTCCATGCCCAGTCATCATCAGTGCTAATTCCGATTCCGTGTATTTTTATATCGATTAATTTTACGGGAATATATAATTCTTCACCGGTTTCAATATTTCGTATGTATATTCTTTCATGAGAATTCTTTTGAAATAAATTAACTAAGTCAGTATTATATTCATACTTGCCGTCTGATGTAATCCTTTTAGGATCACTAAAAATTCTGTCGTGTAACCATCCTGACGTATGAACTACTCTAATTACTAACAGCGATAGCGTAATGATAACTAGCAATAATATCCAAAGTGGCATGATGTTATTTTTGTTAGAAGGTGACCAGCCCACCAAAAGTAATGTTGTAGATAGAATAAACAACAATAACAAAGGAACCCATAGGGATACTAAATAGGTTGTTGCGATCAGATCTAATGATCGGTTAAAGAAAGCAGTTGATCCTAGAATAAACCAAATAATTGGAACTATACTTAGGATGGTAATACTAATCCATGCTATTTTACTGATCTTACCCAAGAATGATTCCCCTCCTGAAGCATTATTCTGTTCCTTATTATTGCGCTAGTTTCATCTAACGACTCGTGGATTAACGACGGATACCCACCTTAGATTACAAAATCGATCTTGAAATTGAATATAATCCTACATTCTTTGAATTAAAATCTACTTCTCTTTCAAATGTCATTCCATTCTTTTGGGCTACTTGTATAGAAGGTATATTCCCTAATTGAATAATTGAAACTAATCGTTTCTTATAAAGTTTATTAAATCCATATTCCTTCCATGCCATTGCTGCCTCAGTTGCAAAACCCTGTCCCCAATATTCTTGATCTATCCAGTAACCTATCTCTATTTCTTGTTTTCCTTCTATTGTTTGTGGTACTAAACCAGCATGACCAACTGGTTCTCCACTATTCTTATTGACAGCAACCATTAACCCTATATCATCAACAGAATCATACCAACTCATAAATCTGTTTAATCGTTCTTTAGTTTCATTTGCATTCCATGTAATTCCAGTACCTATGTATTTCATAATCTCTTTATTACTTGTCATCTTTAGTAAAAATTCCAAATCATCAATCGTATACTTACGGAACCATAATCTTTGAGTCTCTACCATAAATAATCACCTCAATATAAAGAATGGATTTTCTGGTTTATGTAAAATCCTTCAGCTATTTCGACTAACGTCTCTTGTATTCACGACCCGAGAACCTTAAGGCTCCGGATGAGTCGGCCGAGACGCGGTTAGGTTCGCAGGGTTGTCCTCCTGAATCAGCTCCTTAGAAATTCCTCAGGCGGACCCGCAGCGTGAATACTGTGTTATCGGAAGTTACCTGCTTCGTTGAATTACTTTCAAGTCAGGTCAATTATTTTTTCTTACAAACTATATTACCGCCTTCTTGTAAAAGTATTAAGAAACCATTGTTCACTAGTTCTACCCTGAGTTGTTCTTCTGTCAAGTGTCTTCTCTTAGGTTTCCACCATTCATTATTAATCATAATAGTTTCATTGTATTGATCATGCGATAGAACCCGGTCATATACAATTCCAGTTTCTTTACAATAGTAACTTGTTTCACTGTAGGAGCGTGATTCATTAAATATGGCCGTTGAGATTATATAAAATCCAGATTTCCTCAATCCCGACTTAATTATTGAATAAAGCTTTAATCTATCACCATCGGTAACAATACTTTGTAAACAATAGTTATCTAAAATAAGATCGTATTCCATTTCGAGTCGTTCCATCTCTAGTAAATCTTCATTCTTGTAGTTAATCTTTAAGTTGCGTTTTAGAGCTATAGACTTAGCAAGTTCAATTGCCGTTGGTGAAATATCAATAGCATCTACAATAAATCCTTTATCAGCCAAAAAACAGGCTCCCGCGCCAGTCCCGCAACCATATTCAAACACTTTTGACTCCGTAGAAGTAACTTTGATAAAATCTAATGCTCTTTCTAAGAATGGTTTCATCATAAAATTATCAAAATTATATTGAACAGGATCATGATATTGATCCCATGCAAGTAAGTTGTCTCTCTTTATTTCCTGATAAGTTTCTTCATGCTCTTCAAAATAGTATTTCTTCATAGTTATTTCCCCTTATCAAATATTTTCAGGTAATTTCCGATAACGTCTTTTTTGCGAAATTCGCAAATACCTCATATTCAATGATATCCACGAACTTCGCGAACACATACAAAGATGTAGATATCCGCGAACCCCCAAGCAACTTGGTTCGAGAACACTTAATCACTTACCTCTTGCCCCCCTCATTTCACTCATAATCCGATCCAGTGGGCTCATAATGCGTCTAACTCGACCTTTACTAACATGTGTATAATGCTCCGTGGTTCGCGGACTGTGATGGCCAAGAAGGCTCTTGAATGTATCGTAGATCCGTACCGGCTTCCAGTAAGTACGTTGCAAAAGAATGGAGAATCGTATGGACGGTAACTGGTTTTCGAATCACAGCCCTGGCCTTCCCCCTCCTCAAAAACCTTCTGTACCGTTTGCCCCGTCAAATGCCTCTTCTTTTCCTGACCAGGAAACAACCAATTCTCCTGCTTTTCATGGTGGATATATTTCCGAGTAATTTTCCACGCCGACTCTGATAACACACTAATCTCGTTGTCTTTGTGCTTTTCCATATTTATACTCATCTTACTCGCTCTCCCCTAGTATACCGACGTTGTGTAATATTGGAAATATCAACTTGCATAGAAAAAGACACCCCCTCCACCATTTAGGTAGACAGAAGTGTCTCCGATACTTTCAGTAAACAGAACGATAACCTATTCTCATCAAAATGTGTAAATGTGTCCTTATTAGGTGGACTGATAGACTTTATTTGTCTTGAAGAGAACCGTATCATCATGCAGATGGTTACCTGTTCATCACTCGGTATGCAGCGGTCATCAAGACAATAAGTCGTAGATTTCTCTTACATAAGTCGTAATCGCTCTATCATAATCCGGATACGGGTATCCGTGATGTTCAGCCACAGCCTTCGAGTATTTTCGGAATAGCTCGCAGCACGTAAATAAAGATTTCCACATGCTTGGGTAGCTGCTCTCAGCATAAGATGCGAGTAACGTATCCCAATCTTCAGGTGGCAAGTAACGATCTATAAACTTATAGTTTTTCCCCACGCTAAAGGTATAACCTCGTTCTGCGCCAATGAGCCAAGCCATCATTCTCAGCAAATTAGGCCGGGCGACTTCGTGCAGATGATCAATGGCGAACAGGATTTCTTTGCGCGCCAACCCCTTTACGACGTAGGTCGATACCATCCAGAATTCATTGCAGCAATCATCGAATTCTCTTGCGCTCGGCTTCTTAATCCAGTATTGGCGGTCGTCTGGCACAACTCCGTCAGGAACAAGAGTATCCTTATCAAGCAGCACCTCAACCAAGCCGTCACTATCGGCAAAATAAGCCTCGACCTCGTTCATCGGGATCAATGTCAGGTCTAATTTGTTGCCGTCCTCGAACAAGATGAGATAGGAGAACCAATTACCAAGTTCGGGCGGAAACAACTCCATGTCCTCTGGCTTTTGCATCATTAAGCGAGCCCCGAAGACGTCCAACCACTGATCGTCTGCTTTGAAGGAATCGAGATTGGTCACAAAATAAGAAATATCGTAATCCTGGTATGTATCAGGGATTATATTTTTGTTCGTGCGCGAGCCCTCCAAGGTCACTAATCGGATACGATCATCCTGCTTGGCAAACTCAATAAACAAGTCCATCATTTCTCGTTCGGTTCTCAATAGGTTCGATTCTCCCTTCTCATGCAGCCTTAATAGCGTTTTAACCCATTACTTCTCATTTGGCCATCTATCCTTTACTATAAAAATAGAAAGTTGTAACCAGAAAACTTGAATAAACAGAAGTAGCATGAGAGTTGACACAATTGGAGGAGATAGCGATGACGTGTGAAAACAGGCAATTTCCAAACAGCATCTTTAATATTGATCGTACTTATACCGCACATCTGATGAAGGCGATCGAAGCGGCTCAGGCGAAGGCGGATGAGTTGGGTCTGGATCTCAGCAATTGTTCCATAGACTGTCGGGAGGAGCGTCTGGCACAACAGTCCGATTCCCGCATCCTCTCGTTCTGGTTCTATTCGGAGGATCTAGTAGACTGGATGGAAGGGTTCAGCGATCACTTTTATGATTTTTCAGTTGCGATTGACCCCGATACAGGACAAGTCATCCAGAGCCTTGGACCGAGCCGCCGATCTGCTTACAAGAAGGTTAGCTCCCAGGATTTTTCGAATAATCGTACTCGCGCTCCAAAATAGAGAATAAATAGGAATCATGATGCATCCCTTTGCTCCATAAATGCTCCCTCAAATGCCCCTCCTGCTTCATGCCGATTCTTCTCATGACATTTGCGGAGGCAATGTTAGCAGGACGGCAAGTGGCATAAATGCGATGCATATGTAATGTTTCAAATCCTAACCTGAGCAAAGCATACGCAGCTTCTGTCGCATATCCATTCCCATGAAAATCAGGATTGAAGCAATACCCGATTTCGGCATTACTTCCCTGCGGGTATATACTACAGCCGCCAATGAATGTATTCGTATCCTTCAATATAACGCCGAACTCATAATGGCTTCGCTCGGCAGCTTGCTGCTGCTCGAGCTGTTCCTCCATATATGCTTTCGTATCCGCTTCAGAATTCGGGCCCCAGAGCATATATTTCGTTACTTCTGGATTGGAGGCATAGGCGTGTACGTCCATCCAATCGTCTCTCTGCAGATCACGGATAAGCAATCGTGGCGATTCCAACTTCATGAGGCATCTTCCTTTATGATTATTTAGTGGGCAGCTCTAAGTTAACTTACCGTGTCATCTGAATGTCCTCATATTTCTGAAATGTCTTATTCTGATCGTCCCGCGCATACAGCCGGATCTCATGAACGTCAAAGGTTTGTCTATCCTGAAAATGTGGAAATAGTGTTCGCTCCATTTCTTCGAGAATCTCTTCCGACAAACTTTCTTTTTTGGCAACCGTTAAATGAGGGATATACAAATTCAATTCGAAGCAACGCTTCGTTTGTTCTTCAGTCGGCTCAAAAACGGCGACAAGCTTTCGATGTAATTCAGTTAATTCGGGAGAGTCAGCCCCTATATATAACACGTCCTTGTCACCGAAATAGCGGAGCTCGCCAACGTATACGGAAAACGAACGAAATCCTTCTATTATTCTCTTACATTCGGACATCCAATTCACAGGCATTATCGTTCCTGTCCCGTACGAAAGTTTAACTGTAATATGCGGTTCGACCCCAGAGTAATGGTATTGATTGCGCACCGACATCAATTTTTCATAAATGCTCAAAGGTGGAACAATTCCGAAAAAATACTTCATAGCATTCTCTCCATTCATCCTGATAACTAGCACGCAAAATAGCTGTCACCCGCTACTAATTGACTCTCCCATCGATCCCGACGCCATCCATTCGCTGACATTGCGGTTAGGAGGTATCGTCAATCTGCCATCCAGCGAAAAAAAAGATGTAACACGATCTGAGGTCTCATGCGTTACGATCCTTCAAGAACCAGTTGGTAAATGACTTCGTCGTCTTGATTATGCTCCTGTTGGTTCACAAAGCCAATGCTTTCATAAAGCCAATGCTTTCATAAAGCCGCTGAGCCAGCTTGTTGTCCTGCTCAACCGTTAGGGAAATAAGCTTACACGAAGGATGAGTCTCACAAATGAATTCAATGATCCTTCTCATTGCCTGCTTGCCGTAGCCTTTACCCTGATAGGACTTATCGATTTGAAAGCCGCCAATCCAGTAATTATCTGCGCTATTCGGTGTATAGCTGATGTAGAAAAATCCGATCGTAATCTCTTCATCACATACAAGAAAGGGATCCAGCGCCTCATCCCAAGGCTTGATATATGCATACGTCAGCGCTTCATAAATAGAAGGTACGAATGGCACTTGCTCCTCATGAATCTTAATTTGAATAGCAGTCTCCCAATTATCCCGCGTAACAGGATGGATAGATAGTTTTTTCGTTGATCTCCTCATGCTAGTCTAGTTATCATGTACGTTATGTATCTCGTTCCTATTCATTTTCTTTTGTTTATGCCCTATTTACTTGAGCCAGCATCGTGATGGACGTTCCCACCTCACCTACTGCCTTGAACCCGAATCGCTGATACAATTTCACGGCTGCCGCATTGTCTGGATCTACGCTTAAGGATACGCGATCAATTCCCTGCTCGCTCAATCCAGCAAACAATTTCTTCATTAAAGCGCTTCCTAATCCTTGTCCGCGATAAGCCGGTAAAATCGCCATTCCCAGTTCCGGCACTTCACTGCTTACAAATCCGTACCCTCGTTTATCCTCACTAAAGTATCTCACCGTGATAGAGCCAATGGATTCGCCTTCGGCATTTTCAGCGATATAACCCAGATCGCCTTCCCTGCCCCAATCTTCTACATATTTCGAAATGGAAGGTTCGTTAATAATATCGCGGCTAAAGGATTCCTTGCCTTCCGGTACATACAAAGATTCATATAGCGTTATCCATAAAAAAGAGATGTCTTGTTCCCTTATTGGTCTAATCGTATATTTCATTCTAATCCCCCCTCTTATATCTATTAATAGAATTCTTTCTAATCGCTTACGAGCCATGTCTTTGCATCTTCAGGATCTTCGTAGAAGGACATATTCAGTCTGATTCCCGACTTTTTTATTCTTCTTTTCAATCTCCACATATTGAATCTTGTTAACCCTACTATCGACAGCTTATCAATGCGTGCATGTAAATTCGTAATATGCGCGATAAATTGCTGCAGCACTTGTTCCGTAATCGTGGTCTTATAAAAATCCACCCATATCTTCAATCTCCTGTTGGTGTGAAGGATAAATTCCTCTTCTTGCTTCATTAGTTCGAACAGCTTTTCTGTATTCGAATAATGGCTTCCGTACTTCAGGCAATGGATTTCCCCACCCTTGTAATAGTAAGGAAACATTGATCCGCCAGGAGATTTCATACTGAATCACTTCCCTCTCTGATCTAAGAGTTGTTCGAACGAAAATCCTGTATTACCTTCTTCACAAATACTTCTTTTCCTGCGGTGTAAGCGAGTTCGTCGTTGTTGTATAACGCTGCGTGGGTCTTCTTTAGCTCGACATATTCTTGTCCAAGATTCGGATTGGCTCTTAATTGGTCTCTGAATATAAGTAGCGCATTCCATTTCTCGCTATTATGAACAACGACGTGCAGAAAGTGAGTCTTAACCAGATTTTCGAGGCTTGAAAATTTGGCATACACGACTTCGTCCTCAAGCTTTACCTGTAGTCTGTAATATTGATGCTCCCTCAAGCGTTTATCATTAAATGTTGATATGTCCCCAAGATCGTTTACGCCGACTGCCATATCCACGATCGGTTTCGCCTGAATTCCGGTGCCGTACTTCCCACCCCCTTAACAATAACGCGACCCGGACTTAGATAAGATTATCTCAAGTCGGGTCGCGCGTCGCTATGTCATATTCCACTATTATACAATAACTTCATCCACTCTTAGAAGCTTTCTTCGATAAACTTCCGTTTGCGTCCGGTCAATAGATATAGCACCGGAACGAAGATAAGCGTCAACAACGTTGATGTCGTTAAACCACCGATAACCGTGATGGCCAGTCCACCGGAAATCAAGCTTGTCGTCGAATGCGACAGGGCCAGCGGCATCAGCGCCAAAATGGTGGCAAAGGCTGTCATCAGTATCGGTCTCAGACGCGTCGCACACGCTTCGACGATCGCTTCCTGCAGCTCCATGCCAGACTTCGCATTCCGTTCAACGCGATCCAGCATGACGACCGCATTCGTGACGACAATGCCGACGAGCATAAGCACACCGATCATTGAGCTCATGGACAACGTCTGTCCTGTAATGAGCAAGGCGCCGAACGAGCCAATTGGAACGAACAGCAGTGAAGACAGAATAATCAATGGCGTCCGCAACCCGCCAAATGTTACGCTCATCACGAGGAAGACGAGGCCGATCGCTCCGACCATGGCAAGCAGTATGCTTTGGAAGCCGTCGTTGATCATCGACAATCCACCGCCATAATTCACTTCCACATTTTCCGGAAGCGTCAGGCTGTCAATGTCCTTCTGCACTTCCTTCGTGATCATGGCAGTATTCGTGCCCTTGATTGTTCCGCTTACCTTCGCATACGTTTTTCCGTTATCGTGGCTGATGGATACAGGTGCGGTAATTTCGTGAATATCGGCGATATCGCTTAATTTCTTCATTCCGGCTACCGACGGAATTGTCACATTCTCTAACTGATCCTTCGACGTAATTTGATCCTTGTAAGAGAGCGTCAAGTCCCATTCCTTATTGTCCAACGTGTACGTTCCCACATTGGTCGGTTTCAATTGCTCACTAACGACCTGCATGATCTGGAAGTAGGAAATGCCGGCATCTTTGCCTGCTTGATTGATCGACAGCTCCCACTTCGGAACGACTCCGTTCAAGTTGTTCGTAATATTTTTCAAATCGTCCCGCTGCTTCATCAGCATCTCCACTTGATGTGCCGCTTTGGACAGCGCCGCTGCATCGGAAGAATACAAGCTGACATCGATATTATTGCCGGAAGGCGGGCCTTGCGCTTGCGATTCCTTGATCATGACTTCCGTATTCGGTACGATCGCGTTAACGGAATTCGTAATTTCTTTCGTCGCTTTATCGATCAATTCGTCCGTAGCCGTTCCTTCTTGAAGCGTGACGGTGTAAGTCGCTTTATTGGCTGACGAAGCGCCTAGAAGCATCTGGCCCCCGCTTCCCCCCATACCAATCGACAACTGATAATTCTCTACCTCGTCTACCGCCTCCAAATACTTGTCGACTTGCTTGCTGACTTTGTCCATTTGCTCCAGTCCCACTTTGGCTGGCATGCTGACTTCAATTTGAATCGCTGGTGCAGCACCTGTCGGCAAGAAAGAGATTCCAAGCAGCGGGATTGTTGCCAATGATCCAAGGAGCAGAACAATGGACGCGACAATTACGATGGCCTTATGATGAAGCGCGCCGCGCAGCAAGCGTTCGTAACCGCGAACAACGATGCTTTCCTTCGTATGCGGCTTCACTTTGTTGAAAAACTTCGCGCCGAGCACGGGGATAAGCATCATGGAAACGAGCAGCGATACGAGAATCGCGATGCATACCGCAATCGAGAATGGACGGAAAAACTCGCCGACGATGCCGTTGACGAAGGCCAGCGGAAGGAACACGACCACCATCGCCAACGTGGAAGATCCAACGGCGCTGATCACTTCCTTCGTAGCCTTATAGGCAAGCTCCTTGCCGCCCATTGCAGTGCCCTTCTCTTGGCGCCATCTGTAAATATTCTCGATCACGACAATGCTGTCGTCAACGATGCGCCCAACCGATACCGCAATGCCGCCTAGCGTCATGATATTCAGGGTATACCCCATCTGATCCAATAGCGCAATCGTCGCAAAAATCGAGATCGGCAGCGAAAGAATCGAAATGAGCGTTGCCCGTACATTTCGCAGGAAGAGGAAGATAATCAGGACGCAGAACAGTGCCCCGAACAGACCTTCACGAACCAAGCCGGACACTGATTCCTTAATGTCCGCACCTTGATCGTTAATAACATGGATGTCCATGCCTGCCTTGCTCTCATGGTCAGCTAACACGTCCTTTACGGCGTCGGCAACATCTGCCGTGTTCGCGTCTTGAGATTTCATGACCTGAATGACGTAACTTTCTTTGTCATTAAAGCGCGAGATCTGATCCTGCTTCGATACGGTCTTTACTTCGGCGATGTCCGATAGTTTTACGGATGGAAGCAAAGATGTCGAAGAAGCAGACAGTTGTTGTCCCGTTTTGCCTGCTTGACCCGATTGAGTTTGCTTTGGCATCTTGCCTTGATTCATTGGGCTCGGTGCTTGCGCGCTTTGACCGCCGCTTGCCTGCAGTTTCATATTCTCGATTTGCTGAACCGCATTGACTTTGCCAACAAGCCGAATTGGAATCGTATTGTCTTGCTGATTGACGGAGCCGAGAGGAACCGCATAGTTCTGCGCTTGCAGCGCGCTCTGAATCGCACTCAGCGAAATGCCGTATGCGCTTGCCTTCTCTTTGTTAACGACAATGTTCAGATGCTTCGAGGTTGTCCCTTGCAGCTCGACCGAGCTCACGCCCTCTAACTTTTGCAGCTTCGGAACAATTTCCGTTTCCAGCTGCTGTTGCAGCCCTTCGGGATCATTTTTCGATGAGAAAATCGCTGCGGTATATATCGGCATTTCATTGGCAGCCAGTCGTTTAACAGCCACGTTCGCCTTTTCAGGCAGGTTTACCTTCGAGACTGCCGATTCGACATCCGCAGCAATCTTGTCCATGTCTTTGCCGAATGGATATTGAAGGAAAATGGCTGCCGTATTTTCAGACGTCGTACTCGTTAACGTGTCATACCCCTCCAGCCCCTTCAAGCTGTCCTCGATCGGAGTCGTGACATCCGTTTCGATTTCCTCTGTCGATGCCCCAGGGTAAATTGCCTGCACGAACACCGCCGGAAAGCTGACGTCCGGGTACGTTTGCTGCTTAATCGTCGTGGTTGAATAAAGTCCAAGGGAGGTCACCAAAATGCATAAAATAATAACCGCCACTCCATTTTTCAAGCTAAGCTTGCTCAAATAACTCATGCGAAGTCTCCTTTCTAATACGAAAGGAGTATATCATCCGAATTTGTCCCGAATGTGTTCTCAGCTTTACAATTGTTCGAAGGACAGCGGCAGCTTCACCGTCATAGCGGTTCCCTCGTTGAGAGCTCCGCCAACCGTGATGTCACCGTGATGCAGATCTACGATGCGCTTGACGATCGACAGCCCGAGACCGTTTCCTTTGACCGCTGTGTCCCTGGATTTATCCGTTTTATGAAAAGGTACAAAAATGAATTTCCGCTCTTCCTCCGCGATTCCGATTCCGCTGTCCGCTATGCGAACGATCGCCCATTGGCCGGAACGTTGAAGCGAGAGCTGAATACGTCCTCCCTTAGGCGTGAATTTAACGGCATTGTTCAGCAGATTCGTCCATACCTGATTGAGCAAATCTTCATCCGCTTCGATCATCACTTCTTCTTCCAGCTCGAGTTCGATCACAAGCGATTTCGCCATCCACTGCGGTTCACTCGCGATCACCGTGCTCCGAAGCTGCTCGTCCAAGCGGAACTTCCGCGGAACTACGGCCGGATGCTCGGATTGAAGAGAAGACAACCGCAGCAGGTTCTGACCCATGCGGGACAGGCGCTCGCTCTCTTCCTCGATGATCGTCAAATAATGCATGCGCTGCTCCTCGTTCAGCTTCTTGCTCTTGAGGGCTTTGGTGAAGCCGGATATGGACATGAGCGGCGATTGAATCTCGTGGGACACATTGCTGACGAACTCGCTCCGCATCTGATCCAGTGCGGCGAGCTGCTTGGTCATGTCATTGAAGCTGCTCGTCAGCTGCCCGACCTCGTCTTTGCTTTTCGATTGGATCGTTACATTGAAATTGCCGGCAGCAACCTTGCGAGTTCCTTCCGTTAAGACGCGCAAAGGCCTGACGATATAACGCGCCGCAATCAAGATGAGTACACTGCCGATAACTAGGGCAATGATCAGCACTGTGCGGGTAACCACTTGGAAGGTTTTGATCATCTCTTGGAAGCGAGGCGAGAGGAACAACGCATAAGAACGAGAATCGATCTGAAAAGGGAGCCCGATCAATAGATGCTCCTCCTCCCGCCCACTCTCATTGACGTGAATTGTTCCCCGATAAACACCGCCGTTCAATACGGACTGCAGCTTTGAAGCATCGACGCTTCCAATATTTTTATTCTCATAGATCAACTGCTTGGATGTATCGAAGATACCGATGTTCAAGTTCGACAGATTGGCAGCCTGCTTCATATACTCCTCCGCTTCTCCCTTCGGAGAACTCTGAAGCATTCGAATTACCTTGCCTCCATAGGCAATGATCTCATTTTCGATCGACCCTTTGATCTGCTTCGTATATATCGTCGTCGATACCGAGAGGGCAGCGATAAGACTCACGATAACAATCCCGATGAACACTAACGCGACTCGGAAATAAAGCGACTTAATCACGCGCCACCTCCAGTCGGTAGCCAAGTCCGCGCAGGGTGACGATGCGGAAAGATTCGTGATCGGCGAAGCGCTCACGGATTTTTTTCACGTGCGTATCGACCGTCCTTTCGTCTCCTTCATAGTCCATGCCCCAAATTAGATCGATCAATTGCCTGCGCGTAAACAGTTGTCCGGAATGACTCGCTAGTTGATAGAGCAGCTCGAATTCCTTGCGCGGGAGCGTGATTGTCTCCTGATTCGAGCGATCGAAAATCTGGTACCCGAGCTTATCAAGCATTAGATCACCCAGTTCTATCTGCTGGGAGGACGCAATGCGATAACGCTTGAACAGCGCTTTTACCCGCAGCACCATCTCGAGCGGATCGAACGGTTTCGTCAAATAGTCGTCCGTCCCCAGATGAAACCCTTTGATTTTATGATCCTGCTCGCCTTTGGCGGTAATCATCAATATCGGAAACTCCCCGTGTTCGCGCAGCTTGCGGCATAACTCCCATCCATCCAACTTGGGCATCATAATATCGAGAATGACCATATCGAACGGGCTTCCTTCGGCAACGTATTTCCACGCATCCTCGCCATTAGACATTTCGATAATTTCGAACCCTTCGTCAGTCAAATACAAGTTCACCAGCTCCCGGATATGAGCGTCATCATCTACCAGCAATATTTTCGTCACCGTGTTATCTCCTTCTAGGCTGTTTGTTACTTTTCTTTGTAACTTGTCCAACCTATAAAGTCAAATGCATGAATGGCTAATTCTTTCGATTCGGAAATTCTCATCAGTTTCACTTTTTTTATATTCTTGAGCCCATAAAAAAAAGCGCAGCATTGAAATCATGTGCGCTAATGAACTTGCATGATAAAACATTCATGATAGAACATGCATGGTGGTATATGCATTTCCGGCTCAGTATTGTCTGGCGAGCGTACGTTTTAAGGTACGATTCAAGATATCAGTTACTTGCACAGTCTGATCGTTAATAAAGAAATGCCCGCCTGGAAGCATATGTACGGTGCAATCGGCCGAGCAGTGCTGCTTCCAAGCATGCAAATCCGGCAAAGAGATTGCATCCTCTTCCCCGCTTAATACAGAAATGTTGCAGGAAAGTTTGCCTGGACGCTCTTCATATTGATACAAGTCTACAAGTCTGAAATCCGTCCTCAATACGGGAAGGAACATCATTAAAAGCTCTTTATTTTCAAGCAGCTCTTTGGGCGTTCCCCCTAATCGATAAATCTCATCCAAAAACTCATCGTCCGGGAGCTCGTAATATTTTGTCCGTCTGCTTTCGATATGCGGCGCTCTGCGTCCTGAAAAAAAGATATGCTCGGGCAAGGGTCGCTTCAGCTCCGATATTTTGTGCGCGAGATCATAAGCAATCCAGCTTCCCATACTGTGCCCGAATATCGAGTAGGGGCCGTCATCAAGCTGACTTTTGATCTTGTGATATACGTCTTCGATCATGTCCTCGAAGCTGTCATAGAACGGGGTTCCAAAATACTTGCCTCTGCCAGCCAATTCTACGGGAATCAGTTCAATGCCCTCTGCCATATGGGCTTTCCACTTGTTATAAATCATGGCAGACGCCCCTGCATACGGGAAACAAAATAATTTCATCTCTGGCTTCATCTTTACCTCCTAAAATATATAGCTTTATATCTATAAAAGCATTGATAACGCTTGGAGTTACGGTCGTGCTGGCACTGACATGCCCGTTCGCACCATTCGCAACAGCTCTTGTTCATGGTCTGGATGACAAGCGATAAGGTATGGCTCTGAATTCATCCCAGTAAATGTTTCCCCATTAAAATCAATGACGGATCCGCCCGCTTCCTTAACCATCAGAATGCCTGAATACAAGTCATCTCCTTCAGATTTATACAGAACGATTCCATCCAAATCTCCCTTGGCAAGCATGCACCATTGCAAGGTTGGAGCCCATAGGCGCATCATTCGCTTGCATCTCGTGTCAATATAATGGCGCAAGCCAACTGCGGTAGGATCCTGCTGTACCTTATGCCCTTGAATCCAGCCAATATTCCCTTTGTGCAAGCTAGGACAGCTCTTTACTTGCATTCGCTGGTCATTGCAATAGGCTCCATTCCCAACGGCTGCGTGAAATAGTCGATCCGTCATCGGCTCATACACCACGCCCACAACCGGTTCTTGTTGATACATAACGGTGATGGAGCAGGAGAAGAGCGGCATACCAATTGCAAAATTATTTGTTCCGTCCAGCGGATCTACAAGCCACTGCCAATCGCTGCTGACTCCAATAATTCCTGCTTCCTCACTATGGATTTGATGATCAGGGAAGTTAGCTTGTATCTCCTTCACAATGATCGCTTCCGCTAATAGATCAGCCTCTGTAACGACATCTCCATGCTCATCTTTCATTTCCACGTGTGCGACTTTATCGAACAATTGCTTAATCGCCTGTCCAGCTTGTCGAGCCGCCTTGTTTGCTACTTCTCTAGCATCCTGAATGACAAGTTGATTCACGATATAACCTCCCCCCGTAAGTAGGATGAATAACTACATGACCACTACTATATTCCCGACTAGATGTGCATAGTTGATCACTAACTATCTCGATTCATCTTCCATATCTTGTATACAGTTTACTAGGTTCGAGTTAACTAGGCAATTCATAGATACATCATATACAACATAATCATTTCGTAAATCTGAAGGTTTCATTCCTTACCCTGAGACAACCACACAGAAAAAAGACTCCCATCTATAGAGCAAGAGTTCATGTTCCTCAGTCTCTAATCAGGAAGTCTTTGTGTACACAAGCTATTATATGATTAAGCTGCTAATTGCGAATCCCATGCCAATGTATAGGAAACACAATAATACGCCAACTGCAGTATTCCGATTCTGCAACTGCTCAGCTACACTCATCTTCGGGGTAACGAGATCAAACAGCAAATACGTTGCGATCAAACAGATGTATCCAACGCCAAACCATAGTGCCATATGGATAATGGATGAGTTCGTAAAAGCCGACACACCGAGCACAATTGCCGTGCCCATGAACTTGCCGCCCATCGCAAGCCCTACAGCAACATTGCCTTTCTTCAATTCTTCGAAATCATTAAATGGCGTCAGCACGCTGAACACATACATGCCGATAAATTGCAACGCCATGATCGTGAGAATACTGATCAAAATATTCACAAATATCATTCTGCCCACCCCCGGAATTTGGCCATCGCTAAATCATAGTCCACAAAATCATGGACTTCCTCCAGCAGCACGTTGACCTTTTTCTTGTTTTTGAACTTCTGATAACGCACGTCATCAATTGGCTGCTTCACCGTATGTCCGGATGGAAGTGTAATCACGGCGAATTGACGGTGTTTACCCTGGTACTCGGTTTTGTACACACCCACTAGTTCAACCTCGGCCTTCAAGTTGAGCTTCAGCTCCATCAAATCTCTCTCGGCAGCTTCCTTGGATGAGTACGATTTAATCGGTTCCCATGAAGACAAATTAATATCGTTCCCCTTCTCGTTAATAGGGAGCATATTAGCTGTCATATACTTGAGTGTCCATACTTGATCACCAGTCGCATAATTGTTATCATTCGGCAGCAGTTGATTATCCGGCAGGATTGTCATATCTCCTCCGATGATGTCTCCTACCTTAGCGCTCTCAATCTTATAATCCCAAGGTACCGTTGCTGTATCTATGGAATTGTCGTTTCCTTCAGCTCCGAGATTAATGATGTACACGAAGAAAATAATTAGACAGGCAAATATCCCTAGCACAAGCAGATTGTTGATCATTCGTTTCTTTTTTTGCTGCTGAACACGAATGTCGTGATTTCGACTCCCGCTATTTCGATTCAGGCTCATTATTTTTTCACTCCAATCGCTATGAAATGGCTGTTATTCCCGGTAATAAGCCCGCCAACTCTGCCAAGTATCCCGCATGGCACCCCGTTGATGACGAACACACCCGTTAATAAATGAAAGGAGCCGTGATGCAAATCCACTTGTGCCATTTCGGCACGTTTTTGATAGACTCTGCTGAAGAATCGACTTGTATCAAATCCATCCTTATCTTCGGTTTCTACATTTCCTTGCGAATCGAATAGCCGTACAGAACCACCTTCGCGGCCGAACATCGACTTGGATACATAGCTTCCGTCAAAGACAGCTTTGTTGTATGTTGGCAGCATGTAATGCGCAATTACTGCATGCTCTTCCTTCGTGAACATTTCTGAGCCTAGTTCATGAATCGCCCAGATAACCGCCTGCAGTCCCTTCGATTGCAAAATGATCGCATGTGGTGAGTTCAGTATCGTTGTATACCCATTTTCAATGGAATAAGCAAGTGCTTCTCCACCTTCGTCAATGGCCATCCATTCCTTCGGGTACAGCGCAAACAGACTGCGTATCGTCTGCTCTTCTACCTTCAGATCCCCTTGATCCACCCATAAATCCAGGCAATCGATGCAGCGTATCGGCAGCTCCGAATGCTTAACGAGCATGTCAATCGTACCCGAATCTTCTGCATGCTCCCCGTAACCTACACATGCAGCATATTCAGGCGGATTACTCGCCCAAGCTTCCTTCACTCGCTTCGACATTTCGCTATTCGGTGTCTCAAGTCCGTACTGCTTGCACATCCACGGTGTGGCCACTGCTGCTTCCACGTAACCGGTTGGGGTATCTGCATTTAACTCCAACAGCTTAATCGCTCCATTATGATCAATAGCAAAGTCAAACCGAGCATAATGACTCAGCTTGCCTATTTTATTAGGCTCAATCTGCTCCAAGCCGTCCCATAGTACTTCCGGAATCGATAGGAGTTCATAGAGGTCTCTGCGCCCGATAATAAAACGGGCAGCCTTGTCAAAGATGCTCCACAGCTTCGCCGACACCACATGCAGCTCCTGGCTCATGCCCGCATTGATTGCAATGACCTGATCTACCCAATATTGTTCCTCTTCGATATTCGCCCAGTTGAATCCGAGCTCTGCCAATTGCGCGACACGTTCTGCTCGATTCGGATGCGGCTGACCAATGACTTCAAATCCCATTATCCGCCGAACCACCCTCCGCTTTTGGAACCGCCTGACGAACTAAAGCTGCTTGATTTACCGCCGATTCCTCCAGGCGACGAGGAACTTGATTTACTTGATCCAACCGAAGATCTGCGAATAATGGAACCCGAGCCGTTCGAAGTAGTAGGTCGAACCCTCGAATTCACGACAGGGCGATTCTGGAAACTATCAGAGGAGAACGATTTCGCACGATAAGGTGAATTCGTCCGCGTATCATACACGCTTCCGCCTGAAGACCAACTCGTAGAGGAATACGCGCTTCCTCGATTGAAGATCATGTGATAGAGCAGCATGTCATCCCAGCCAAAACCTCCGTGATGGACGTAGGTCGTATGAGATGACCCTCCTCCTGACGAGCTGCCTCCTCCGGATGATCCGCTGCCAGTGCTCCCGCCAACACTACTGCCTTCTGATTGTTTCTCCTCAGGTACTGGAATGTTCCAGTCCATATTGGCATCGAAATACTGCTTCACTTCCTCTGTCGACCATTCAACCAGCTTCGCCTGATCAGACGGAGCTGCACTCTGTTGACCCATCGCAGACGAACTCATAAGCAGATTGGCGGCGAGCGCAACGCCCAGGGATGTGCTTAATACCTTGAGCGGCTTTGCCGAAGTCGCACAGGATTCAGTCGTCTCTGGACTTGTCGTCTTCTGCTCCTGTTCATTTCGTTCCATTAATCCTTCCCTGCTTTCCGGTATATTTTCAAGGCTTTCGAACTGACTCGACGAGCAATTCAAAATTGCCGGTGTTCACATTCAGCCGGCCCTCCAGCATCTCATATTCCGCATCATTCACGAGCAAATAATTCGCATGTTCAAGCAGCTGCACCATACTGGTAGTCCATGCACGCTCGTCTATTTTCACCAGTTCTCCTGAAGACGTTTTTTCAAGAATAAGGATATTTGATTGCATGACACATTTCTCCCATCTTAAATGATGAAATAATCCACATTAGCTTACCTAGTATATCATTTTAGCGTACGAATTGTAGACATGAACCTCCATTCCTGCATGAAAAAAACCGCTCCAAAGTAAATGGGTACTACAGTCCATTTCACTTTAGAACGGTTGAATTGATGTTTCGTGAGTAGAAATGTTATCTAGCACTTCGTGTTACTATATCGAATATCTCTATCCTTTCTGACCCGATCCTGGTATCAACAATCAATAACTTGCGTAAGGCTAAGCCCAAGAATCAATGGGACATTATGAAGTAATCGCTATCCTCATTCCCCTACTCCTCTACTCTTCTAATTTCTCCCTTCTTCCTGCAACCCCTCTCCCAATCTTCCAGCCGCCAATCTTCTGCTGCTCATGCCATAGGCGATAGTACGTGCCTTCATGCGCAATCAATTCTTCATGTATGCCTTGCTCCGCAACCCGACCCTGCTCCAGCACAACGATGTTATCCGCTCCGCGGATCGTCTTCAGGCGGTGAGCGATGACGAGCACCGTCTTGCGCTGCGTCAGCTTCTTAATCGCGCGCTGCAAATGCATCTCGTTCTCCGGATCCAGCGAGGCCGTCGCTTCATCCAGAATGATGATTGGTGCGTCCTTGAGAATGGCTCTAGCGATCGCAATTCGCTGCTTTTCTCCTCCTGACAGCATTGCCCCGCCTTCTCCAGCAATCGTAGCGTAACCGCGCGGAAGCTTCATAATGAAGTCATGGCAATAAGCCTCCTTAGCTGCCTTCACCACTTCCTCATCCGATGCATCCAGCTTGCCCATTCGAATATTGCCTGCAATCGTTTCATTGAAGAGATATGGCTGCTGCTGCACCGTACTAATTCGGCTTAATAGCTCCTCACTTCTTATCGCACGCACATCTACGCCGCCGATTTTTACAGTTCCCTTCGTCACATCCCAATAACGTGACACCAAGCCCGCTAATGTAGACTTGCCTGCACCGGAAGGCCCAACGATAGCGGTCAGGCTATTTTCAGGGATATGCAAATGAATATCCTGTAACACCTCAGCATCCCCGTGACTGAACGATACATGATCAAATTCAATCCCGTATGTCTGCGGAAGCTGGGGCTGTGCAGGCTCTACCAATGGCTCCTCTTCAAAAATATCCCTTATCCGTTCCCCAGCAGAAGTCATATAGCGAATTTGAATCAGTGAAGCGCCTGCCACACGAAGCGGCTGATAGAACTTCATGCTGACAACCAGAAAAATAAGCAGCACAGAGACATCGATAACCCCGCCTTCCAGCAAGTAGCAGCCCACCATAAGCAGCAGGATAAACCCAAGTTCCAGCACAATGGAGAACAGCATGACAACAGGCGAAGTCATTGCCTCCACTCGTATACTATCATCTCGCAGTCGTGCCATGGCTTGCTCCAATCTCCTAAATCGCTGACCTGTTTGATTGTGAGCCTTCATCAGTCGAATCGTCTGTACATATTCCAATAGACGCGAGTTTACAGCCACTGCTGCTGATTGCCGCTGCTTGCTGCGCTTTGCCATCACTCGCTGCGACCAGAATAATAATGGCAAGGCGAAGGGCACGGATACAAATACAGCGAGCGCTAATCGCCAATCGACAAGCAGCAGGAACAGTGCGCTTACGATGGGCAGTGTAATCGCCCCAATGAATTGATTGAACAGATGTGTCAAGATCATTTCTACTTCGTCCACATTTGCCAAGAGCGTGTGACTAATATCCCCTTGATCCTTCCGTGAAAAGTACCCCATCGGGAGCTTGCGCAAATGTTCGCCCAGGCGCAGCCGCACATCCTTCATGATCAATGCACCTGTACGCTGTGCATCGATCTGTCCCATACTCGCAAATATCGCTTGGACGCAAAATAACAGCAGCAGAATCGCCAGCCACCAGCCAATTTCCAAGGCCGTAGGCGTACCGTTGAACAAGGATATCAATACCACGAATAGCAGCCCCATTGGCGCGGCATTTGCGACCATTTCCACGATGGTGAAAAGTGTTGCTCGAGTGAATAAGGCTCCCGAACGACCGGTTATGAAGCGTATTGTGTCAAACATAGGCCCCGTCCTTTCCTTCCAGCGACCAATCGTCTGCTTCGCGATGCGCCATCCACATGCCGGCATACAGCGGATTGTGCGCAAGCAGTTCGTCATGCGTTCCCATGCCGGATAGGTGACCATCCTCCAACACGACGATGCAATCGGCATCTGTTATCGAAGACAGTCGATGTGCAATCACGATGACTGTCCGTTGATGCATCAGTCTGCTTAGCGCGTCCTGAATTTTCGCTTCATTTTCCGCATCTGCGAATGCAAAGGCTTCGTCTAAGATAAGAATCGGAGCATCCTTCAGAATGGCACGTGCGATTGCAATGCGCTGTCGTTCTCCGCCGCTGATGTGCACGCCGCCCTCTCCAATCAACGTATTGTAGCCGTTTGGCAGCGCCATAATGAACTCATGCGCCTGCGCAGCTTGAGCGGCAGATATCAGCTCATCGTCCTGAGCTTCCACTTTTCCCATGCGCAAATTAGCTGCTACTGTATCACTCACGACGGGAACATCCTGGAACACAAACGACATCATATCCATCAATTGCTCTGGTGGGATTGAGCGAATATCAATCCCGCCAATCTGAATCGCTCCACTTGAAACCTCGTAGAAACGCGCGATTAATTGAGCTGCTGTTGACTTGCCCGCTCCTGAAGGCCCAACGAGTGCAGTCACCTTACCATGCTCTGCCGTAAAATGAATGTCGTGTAACACTTGCCGGTTCTCATACGCAAACGTGACATTTTGAAAGGAAATATCGAATCGGGATGGCATGTTCCCCGTGCAGACGGTCATGGAAGATGACAGCTCTTCTTCTGCTAACAGCTGTTGAATACGCCGAACCCCTTCCATGTTATTCTGCATCATATGAGCCAAGGTAGAAATCTGGCGCAGCGGTGCAGTTAATCCGACACCGAGCAGCAGAAACAATACAAGCACAGGGAAGGTTACACTTCCTTGACCGTACAACCAAGCTCCCAGCGGCATAATAAACAGCAATCCCGATTCCAATAGAAGCAGGAACAGCGTATACAGCGGCGTTTTTTTACGGGCAATCTCGCCCCATAAGGCCGCATAGCTTTCAACAGAGTTGCGATAGCGGGCGAAGGAATGTACGGTTTGATTAAACGATTTAATGACAGGCATCGCATGGACAAACTCAACAATTGCGCCGTTCATCGTTTCCGATAAATGATGCATTTGTTTCATATCCTCTGAGCGTCTTCCACGCAAAAATATAATGCCCTGAACCGCATAAGCTGCTGGAATCGGCAGCAAGGCGGCGATCGCAAGCCTCCAGTCCACACTGAATAAGTATGCTATCGTTAACAATGGTGCCACAAGGGAAGCCGTCAAATCCGGAAGATGGTGAGCGATGAAAGACTCAATTCGCTCCACATCATCGGCTACGATTTTTTTTACACGTCCTGAGTGTTGTTCACTGAAAAAGCCAAGCGGCAGTTTGCCCAGCTTATCGATCAAGCACACACGCAAATCATAGAGCACATGAAATGCTGCGGTATGCGCTAGCATCGTCGAAGCCCCCATCAAAATGAAGCGCAGCAATATCGAAATAAAGGCCATAAGAATGAGCCAACGTATGTCGTGCCATTCCACAGTCGAGCGCAGCAAGAGATCCGTGATGCGGAACACAAGCACGTACGGAACCAAAGCAAATACAGCGCCTGCCGCGGAGCAGATACAGGAGGCGATTAATTTGACGCGCTGCTTCTGTACCAGCCGCAGCATAAACGGCAATGGTGTCGTTGCCATGATGCAGCATCTCCCTTCCTTATTCCAAACGGTCAATCTAAAACGAACAGCGAATAACTGGAACTATGTACCCCGCTATCTTACTGATCCTTTTTCCCCATAGCTTGCATGATCTCTTCGATCCCGTCGATCTTCGCCAATGCCATTGGCCCAGGCAGTGAAGGGTCTGCAAGCTCATACACCCGGTTGTTCTTGACGGCATTCATGCTGCTCCACACCTTGCTGTTCTTCATCGCTTCCCTAACACCGCCTTGGACCGGATTCTGCCAGTTGTTGATGACGAACAAGTGATCCGGGTTCAAGGCAGCAAGGCTTTCGAGCGTTATCTGTCCGTTCGCCTCTGCAGCTTCTACTGGCTTCAAGCCAAGTCCCTTGTAGAAGGGATCAAATCGACCATCATTCCACATGACAAACATCTCTTTGCCGCTATACATCGTAAATAGAACGGACTCATTCTGGCGGAACGCCAGCTTTTCCTTATACTCCGCGCTCTTGCGATCGAATTCCGCGAGCACCTGCTCAGCCTTCTCCTCCTCGCCAATGACTTCCGCAATTTGCTTCAGCGTTTCTCTCCATTCTCCAGCCTGCGGGAAAATAACCGTTGGGGCGATCTGCGACAATCGCTCATACTGCTCCTTCATATCATCTGCCGCGATGATTAAATCCGGCTGAACTGCCAGCAGCTTCTCGAGATTGGCTTCCATCCCCAAGTCCTGAATTCCTTTGCCTGCAATTCGCTTGCTCAAGCTGGGGAAATTCCGCTCAATAATCTCAATCCCTTGACCGGCAATCGGATAGGTGTCCAATACGGCCATATAATCGACAAAGGATATATAAGGCGTTGCGATCTTAAGCGGCTTCGCTTCCACGATCGTCTTGCCGGACAAATGTGTAATCGTTCGCGGGTACGCTGCCGCTGATGCTGCTTTATTGCCCGCAGCTGTCTGCTGTACCACTTCTTTCTCTTTGTCTGCATTTTCCTTGGCATCATTGGCATCATGATTGCCGCATCCTGCAATCAGCAGCAGACATGCACATAACATTACCGTGAATCGTTTCATTGTTTTCATCTTCTCTACTTCCCCTTTGCGAGTTTTAAACTGATCAATGACAATATTGAGAACCATTATCAATAGAATCATGTTACTACCAGCCGTTTCTTCCTGACCACCAGTAGAGGGAGTAGTTTGGCGGTTGTACGGATAAACAAACAATAAAAAACCGCTCCTAGGTGGAGCGGTAAGTATGGAACGATCAGTATGGAGCGGTAGCAAGTCGAGAGCGAATCATTCAAATACGACGAACTTGTTGCTCTTTTCTCTAATAGCTGCTAGAAGTTATCTAGATAAACGACTTATATCGAAGCTGGTATCGCTTGTAAGTCAATGCAGGATTATAGCTGTAAATAAAGACGATACAGCATTCGTGCGGCTTCCCCGCGTGTAACCGCCTCGCGTGCTTTAATCTGTTTATCGGCGGGAACATCGATCAAGCGCTGCTTCACCGCCAAGGACATCGTTGGCTTAGCCCACTTGGATACCGTTTCTTTATCTACAAATCGATTTAAGTACTCCTCCGGATTCGAAGGATAATAATAATGCTTCCTCTCATGCAGGAATCTTGCGCCAATAGCGGTCATTTCTTGGCGTTCTATCGTACGATCAGGCTTAAAGGTGCCGTCAGGATAACCTTCAACGATATGATTTTTTTCGGAAGAAGCGATAAATGGATAATGCCATTGCGGCGGCTCCACGTCCGAGAAGCTTTCCTTTGCCGTTTCATCCATAGCGTTAAACACTTTGACCAGCATCGTCGTGAACTCTGCACGGGTTAGCAGAGAATCGGGCATAAAATTGCCGTTTCCTTTTCCAGAAACGATTCCTTTGGAGCCTAGAAACTGAACCGCTTGCGTCAACTCTGGATCTCTGCCGTTCATATCCGGGAATGATTTTGAATTCTCTTCTACAAGATAGGTTCCAGAACGATTGATTTCCGCTTCCATGCCGTTTTTGGACGGATTATACTTCCCACCGATCGGCTCCCTAGCCTTCCCATTCACATAGAACACACTTGTATTTGTCGCATCGATTTGGCTAGTAGGCAGAATGAGCTGAATATTACTTGGTATGCCCGAAAGCTCCTGCCCTTGCTCATTTTGAAATTGTACACGATATCCGCCGTTACTCTCTTTTACCAGGTGAATGACGATAACCGGTTGCGAATGGAACAGGCGCTCTGCGGTTGCAACATTGAATACGAGTTTCGCATCCCCTGTATGAACGGTAATATAGTCAATATCCTTTCGGCCGACTAAGCCTTCCTTATTAAGTTTGAACATATATTCATTTTGTGCAGGCAAAGACAGTATTTCCGCGTTCACGATCAGCTCTCTCGCAGGAACAATCTTATTTTCTGACAGCGCCTGCTGTACCAGTGACTTCTCCTTTGACACATTGCTGGCTAAGCGTGCAATCAGCTCGGATGTTAACACGAACTGGCCGTTAACTGGGGTCAGCTTCTCGCTGCTTGCAGCTGTGATCACAAGCTCTCCCGCTTGCGTCAGCCCTTCCACCATAACCGGATTCTGCTTGTCAGCGTCAGGAATAGAGCGAATGGCAGTGAAATACGTATCGGACACCATGTTGCCGCCCACGACATTCAGTACTAAATAAGTCGTCTCATTCGGTACACCAGGTCTGCTTATGGTAGCGCGCACAATGGTTTGTCCCGAGTTGATCGCTTTTATAACCGGTACGCCATTCACATTAGCCAAGGTTCCGATGCTCGAATTTTCAATGGTGTACGTGATCTGAGTTCCAGGAACCACATTGCTCGCGACTATGGGCTGTTGTTCGCCAGGCTGCAGCATCGTTATAAATGGATAAAGGCTGATTTCAGGCGATGTTCGTTTTTCTGGCTGAACTACTGCCTCAGGACGATTACCAATTGGTTTTTCTTTAATTCCGGGACGCTCGCCAGTTGATTTTTCTACTGTGCCGGAACCCTCACCAATTAGTTTCTCTGCTATGTCAGAGCGAATGCCCGCCGTGCCTTTCGTGAACACAACAAGCTTTGGCAAGGAAGCATTATAATCATCCCACGCCCACAATGTCTGGTCCTTTTTGAACGCATAATACCATGTAGAATATTTGTCCCGGTGCTTAAGGTATATGGTAGCGATATCCGTAAGCCCGGGGAATACTTTATCGTCGTTGTACACGGACCAAAGCTGATCATTCGTTTGCAAAGAATACATGGTGTCAATAAATTGATCTAGCAACATCATGCGCGACATCATGCTAAACTCAACCATAGCCCGAGCGCCTGTTGCTTGGTGTATTTGCTTGGGGATCGCTTCAGGCTTATACGCTGGCCAAGACCAGACCGTGCCATCTTGCTTGAATGCAAAGTTTTCATAACTGCTTATCTGTATATTAACGATATTGACAAGTCCTTTAATCTGTTCGGGACCTTTGTTTTCCGATATATAATCCGGAAGGTACGAACTTGTGCGCCATCTCCACACCGAACCGTCTTTTTTAACCGCGTATGCGAAACCGTGTGCAGATTTTATGGATACGACATCATCAAGCAGCTTAGATTGAATGGGAATTGACGAGGCATTGCCCATCTCGCTTCCCCAACTCCACACCGAACCGTCTGATTTTAATACGAACAAGGTCTTGAAGTTAGAACTGTCGAAGAAATCGGCGACGATTGAAGTTACGTTATCCAAATCTTTGATGGGCGACGGAGTATTCATAGGGCTATGTATAATAGTGGCGTCGGCTTCGCCAGTTTTGGAGTCCCAATACCATACGGTTCCGTCCTTTTTTAACGCAACGTAGTTAATAATATCTCTACCGTCTATCTCACGCGATTTGTACCTAAATTGCTTCACATCCTGCAAGCCCGGAATGTGGTACATTTCACCTACATAGAAATCTAAAGTTTCTAAATAATCTTTGTTCAAGACCCAAGTCCAAATGCTACCGTCCTTTTTGTCCAGTAACACATTCTCGTCAAGTATGTCGTAATCCTCGCCGATACGTGTATATTGCTGTTCGCTAACGACACTTCCATTATTCCCTTTGGCTTGAACCGAACCTGAATGAGCTGTAAGGACTAACATAAGGCATAGCAACACTGACATTAATCGTTTCATTGTCGAATTCAATTTCGTTTCCCCCTCTTTTTCTATATTCCCTTACTTTCACTTTCATTTCATTTCATATTATCGGTTAAAAGCTACTTCGATTTCACGTTCGGCTACATTGTTCATATAAATACGAAAACTTACAAATACAAAAGTGCTGGCAAATTGCGCCAGCACTTCATCGTACAATCCTATCTAAGTAACATAACTTCTAAAGCGTAATCAGCATATGGATATCTTTCGGCTCTTTTTGGAAGAGCTCAGGATCTACTTCATCCGTCAACTGGCTGCCATTGCTCTTGTAAAAGGATACCGCCGAGCGAGTTTCCGTTGAAGAAACATAGAGGTGCTTTGCGCCCCTTCTTCTCGCTTCTTCCGCCAGCTCATTCATAATGCGCGATCCGATCCCTTGTCTGCGATGAGTCCGAGATACATACATGAGATCAACTTGAAGCTGGTCGTGCTGCTCCCCGCGCCATTGATGAGCCAATACGCCGAAGCCTACTAAGGTGTCTCCATCGAAAGCACCGACGGCCATTCCGCCGTTCTGCAGTTCGTATACATATCGTGCTTCCATTTCCTGCAGCTGCTCGATGTCCCAATTCGGACATTCGTGGTTCGCATGGATTTCCGTCATCTTGCCGTCATGCATCTCATAAATCAGCTCAATATGCTCCGAGCGATCGATTTCCTTCAATTTGTCCACTTGAGCTTCCGTCATTACTTGATAGTTTATCATTGTACTTCCTCCTATTTTTGCGTGAATGTGTCATTCCAAATCGCTTTTCATCAGCTGGTATAACCAACTGCGACTTATCATGCGGCATTCAGGCAAAATGCAGGACGGGCAGCCATTAGAATCCTGATTCTACAATTATGGATTACCCTTTCACCTCCCTCTTAGATGCTAATCTATTATTGCAATGACGCATTAATGCAATTGTTCTACTACTTGGATGCAGATTGGCCGCAAAAGGTTTCCGCAAAACATCATCCATTATTATACATCCATTCATACGCTAACGATAGTGTCATAATTCGAAACATGCCGATGTTATGAGTTAAATGTGAAGATAACAAAAAAGCATGCTCGAAAAGCCTGTTAGGGAAGCTTTATTGAACATGCTCCAATATTGATTTTACATTTACGAATCTTGCATAATGTGATAACTGCACACACTTCCACCTTCAGCCATGCATGCTGTACGCTCTACTTGGACTTGGAGCAAGGAACGAAATAATTGCAGCTCGCAGCGGCAGGCATGGCCGTACCTGCACGCCACTTTGGCAATCGGACAGTTCTTCTCTTCGAAGGAAAAGGAGCCATCTGCATTCGGATGCACGTTTGCCATGTAGCCTTGTTCATTTTGCACTCGAACGAGCGCCTCCAACCGATCCTCTAGCGTTTCTCCAGTAACTGTATCTTCATATCGTCGTTTCAGCTTAGTGCTTCTCTGTTCGAAGAACAAAGCCACACCCGTTTCCCCGTACAGCGCCTCAAGCTCATCGAACAGTTCAGTCGCTAGTTCATCATATTGACGTGGATACAGCTCTAATGCAGAATCAGTCAGTTGATAATAATGCGTTGGTCTGCCAACCTGATGGCGCTGCACCTTCGTTACGATGTGCCCCTCTTCTTGCAGTTCCGTTATATATCGCCGAATTGCAACGCCTGTCACATCCATCCGATCAATCAGATCCTGAACTGTGACTGTACCGAGCTTTTTCAGCCAGAACAATACTTTTTCTCTGGAGGTGCTGTCTTGGCCGGAAAGATTTACTACACTCCTATTTAGGCTCATACTCATGCGCATGCTCCTTTCCCTAATCATTCAATGCTCCAAGCGCCGTATATTCCATCGCTGTGATGCAGATGCAGCCCACACCTTGCAAAAGCAGCGTCCTGCTTCCGCAAAGTTTACGCACATCGTATTGTTGTTAACGTGCGGCTTCATTGTAGCGACGGTTCACTTCTTCCCAATCCACTACATTCCACCAGGAGGACACGAAGTCCGGTCTCCGATTCTGGTACTGCAGATAGTAAGCATGCTCCCACACATCCACCACCAGAATAGGCGTTTTGTTCTCCATTAGCGGTGTGTCCTGATTCGGTGTACTCATCACCTCAAGCTTATCTCCGTTCACGACGAGCCAGCCCCAGCCAGATCCGAATCGGCTGATTGCCGCCTTCGTCAGCTCATCCTTCATCTGTTCGAAGCTGCCGAAGTGCTTCTCGATCCCTTTAGCGATGTCTCCATATGGATTGCCCCCGCCTGTCGGACTCATAATCGACCAATATAAGCTGTGCCCGTAATGTCCCCCGCCTTGGTTGCGAACCGCAGCACGTATTTCTTCCGGTACATCGTTCAAGTTGCTGATTAATTCTTCAACCGAAGCATTTGCAAATTGCCTCTGACCTTCCAACGCCTTATTTAAATTAGCCACATAAGTAGCATGATGCTTCCCATGGTGGATTTCCATCGTACTTGCATCCAGATGAGGCTCTAGCTCATCGTATGCATACGGAAGTTCTGGCAATGTAAATACGTTCATGCGATCATCTCCTTCTTGGTTCGTATATCCGGATATACCTCTAATTATATATTTACCCAAAACTTTTGTATATAGTAAATTATTTTTCCTTAGGGAAACATTTGAGGAGAGATACATGGTTCACGTATTTCAATAAAAAAAAGACGCACCCTTCGAACGCCTCGAATGGATTGTCTTCACTCAACTACCTATTTTGTTGACATGCAATAGCTTCGTACAATAGAACAGGCTGGAAACCGGCTGTTCTTTCTTCGTCCCATTGCTGTAGGTAACATATCTATTACAAATGATCTGCGGTCATGTTTGGTTGAATAAGGTTTTTTCGAATCATATTAGCCGACACTGGCTGCTTCCCGACTTCTCTTGCCCAGACCGATAACTGACCGATATGGTGAATGTGATGGGAAATAGTATGCCGTATCACTTCTCCCCATGCATACACAAGTACAGTACCATCTGGACGATGATCATAAAAAGGACGTGTCTCCATGCTGTCATTCCATGAGCAAACAAATTCTTCTACTTCAGGCCGAAACTGTTCATCTAGCTGAATGATTTTCTCAAGCGTATTGTACTTCTCAAATCCTTCTTCAAAGTCCTTCTTTCCTTGCAGTACACGAATCCAGCTCCACTCCACGTCAACCACATGGAACAGCGTGGGCAAGATTCCACCGACTCCACCTATTCGCGGACGAACCAGTTCCTCGTAGGGGATATCTTTACACCATTGATACCATTGTTCTCGAACCGTCCAGTTATAACGGACAAAGGTCTGCAGGGCGATCCCTCCATATTCAATGTTAGGTCATTTGGAACACAGACATTTACGATCTGTCCTGTTTCATTGTCATTCGAATCATTTCCATATTGCATTTCATACTTCTTCTCCTGTTCGAAGCCGCTCCGTTCTATACGCCCCTAAGTCTCCCTTGACACCGAAGAATCTACTGACTCCGACTCCAAATTCGATCCGAAGGCATACTTGCTTTCTTTCACATCTGCAAATAATCGAAGTACAGCATTGTGGTGCGCAATGATCTGATCTGCGGTCAGCCCGCTGCTCGGCCATGTACGATGGGCGTCGCTCAATAGCGTAATCTTGTATCCATGGCTGTACGCACAGCGGCATGTCGTATCCACGCATACATCGGTCTGCATGCCTGCAATGATTAATTCACGAATGCCTCTATCATCCAGTTCCTGCTTCAATGTTGTCCCATAGAAGGAATCTGGCTTCCTCTTCTGAATCACAATATCATGAGCTTTCGGTTTAATGGCATGATGGATGTCCCATCCTGGTTGACCAGGCTCCAGTGGTGCGCCTTCGTTTTCATTATGCTGTACGTAAATAACAGGAACTCCTGCAGCACGCGCTTCCGCAAGCACACGACAGAGTATCTCTATTAGCCCCTCACCATCATGTACCGGATCAGATTCGTCGAACATTGCCATTTGAACATCAATGATAAGTAACGCTTTGTCTTTACTCACCTTTTTTCCTCCTTGGCTATTTCTAATCCGATGCATTAATCCGCGCTAACCACTATCTCGGTTTCTTGTATGTTTCTCGCGATTATTTCCTAGGTAATGATCAAAGATTACGATTCACATATTTTTTGTAGTATCCTCTGAACATCTGATAAATTGGATTCATGGCATCAATATCACTTCTGAATTTCTCAACTACTCCGAACAATTGGTGTTTTTCTAGTTCACTGCTATATTCCGATCTTTCAAAATCATTCAATAAATCATAAAAATACTCACATGGTTCCTTTACGCTTCCTGTCCCATCCGAATACTCCCCTGATTTGCATAAGAAAGAAGCCCATGATAATTCGTTTCTTGCATATCTGAGATATAAACATGCAATACTTATAACTAATGAATCTACTTTCCAACATCACACTTAATTTATATGCAAATGGTTTATCCAAAACGAGATCTCTTAAGGTAACTTCCTCATTCGGCACAGCGTATCCCCTTATTATTATGATACTTTCATCCTTACCAAGGATAACCTAATTGATCGCGCTTGATCCAATCTTGCATGTATCTTCATTACTGCATTTCAAGAACAAGACGACGCTTCTACTGCTTCCAATCTTCCCTAACCCTTCACATATAGATACATTTTCCCGTTTTGAGGCTTCCAATCTCCTTTGCCCTTGTAATCCCTTCGTATGAGCTCTTTATGCATAACCTTCATCAATGCTCCATGACATACGATCAGCACATTCGATTGATTTTCTTCCTCAATCCAATCAATTACTTTGCTAACCCTAGTTAATGTTTGCTGCTTCGTCTCCTCTTGTGATGGATGAGAGCATAGCCACGCCAATCGTGACAAAATCATCCATACAATGTGCGGCAGCTTGACATTCGATTGCAACACGGAACGCATTCCAATCTCTCGAAGACGGTGAGTTGTGATAATTCTGCCTTTATAAATATGCTCGGCGGTTGTCACTGTTCTTGATAAATCACTAGACACGCATAGATCCCACGCCGTGTTGTCATGAAGAGGATCGCCAAGAACAACCTTCGCTTGATCATACTGCTCAACCCAATGATTGAAATCCGCGGAGCTCATCCACTTCTTCTCCGGTTTGCACTGAACGGGAAAATGTCTCACTAGCCCAATCTTCATTCCCTACTCCATCTCCTCATTCAACAACACCATATGGATGTGGTCTTCCCATTTCCCATTAATTTTAAGATATTTCTTGGCTAATCCCTCGAATTGAAATCCCTGCTTCTCCACTACTCTAAGTGAAGCCTTGTTATGCGGCATGATGTTGGCTTCGATACGATGGAGCTCCAAATCACGAAATGCGATTTCAATCATCACGGTCAACGCCTCAGATATGTACCCTCTTCCTTGCAAATCCTTATCCAGCTTATAACCTAGATGGCAGGATTGAAATGCCCCTCTAATGATATTACTAAGTGCTATAGAACCAATAATTCGCTCCGTATCGTCTAGTTCATATATCCATAATTTGAACAAGTACCCTCTCTCATATTGAATGCGTTCTTCTCGCAGTACTTTTGTTTGCCACTCCATCGTATAGAAGGCTGGCTCTCTCTTAATCTCCCACGCTGACAGAAATTCTCGATTTCGCACCATGTAGTCTACCACCTGCTCGGCATGGACTTCATCAATTTGCTTCATGACTAAGCTCTCGGTTTGAAAAATGGTTGACATCTCACGCCTCCATTTCCATCTTGATTTGTACTTTCTCTGCTGCTTGATATGAAGTATGTTGAGTTATGAAAAAAAGAAAACCTTCACGAGTAGAGACAATGGCTTCTGTTCCCATTCATGAAGGCTGCATCGTTTTTCGAAACGAATTATGATATGTATAATTGAGAGGAAAATAGTTCTCTATATGCGATGGGATTTCGTAGTTTCGTATTCGTGTTCATGATCGGATCAAATGTAGACGTCTAAGAATTCTTCTTCTCAGATATGACGATAAAGAATGTTGCCAAAGGCCCAATCAGCAAGGAGATCAAAAACCAATTCAACCCTCTTCTATTTTTCGTTTGTGCCAATCCTGCATTAATCAGGGCCAACGTCCCCCATCCAAGTGTATATCCGCCATACATATTACTCACTGCTCGTAACACCTCAGTATCGTATTTTACATGAATGAGCCATGCTGAGCACCATATGCAGTCATTGCTGCTGCCTTTCCTGCTGCATTACAATAGGCCGGAGAAAGCTAACTCATACTACCATTAAGTATAACGCAAGTTCATTATATTGGAAACGACTGTGCAAGACGCTTCTTTACTCAAACCAACGAGTAATAAGCAGCAAACATGAATATGAGTGAAACAACTTATAATAAAGCAGCCTTTCACAGTTCGACGTGTTCAACGTCCTCCTGCAAGAGCTGCCTGGTCTCCGCTTTATTTCACTATCACTCCGTACATGAGCATATCTACGGTTCTTCGCAGCGCCCCGTCTAATGACAACTGATTTCCTTCCCTTGTCCTGCGATCCATCAATTGATATAGCGCGCCTATGTACATGTCAATGAATAACTCCATATCGAATGGACGAATGACTTGCGCTTGGATGCCCTCTTCTATTAGTAATCGAATATTATCCCAACCTTCTTGGACATAGGCATCTACAAGCTTCCATTGTTCAGGATACAGCTTCTTCAACTCGTCCAATGTACGGATGTCCGTAAACGCAAACGCGCTCGGAAGCATCATCAGGGCTTGCTCAAGCTTTTGTACAATCGATAAGGATTCATCTCGCATCATGCGCGCTTCAGAATCTCTCATCTCTTGAATCGATCGCTCAATTAAGCACGTAATGAGTTGTTCCTTGGATTCAAAATGCTGATACAATGTCTTCGTGCTAATTCCAAGTCTGCTTGCTACATCGCGGATGGCAAACTTCAAGCCTCGAATTTTAATCTCCTCAATCGCAGCTCCTGCGATACGATTATGCATAACAATTGCGCTCCCTTTTCATTACTTTCGCCAAAAAGAATAGTGGATAGAAGAGAAGAAACAGGTTCGGTGTCCACCACATCATATCGAAATCTTGCCGAATTGACCAGAATGCGATGGCTTGTAACCCCGAACAGGAAGTAAGCAGCAATGATGTGAAGCACAGCGCTGACCAAGCTGGCTTTTTCTTGTGATAATAGTAAATACTTAAAATCCCCGTCACCGATATGAACAAGTCCAACGGAATGAAAGACATATTCCATGCTACGAGCAGTTCATTGCTGTAATCTTGATAGAGATACTCCTTCGGAATCCATCCTATGAACGTAATCGTCCAATAGACAATAAACCCAATATCCGTGAACAGCATAAGACCTTTCAATGTTTTCCCCATTCTACTCTCTCCTTGAAAATGATGTAAAGAAATCGGCGTGGAAAACATTTAAAACATTACGTTTTCCGTGATTTCCATCATATCCTTCTCCGCATCATGAATCAAGAGGAAACGAAAAAAAAGATATCCGAAGGGAGAATGAACTACACCTAGCTCTTACACTCATAAGCCGAAAGTGGGGTTCGGATAGGAATGCGCATAAAAAAAACATGCCCTCACTTCAGGGCATGTTTGTCTATTATTATTGCAACTTGCGATTGTGAATCACGCCGAACATCCCAGTCATCCCATCATGGTTATGGAAGCCGTATTGCTCGTAGAAATTTTCTTTACCTTTCGAAGCAAATAATCCAACGAACGATTTATCTGGTGCCGCTTCTTCCAGATAGGCTTTGATCGTCTCCATAATCAGTTTACCGACTCCATTACCCTGATGCTCAGGAGCTACAGCGATATCCTGGATATAAAAATAAATCTGTCCGTCCCCTACAACTCTTCCCATCCCCACAATCTCTTCTTGATCACGCACAACGACGCCAAACAGAGAATTGCGAAGCGATTCCTCGACCACATCAAAGTTCATATACTCTTTCCATCCGACTGCACTGCATATTTTTTCATACTCAAGTACAGTAGGTATTCTTAGCTCGATTGTATAATTGCTGCTCATGTATGACTCTCCAATCATTAGATCTCCCTGCAAGTAGAAGATTTACTTCAGGATCATATACGTGATCGCTGCCAGCTACAAATTCTGAGGGAGTCTCTTTTTTATGAATCTCATCTGCCCGCGGTGATTTATTTCATCCTCAAACACATGGAACCATTTGAAATAGTTGTTCGCAGGTTTGCCATGCCAGAAAGGAGCCGCTTCATGCAGCCACTCATCATTTCTGCTCTTGAATCCATCGAGTGTACGCTGTCTAACTTCGTCCAACAACGTTATATAGAAGTTCAGATCATGCCCATGAATCATCTGCTGGCCTTTTTCCCCTAACTCTAATGCGGCTCCCCACGTTAACAGTTCCTGCTCGCTTAATTCACGATTCTCGAATGTAAATGCTTGATACGCATATTCAACAGCAGCCATATGGTATAGCAACGCTCCAATGGAATTGCTGTGTGGATCCATCACGTAATCCAATTGTGCCTGACTTAATCCCTCTACCGTCTTCATTGTTGTGTAGCGCGCATAATTCATCATCGAGATGAGCCTGCTCATTTCCGGAGTAAAGCCTGCCTTATCGGTGATCAGATACAAATCTTCCATATCCATTGTCTTCTTCCCCCTTTTATTGGTATACAGCCCGCTCCGCAGGATACTAATTCAACCTTTGTTTCCGTAAGGATATTTACAAATAACCGCGGCGAGTATCGAATATTGCAAAATCCAATTGACTCCACGGAGTAAAGGTTGTAGTCAACGGATACCGCTGTCCGGATTCTGCAGAACGATAAGCCCCGAACATAATCTCGTGGACATGCAACTGCTGCTTCGTGGATTGAATAGGCTGTTCTCCTGTACGAAGGCAATGAGCAAAGTAACCGATTACATTTTCACTTTGATGCAGTGCGAATTCGTCTCGTGGGAGATAACAATTCTCAAGTCCTCGCCAGCTTACTCGCTCCGCACCTCGAATTACTTGATCAGGCGAATGAATCACAAGCGGATAGCCACTATCATTCAATGCTATCGTCCCCTTGCGGCCGTAAATGATCGTGTTGTTCTGCTTAAATGCCATCCCCCATAAGGAGCGAATAACCGCATGCTGTCCTCCGGCAAATTGCAGGATCAGCGTCACATTGTCATCTACATCACTGGACACCTTCTTGCCATCACCGACGATTCGATTTGGTATCAGTGTATTCACTTCTGCCATAACACTGACGGCAGGCCCTAATAGGCCGACTAGGCGGCTAAGTGGATATACCAAACAATCCAGAACCGCTCCGCCATGCGCGACAGATTTATCATAATACCAGTTGTCTCTCCATGGCCCCGACAGAGACAACTGCGCCTCCGCACCGGTAATCTTCCCAATATATCGTTCATTCACATAATCGGCAGCCGTCAGATACACGGGATGCAAATCATACGGCAAGTTCACTAATATCACTTGTTTCTCTTCAGCTAGAGCAACCATACGCCGACATTCTTCCAGCGAGGTTGCCATTGGCTTCTCATTGAGCACATGAAGCCCTCTTTCAAGTGCAGCGAGCACGGGTTCCGCATGTATCGAATGAGGGGTTGTGACGACGACGCCATCCAACTGCTCCTTGTCCATCATTTCACGATAATCATCATACCAGCTAGGAACTCCATATTCTTCTGCTTTTCTCTCTGCATTGTACAGATTTCTGGAATAAGTAGCGACAAATTGCACGCCTTCCAGCCCAGCTGCTTGTTCAAAATAGCGGTTGCTCACATGCCCGCTGCCAATCATGCCTAGCTTAATCGTTCTCATGTGATATCTCCTCAAATGATATCATTTCACCAAATCCATGACATGAATTCCTCGTATTCTTCCAAACCGCACACAAAATTGTCCAAGCATTCGCTCTTAGTTCAGCATATCTTACTACTATCAAACAAATGGAGTTGATAGGTTTGGCACGTATTCTCGATAAAGCTGCCGTTCATACGGTCACAGCAGAAAACCGTACTGCAAATACAAGAGCCGATATCGTTGGGCCAATATCGTTTAGTGGTTTAGCTGTTAAAACAAGAAACTAATAGATATTTTTCTATATCTTCAATAGGATCGTTATATTCCTAAGGTTGTATTTGGATCTTATTTCTAATCTAAGCATACCGCATCATGATAAACACTAGCAATTGCATTATTCCAGCACTCAATCCTATTCAATCAATCTTATAAGAACTCACAAGCCAGCATATCGAACAGGATAAATTGAATAGTGGCGATGGCCTTGTATTACTTTTCATAAAAAACGGCATTCTGCTCTCATAAAACAGGGAGACAGATTGCCGCTTCAGCTCTATGTTAGCATGTCGAAGTGCCACCCATAGGGCTCATAACTTGTTGCGAATGGCCGAACAGGCGGAACGAAGGAGTCCGATACGCTCTCAGCTCAATTCGTAATGCTGCCAACCTTGCATTCATATCCGCAACCTAGCTCAGGAGGGATTCGTATTTATGATGATAGATGATACTCCAGCTGCATATCTCTCGGGTCGCTTTCATACAGCTTTTCATTTACTTCCGCTGCTTCCTTACATCCCAATGCGCAGTAGAATGCGATTGTATCCTCTGCAGAGCCGGCGCAAATATAAATTTTATCTGCTCCCCATTCTCTCGCTGTTTCGGCACAAGTCCGGAATAATACTTTGCCGATCCCCTTATTGCGATACTCTAAAGAAATAAATAAAGAGTCTAGCAGTACATACTTGTATGCTTGCCCAAACATCTCTCGATTGATCGTTCCGAACCCGACCAATTTTCCCGTATCCTCAAATACGCCAACCGCACAGCCATCCTGATTGATGGTTTGTTTCAATTTCGAGAGGTAATGCTCATAGCCATCAGGCCAATCATTCTCTTGATAATTGATTTCGATTAGTTGACGTACACCATCAACTTCCCGCCATGCCCTTTTGATGTACTGAGACGGATTAATTTCTTGGATTCGTTCACACTCATCAATCGTTAAACTGCGATATATGTAAGACATGTTCCATTCTCCACTCAATCGTGATTTATTGTTACGCTGTAGTTAGTAGTGCCGCATGTTCGCAACCGCAACCGATAAATGGATGGAAATTATTATTTTGCTAGCAGACCCTTCTTATAGAAGTGGTGCCGAAAGCCAATCGGTGCGTCCTCAATAATCGCAATTGCTTCATAGCCATACTTTTTGTAAAATTCCGGCGCCTGAAAGCTGAACGTATTCAAGGTTATGAAGGTGCAGTTCTTTTCTCTGGCGATGCGATCTGCTTCCTGCAGCAATTGCGCGCCATGGCCTTCTCCGCGATGTCCTTCATCCACCCACAAAATATCGATCTCCATCCAATTCCAGCATACGATACCGTTAAGTCCGGCGATAATTTCGCCTGTATCATTTTTGACACAAAGATGAACCTCTTCGAATCTAACATTTGGGACAATCTTTTTATTGAACTCAATCAGTTTATTTCGTACATATTCAGCTTCCTCAGTTGTACCACGTGAAACACTGTAGTTATCTGGCATATCTCATAGCCCCCATCTTTCATAGATTAGTGCCTACATTTCTGCATAAGCTCAAACAGCATATATCTTGAGTATACACGAGTATCATCCAAAACAAAGTGCATACTTCGATTCAAAAATGACCTTGACCCTGAATCCTTCCATGTCATTATAGAAAATGATCGATTCTGAGCTCAGCCCTGTTGCTCCCACTCTTCGCGCAGCATGCCCATACGAATAGAATCGTAATATAACCCATTGTATAACCGGCACTTTCGAAGTCTCCCTTCGCATGTCATGCCAAGCTTTTCGGCGACCCTTATCATCCTCTCGTTGCCGGACCAGGTCGTCAGACCGATTCTTACGAGCGGCAGTTCGGCAAATAAATGATCGATCCATAAACGCAATGCTTCTGTTCCGTATCCTCCATTCCAATACTGTGGATTATAGATTACAATGCCGATCTCCAGCCAATTGGATGGCTTGTGTTCCCAGTAATAGCTCACAAAGCCGATTATCTCGCCGTTCACTTCTATTAACATTTCAGGCGTAGGCTTCGGATCCATATCTATAAATCTTGTCATCTCTTCTTGATATTCTTCATAACTCTTGCTCTCAAGAGGATAGTACGGAGCGTCCCACTTCTTCCATTCCGGCGCTGCTTCACCGTATATGAACGAATATAATTGATGTATATCGTCTAATGTAATATTGCGTAAACGAACTCTACTTCCGATTCGAACAACCTGCTTTTCATTCATTCCCTCTCACCTCATTAATAGGATGTCATTACACGCTAAGAAATTTCGTCCCCTCATCCTTCCGATTGCCGACGATATTTCTTGTTTACAACATACACTTTATCCCAGCGTTAAGGTCAAGCATATAAAGGCAGATGAGGGGACTCTTAATTGTGCAAACGATGACGAAGGTAGCATTCTTATTCAACTGTTATCCCTAATGATGTATTGATATTGCCAATTGGCGTTCCAAAGTAGTAGCAACAACGGGATCAACGAATTTGAAGGAATAGGTGGTGGATTTGAGTGTTACCATCTGCTTAACGTTCATATTTCCAATTCTTTGCCTATCACCTTGTTGCATTGAAAAAAGTCCCTACACACATCAGCGATGCTTGATGTACGTAAGGACTTTTAGATTTACGCATATGACGTTACTTTCGTTGCAGATTAGAACTTGCTCTATTGCCGCTTACAGTTGACACTACCGGTCACTATTTCGTAAAACGAACAGTATGTGTACGTCCCTTGGCTCCCGCAGTATTCACCGTCAGTTTAATCGAAGGCTCTGTCTGCTGCACCGTAATCGTCGAATCCGCTGACGCTAGCTTCCATCCCTTGCGATTCAATTCCATCACGACTTGCGACTGGTTCTGGGTAGGATCGGATACGGCAATGATTAGCTCTGAATCCGTCTCCTTCACCAATGCGGATGCCGGTTGCTTGGACGCTATTCCGTCCACAACCGCAGGCAACCAATAGTTGATCGCAGTTATACCCAGCTTATGCTCGCAAACAGACTGCACGCTCGTGCCATTGCTAAGCACGGTAATGTCCGGTGTTTGGCTGTAGTGAAGCGTCGCTTGCGCATCATAATTCGGCAGCAGCACATATGAATAGGATCCAAGATTCGGATTCGTACCATGATCGAAGGCAAGACTGACATACTCTCTCGTAATCGGTGATGCAGAGCCGCCGTTATTGACGTCCTTCCACGCTCCAGTACGAGCCTCGCGCTTGCCTTGAAGCTTAGCTGCATTCGGGAAATAGTATCCAATATTCCCCTTGCCGTTCCCGTTTAAATGAGCCCATGACACGTCAGAAAACTTCTCCGACCACCCTGGTTGTACCGGTAGAACGGTACCATTTACAGTTAGTGCCCCACTACCTTCACTTACTTTACGGTTATCGACAATCGTCTCGACTTGACGCCCATCCCCGCCCGTAATGCCTGTACCAAGCGCCACGATTTCATTGTCGAAGGCAAACCATGACTTCTTTCCTGTTAAAGAGCTGTTCTCTACAGCCAGTTCCATCCCGGCTGCCCCATACTGACCGTCGAGGGAGGCTCCGCCTACCCATGATTTCGGACTAAGGTAATATTTCCAGTCACGCAAGGGACTGGACGAGCCGTCTGTGGTCGTGCCCGGCAATCGCAGCATGTCTGCAGTAGCCCAGTAACCGTCGCTGTACTGGGTAAGGTCGTCATTGTATAAGTAAGTCATACCATTGCCCGTATGCCATGCTTTCTTGTTCTCTCCATTGCCGTACTCATAGCTGGCTATTCGCTTGGAAGACATACTGATACCGAAGCCAAAACCAGGCCGCAAATGAATGACTCTATCCATGCCGGCAAATACCTGATGCTTGACCAAATCTTCTGCTGGTGAAATGGAGGAATCTTGCAGCAGGTTCTTCATTAAAGCGATATCGTATGTTCCTAGGCCAACATAGTAATTGTCGAAGGAGACATCCTGCTGAAGCCATGCTTTGACGGCAGACTTCATGCGAGTAGACTCCGCAGCAGGAGCGGCCTCGGACAGCCGCAGGATGCTCTTGATCGCGCCGCGGCCGGCAGTGTGATCGGTCGACAGTTCGCGGGATATTGCACGGCCGCGTACCATATCCATCATAGCTCCCTTGTATATAAGCGGCTCGAAGGAATCCTCAATCCAACGGTATATGTTCGCCGCCTGCGGATCGATAACCTGCCATGGCGATCCATTCAGCAAATAGAGCATCTCGGACAGCCGATCTAGCAATACCGTTCCATAGCTGCCTGTATATGCAATGACATCATGCTGCACGAATGAGCCGTCCGCATAGAAACCGTCCCCCCGAGTTACATATGGGAATACCGGATTTATCGCGTCTCTGCCTTGCATCAGCTTCGCGTCTGAAGCCCCCGTTGCTCCTCTCAGGATCACAACGAAGGCCTTGTCTACTAGGTTAGCGCCCGTTTCGATAAGGCTGGACTGCACCGTTCTTCTTGTCGGGTCTGGGACAAACGCATCAATCGCGCGATTGTAGCTGTTGATTTGAGCGGCAGACAGATCATCGAACAGCAACACCGTAATATCGTTCAAATATTGCGGAGAGCCGATCTCCCAATCCCACCAGTTTTTATAAGGAGCGACACGCTCATTGTAGCGATTGGCATACATCCAATCGAGTCCGCTTATGAGATCGGCTCGCAGCTGCGGATCGTGATACAGCGATGAGCCTTGTGTCGCGTATGCCAGCGCCATTTGCCGCAAACGTTGAAATGCGCCCGTTACATGAGACGATTCAGCTCGGCTGGACAGGTCGCTCCATAGCGAGCTGCGATCTGCCTGCTTGTTCATCGTATTCCAGAACCCTGTGCCGCTGCCATTGCTTACACTCTCCACTAAAGAAGCGATCGCCGCGTTCATATCCGAATCCACCGAATGATAACTGGCATTGCCGGTCAATTGCTGAATGCGCTTATCGCGCACAGCCTTGAATTGTGCGGCATCAGCTGGAGGATCGATTGGATTTCTGCCGCTACTGTTTAGGCGTATCTCATCGTACCATGCCTCCCCAGCCGCACTCTCATAGAACAGTTCCACCTTCAAGCGGGTTGCCTGCTGCGGAATGGACAGTTCCAAACGCTGCTCCGTCCAATCATGCGTTCCGAGTAGCGGCGATGAGGATGGACCAGAACTGATTTTATCATTCGAGCTGTTCAAATATTGCGTGCGAATAAAAGCCCCGCCATAAGAAACACTCGACTGCAAGTCCTTAGTCCGCAGCCAGCCCGTGAGTGTGTACGATTCGCCTGGCGTTACGTCAACGGTTTGCAGAACGTCTGCCCGCGCAGATTCAGCACTGCTGATAGTAAGCGACCGCTCCCCTTCATAATAGATATTCGAATCTAAGGACAGGATCGGCTTGCCGGATGGAACCCACTCACTCCAGTAGCTGGGCTGCAATGCGCTCCAAGGTCCCCCTGGAGGCTGTCCCGCTTCAAAGCTGCCGTTAAGCAGATTGCCTGCTTCCGCTCTAGCATTTGGCAGTCCCATAACGGGAATTAGAGAGCACAGCAAGAACACCGCTAACGTGACACGAATAATGCGATGTGGCCATTTTTTCATTATGTATTTCCTCCCAATGAGTTAATGATATAATTGTAAGCGTTATCATAATCGGATAGCTCAACTATAACGATCCGCCCAAAAGGAGTGTGTGTCTTATTTTGACTTCATTGTGCATAATTTTGCCCAATGAGAAATAGGTCAGCAAACATGCTGCATTTCTGCCTCATGTACGCCAACCTCCGTCACTGATTACTAAGCATATTGATTTTCTTCTACTATAGGAGAGAACATGCCTTGGCACAGGATATAATTCTGACCCCTATATGCATTTTTTTGACTTTCACATATAAAACCCGCCTTTCCGAAATCGGCTGCACGTTTACACAGCACAACTTGTAAGAGACGACTTTTTGAAAAATATATGAGGTTAATTGCCCGTATGCCATCGTCAACTATGATCTTCAATACTTGATATTTTCCCGTTTGTGAATGTAAAAATGGATTTCCCTGTTAGCTGAATCTTATCTCCAGCCTTCAATCCGGTCGGAAGATCAACAGCCAAGGTGCCTTCGTAGTCAATATCTATTTCAATGCAGCCATCACTTTCAATATATTGTAGAATGGTTTGTCGGCGACTCGAAAATAATCCCGCTGATTGCTGTGCGAGCTGTTGGAAGGGTTCAATTCCATGTGTCTCTATAGTTACTTCTCCATTGGCAACATTCCGGAATACGATGTCTGGATGCAGCAGCTCGACCATCCCTTTTATATCGAATGAATTATAAACTCTCACATATTCCTCAATGCAAGCAACTTCCTCTTTCCTATTCACCAACATCCCTCTCTTCATTAAGACTAACTCCGTTTGAGTCTTGCTGATCTTTATGTCATACAGCCATTTTATTTCGTGGAATCCCTGCTCATTCCAGGCCGCGATCTGTTCGCTTTCCCCTTATCTCCCAACTCGCAGAAAATAATGGGAATACTCTTCATCTCTCTCGAACCCATTGCGCTCATACAATCGCTGAGCCTGTACATTATCAATGGCTGTCGACAGCTCAAGTCCTTTGGCATTCATCTGTAGTGCATAGTTCTCCGCTGCCTCCAACAGGAGTTGTCCAATCCCCTGCTTCCGATGTTCAGACCGCACAAATAGATCATTGAGGATATAAGTTCTCTCCATCGAAATGGAGGAGAAGGAGGGATATAATTGCGTAAAACCAGCTATTTCCTTCATATCATGATCTCGGGCTATAAAAACAACCGATTCTCGATGCTCAAACCGCTCGAATAAAAAACGACTGGCTTGCTCTACATTTGAGTCCTGACCATAGAAAACGCGATACAAATTAAATATCTCCGCAAGCTCAGGCAAATCTTCGATTGTGGCTAGCTTTACTGCGTATGCGGTCATGTTCGTCCATTCCCTTCTATATCTTCTTGCCCTTCATTATGGTTGCATACTTGCTCTCTGTCTCTTCTACCATCTCTAGTAGGAATCCCGTCTGCTTATACAACTGCCTGTACGTATCAACGCTAGCAGGATAGAGCTGCAATTTCCTATCGTTGAACTCAAACCATTCCGAATCCTTGCTTACCGACAAAATCAAATATCCGCCGAGTTTTAGTGAAGCATATAAATTCCGAAAGGCCTGTTCTTTATTCTCAATGTGCATAAACGTTATCCGAGCTCGATCTTCTCGTAATGCTCGACTACCGGGAATGGATCATAATAGTGATGCAAGAGTGCCTTCCAATCCTGATATTCCTCCGAACCCCTAAATCCAATTGTATGATCCTCTAGCGTCTCCCATCTGACTAGCAATATATATTTATTCTCTTGCTCCATACACTTCTGCAGTTCATGATCGATGTAGCCCTTCATACGAGAGATGATCTTGGAAGCCTGTTTAAAGCTTTGCTCAAACGCTGAGTCTTGCCCCGGAATGATATGTAATGCGGCCACTTCGAGAATCATATTGATTTCCACCTTCTCGCATTGAGTTATGCAATGGAATACTTCAGCGAGACCACCGTTGCTTGCTGCACGCATCCATTGGCTTCCATAATCTTTCGCATCGGAGCATTTTCGATTTCCGTTGCCCCGAGATACGATTTTGCTTGAAAGTCATGCTGCAAACGATACAGCCCGATTGTATGTAACCCTCTTCCCAATCCCTTCCCTTTATACGCAGGATGAATGCCTATCCAAAATAGGCGTCCTTCTTGGTTCGTATCTGGTTCGATATGAGGAAACACGACGCCTACGGGCTCGTTATTGAACATGTAAACGGTATACATGTTATCTACTTGAGATGGCAATTCAATCTTCATGGTATCAAGAAATTTTGCTGCATCATGCCTACTCGTATCCATGACTTCCGCTAGAAAAGCGATAGCCTTTGGTTCATTTACGGGCCAAATTTCATAGGCGGGAACAGATATGCCTAACTGTTCTCTAAGTTCCCTGGTATATATCGCTCGTTCACCAACGAGGCACATTTTTTGCTGCACGACGGGCAGCTCATGTAATAGAGTGTGAGAACACTCAAGCAATATGGATTGCAGTTTATACCTTGTCATGCTAGACAACAGCTCATTGATCAGAATATCGATTCTAGCTGCATCCTGTGTGCCATGTAACATTTCCAGCATGACAGCAGCATCGCTTTTCAGATGATGCACACCGACCTCTTTTAGCTGTTTCAATATTTCATTGATTTCAGTCATTTCATCTCTACCTTTCTTTTCTTGATGAGAGGATTCCAGCTTACCAGCTTCCTTATTCTATCTTCTTCCATTCGACCCTTATTCTAAATCTCCTTCTGCGCACACTTGCAGATAGACCTTGAAATATTGATAGATAATCATATACTTGATTAAGTGCGCAAATTTTTCCTATTTCAGCAAATGCAATTGATTTCGGACAAATCGAATGAATGACTACGGAGGGATGATGTGTTACCTACCAAAATAAAAGGCAGAGAGACATACGTAAAGTTTGTTCTCTTCACCTATATGCTGATGGCACTTGCAGGCGGACTCGCAATTGCTCTCGGTTACTCGGGGCTCACGACCAAAACAGCTTCGTGGATGTATCTATTTATTCTTATCGGAGGATGGTCTCCTACGATCGTCTCGTATTATGTTTTAAAACGAGACGGGCAAGTCTCTTCCTTGAGAGAATGGCTGCGCAATCTTTTTGACGTTAAGCACAGTCTAAAGTTGTATTTACTGCTGCCATTATTTTTGCTTCTTCATTTCGGTGTGCGAGGATTTCTCTCAGATGTTGATATCGTGATGCCTTGGTATTATGTCATTCTTTTGATACCTGCGATGGTGATTGGAGGTGGCTTGGAAGAAGCCGGATGGAGATATATTTTGCAGCCCGCACTCGAGAAGAGGATGTCCTTTATTCCTGCAACGCTTGTAACTAGTGTGATCTGGGCGGTATGGCATTTGCCACTATTTTTTATCGTAGGAACAGGACAATACGGAAAAAGTTTTCTTGTATTTACTTTTCAAATCATCGGTCTAAGCTTCGCATTGGCATGTATTCGAAAGATAAGCAATAGCGTCTGGCTCTGTGTGTTATTCCATAGCTGTTCCAACGCCTTAGCGAATGTATTTATCGTAAAATCATCCGTAATGGCAGCGATCATCACTGCTGTTGTAATGGCAGTTGTTTCGATATCGATCATCATGTTCGAAAACAACAAGAGATCGAACGTTCAACATCCTACGCGATCCCTATAATTGAAAATTAGTAAAATTCGAAAGGGACTACCCCTCAAGCGTTAGGATTACAAATCCCGCTTCTGTGGATAGTCCTTATTTTATTGACTTGTTATGAAGATAACCTTCATTCAGCTCATCTCATTAACATTTTGAATCACAATGGCCCTGCACAGGAAGGTTTTGCGAACGCATCAATAACGCTTTATGATCAAGCGAGTAGCTAATAAAGGCGAGAAGTGAGGCAGCGATTGCAACAATTCCTCCAACCCATGAGACATCGATAAGCTTCATGTTCGTCGAAACGAAGCCCCCCAATGCCGATCCGATTGCGATCCCGACATTCACAGATACGGGAGCTAACGATGATGCGAAATCTTTAGCAGACGGAAATTGTTGATTAGCCAGATCAATAAAGTACAGCTGGATCGTTGAGGTCATGGTGTACATGGCTAGTCCAATGAATGAAATACTAATCAGTCCCGCAATAAGCGATTGGGATGTTGCATACAGCGATGCAAGAATGACGGCTTGAATGAGAAATACGTAGCGCAGCTTGGCGATCCCGTTGCTTGCAGCCAATTTCCCACCGATTAGTGTGCTGAAGACGGTGACGATCCCATAGAGCAAAAAGACAAGTCCAATATACTGCTCCGGTACCGCTAACACCTGTTGGAGAAAAGGTGATAAATACGTATATACCGTATATGTCGCCCCAATGCTTAATGCTGGAATCAGGAAGGCGATAATGACACGGGGATTGGCGGTGAAGCCAACTTGCTTCCGCAGCGAACTGCGCATGCCCTTCAATCCCTTAGGAATCGAAACTGAGCTCGCTAGCAGAGACAAGACGCCCAATCCCGATGTAAACCAAAACGTCAGATGCCACCCGCCCCATTGGCCGATATACGTACCAAGCGGCACCCCGACGACACTCGCAACCGTGAAGCCTGTGAATATGATGGCAATGACTGTACCCCGTTTGTCAGCAGGAACCGATTCACTCGCAACCGCCATTGCCAGCGCAATTAGTACTCCTGTTACGATAGCTGTTATGAGCCTGGATATAAAAAGCAGCGCATATGTCGTAGACAAGGCAGTAAAGATATTGCCGATGATAAATATTCCAAGCAAAGTCAGCATGAGCGGGAATTTCGAAAAGCGGCTAAATACAGCCGTTAAGATTGGTGTGCCAATGGCAAAGGCGAGTGCAAAAGCAGATACGACAGCACCCGCAGTCGAGATTGCGATATTCAGATCTGTCGATATTTCCGCCAGCAATCCAACAATGACAAATTCACTCGTACCTAATACAAAGGTAAGTGCAAATAAATTCAATGTGAGAAGCCTTTGATATCTGGTCAAGGCTTTCACTCCTTTTCTACGTAATTCTACTTCTTCGTTATACTCGCTCAATGGCAATTTGGATTTCCGCCACGTGAGCTTCTATATCATTGTTTTGGTCATGCGGCACACAAATTTCGCGCCTCGGCTCATTTTCTACCATGCGATACCCATTTTGTTCAATCCACAGCGCCACCTCTGAGCTTGCTGAACATGGAGTTGTTGTCGGACAATGATGAATTAGTGTGGCCATCATCGGGATTTCCGGCAATCGTTTTACTATAAAAGGCGCACAGCTTGGGATATCTTGCGTTAGCACGCGCGCCACTTCAATGTCGATATTGTCCTCGCATTCCTCGCAGCTATGCCACAGTGTTAATTTTGATAGCAGTGATTGACCATAACTCTTCACATAATCATCCAATAGCCTAAATAGCTCAGGAATTTGCTCCAATGAGGCTTTTTGTCGATAAGAGGCCACCAACTGAGATTCGCCCCGCTTCAGAACGACGTCATGTACCGTTGAGCTCTTCTCTTCCCACTCGATACAGCTTAAGCGTGCCTTGATACGATCCAGCTTTGCCTGCTCTCTTTCCAGAATGGACTCGATCTCGCTCTGCTTCATTCGGAACATCCCCCTAACTTGCTCAAGCGGGATATGCTCCCCCATCAGTTCGCGAATCTGCTCTAACGAAAAGCCAAGCTCTTTATATCCCAATATGCGATTAAGCTGAAACATTTTATCTGCCGTATAGTAGCGATAACCTGAGAATTGGTCAATGTGAGCTGGCTTGAGCAGGTTCAATTGATCATAATAACGAAGCGTCTTGACAGACACCTGACTGAGCTTCGAAAATTCGCTGATTTTAAACATTCATGTTCCTCCTGGCAACAAACATTTCTTGCTCTTCTGTTCTGTACCGAGTATAACGTTCCAGTTAAGGGGAGAGTCAAGGGATCAATTTTCATGCTGCTTGCACGATAAAACCCAAGCGTTGTGCAATCTTACAGACTGCGCATCGCTTGGGTTTCGATCACGTTCCTATTGTTCAGAAAATAAACGATAAAACTGAGGGCAAGATCTTGAGCGCGGTGGAGCAAATCCGGCCGCAGCTAAGACTTTCGTTCAATTTATGATTGGCTGACAAACCGCATCGGAAGGATTCGCTTTACTATGAAACACTAATCTCCCTTTTACTTAATTTTCTAAATGCAGCGTAATCCTGATCGGACTTAATAAAACTTAATATTTTTTCGGCACACTCTGTTGGACTCAACTCTTCAGTATTTACTTCAAGGTCATATTCAGTAAAAGAATATATTTTGTCGTACTGGGAATTTGCGAGTCCAATCTCTCGATCTCCTCTGATTTGCTCTCTTCTTGTGAGTTCTTCTTTCGAGCATATTACACCTACAAATAATGTAGGATAATCACAAAGTACATCAAGATAATCATTAAACCGCATGTCATTGTCGATTACGGTATCGACGATTACATTCAAACCCATTTCTGAAAACAATTTAATTGTTGCATAGTACACTGAGTTTATGGGATCAAAAATGATTTGTCCGATATTATCCACTTCTTTTTTAGGTTCAGTATCTGGAAATTTATTATTAATAAAATCAAAGTAATTATGAAAAAAATCATCTATGGATAAATGATGAAACGGAATCTCTTTCTGGTTTTTTAGTTCCATAGAAATACTAGTCTTTCCTGAACTTGAAGTTCCGTTCAAAAACACAATTAGTCCTTCCTTCAAACGAATTCACCCTCACATATAAGATTTGCGTATCATTCAGACAACGTTATATTCACAACATTCATTAAATCTTAACCTAAGTACTAAGAAAACACTTTATTTTCTTCTGCCGCCTATGATGTTGTTTAGTTTACAGGCGCACCAATTTCAAGAGCCACTTGAAGCACGAGCAAGGCTAATTCATGCTCCTGAATGACAAAGGGGACTTCGTTCGGCTCCACCCAAATTCGTGTTGTCGTTTCATTCTCTCTGGAGAACGGATGACACTTCGTAATATCCATTCGATAGAACAGCTGATACCCGATAAGCGGGTATTTGCCATTCGGATCGTATAGTGGATTCTCCTCTGCGCTTACTTCAATCATGCCTATATATTGAATCGTCCCTTCTACGGAGCCTTCTTCCAGTGCTTCCCGGTGGAAAGCCTCCTCCGGCGTTTCCCCATTTTCCACATGTCCACCTGGCAAATTAAAGCCTCTTCCCGCTACATTTACGAGCAGAACTTTATCTTTGTGGAAGCAGCATCCGTGTACGCTCGTTACCTTCGTAATATCCGGTGCTTCTTCAAAAGGAATCCACGTCAGCTTCATATGATGTCCGTTCCAATCGACATAAATGGTTTGTTCTCAACATCGCTTGCTCCCCCAAGTGACGGCAGCCCTTAACAGGTATGGGCTGCGCGTTCATTTATATCTGCACCTTCCGCTTAGCCTGAAACGGATACATCTTGTACTCGCCATTACCAGATGAATATTTCAAGATGTTCCAATCATCCGGCACCCCATTGTAATACGCGCCAATGCATCCAGTCGTACAGCGATGACCAGCAATTAAAATATTCACTTCTTGGAGACTTTCGTCCTCCATCAGCTCATTCATGAATGCAAATACCCTCTTCGCATAACTGCGTGGTTCTTCGACTCCTCCATATACATTGGGATCAGGAATCCCCCCTAGCAGCTTTACCTCATTCTTTAGCAGACCATCGGCTTCCCCTAAATCATACACATCCAGTCTTGAATCAATTGTGGGATTTATCCCTGTCGCAATCTCTGCGGTCTGTACAGCTCTCTCTTGCGGCGAGGAGAATACGTAATCAAATGTAATCGGTTGAAGACTGTCTCGCAGCTTCTTATCGCAGCTTCAATACTCCTGCATCCTGCTCATTCCACACCCCGAATGCCTCAGAGAGATTATCATCCCAAAACATCGGGAGCCTCTCCTTCAACCCTTCTGACAGCGGCAAATTCGGCAGTTCATCCTTGTCCACCCAATATATAGGGCCTTCCTCCGTCCGCTCTATCAGTTGTCCTTCAAAAATGCTCGTCCGATAGCTGAAGACGAAGTATTTATCGCCTGTTTCATTGTTGTACCAATAGACGATTCCACATAGTTTCAAGTCGGATACCGTAAGTCCTGTCTCTTCTCTCATTTCTCGAATCGTGGAATCTACCAGACTCTCGCCTTCTTCCACATGACCTCCTGGAAACGAAAGGCCTTTCCACGATTTCACACGTTCCTGCACCAATACCCGATTTGTGTCAGGATCATAGATCATGCACATATTCGTCAACTCAACCTTGGACATACTTACAATCTCCTCTTTCTCGTATGCAGCAATTTACTACTCAATAATAGATATGTATACAACCCTACTGACCTTAATACGGTCTCCTAAACCTCTTCACCCGCAGGGCATCTTCTATGATCACATCACCCAGTCTTCGTTCCTTATACTCTTCAAGAATCTTTACGAAAAGTCGACTGATCAGAACGCTGTCTCCCACTGCATCATGTCTGGCTATGTCCGTATCGTCAATCTGATAGTACTGGATGAGGAAATCAGTTGAGGGGATATCGGCAAGCTCTGGATGAATGTTCGTGAACATGGCCTTCGTATCCAATACGAGATTGTTAATCATCGGCAATCCGGCTAGTTCACATTCCTTGCGCAACAGAGGAATATCGTATTCATAACCCGCCTGCGTCACGAGAATTCGTTCGCCAATGAACTGCGTAAATGCCTCATAGACCTGAGCAAAATCTGGCGCTTCATGAATCGCCTCATTCGTGATTCCCGTAAGTTCTGCAATATGTTCAGGGATTGGCTTCGGCGAACGCACAAGTGTTACAAAGGGTTCCTCCTCCTGAATCCCCCTTGCATCCATCTTCAATGCACCTATTTGAGTAATATGGTCGAGATGATGGTCGATGCCGGTTCCTTCAAAATCAAACACACAATACTGCTGATTCATAATACTCTTAATCGTTAATCCACTTAACTCATATTCTTCATTGGAAATGTTAGATATGTTCATTGGTGCCACCTCTCTATCGAATTAACAATATTATACACTCGATATGCAATCGCTTACTAGAAGTCCTAACCAAATAACCGGATCAGTCCACTCCTCCAACGGAGCGACTGATCCGGCTCATCATAAACGTTTTCCCTGTATCCTCAAATGGTACATGGAATTCTTCCCATCTTACTATCATACACTGCTACTTCACCTTACGTATACTCTATTCATGAAGCAAGCTTTCCTTACTCGAAGCATCTCAGCAGTTCCAGAGCTTCTTCATTATCTGGCTCCAGTACCAGTGCTTCGCGAGTGTACTTCAGCGCTGTGTCCTCCTGACCGAGCTCATAGCAGCAAATCGCCAAGCAGAATATTACAGTCGCAACAGGATCATCATCACTTGCTACAGACGTCTCCAAGAACTGCTTCGCATCCTCATACATCCCCATTTCAAAGAGGATCAGTCCTGAATCCAGAGCCACGTCATACTTCTGTTCCATGAAATAAAAAGCGGACCACATGATGTGAATACCCTGCTGAATATCGAGCATCTCCTCATCGTTGGCGTCAGGGAGCAAGCTTGAAATTTGCTTCGCACTCTGTATGAAAAATTCCGCGTCATAGCCGCCTAGTCTCCAGAAGGCTAAAATATGCTGCAAGTCCATCGTATCCAGATGCCGATCCACCCACACCTTCAGACTGAAGAAATCATCCGGCCCGAATCGTTCAATTCCTTGACGATACGCTAATCGGGTATTCACATAATTGTTGGGATCCTCCAGCATGAAGATGCAACCGACATTAATATCCTTATAATGATTCGGCGGGAACAGCGCCAGAGCGCCTCTCTGCTCAAATGCATATTGGAACGCATGATAGTTCGCTGTCAGTGAGAAGCTGCCGCCGTGGTGAACGATTTCAGGCGGGTCATTAAACTTCCAGTTATCCAGTCTATGATCGCCTTTATCCGCAGTAAGCAGCACAAATCCCTGCTGGGACAACTTATTTAGTCTATCCAAGCATCTCAATCCTACCTCTGGGAACAAGACATGAGAATCCTCAAGCTCCTGCTGGTACAGCGCGATTACTTCTCGATAGGGATAGGCTTCATCTTCGTATGCCGGAGCACGGCGATGCTCATAGGTCAGCGTCATATTTCTAAGCGGATCTACTGGAGCAGTATCGTCCTTTTCCTTGAACTCAACGAGAACATCACATTCATAGATCTCGCCATTTCCTACATAAATCAGCTCTTGCGGGATACTGTCAAAAAAATAGTTCGCCAAAATAAGCAGCGGCTGTGTCAAATCGCCTGGACGAATCGTTTCTTGAGCAATGTTGAGATTCAATTCCTTATCATGAACTGCGTCGTATGTGGCAAAGTCGAGTATCCCCTGTTCCACGAAGCGCTTCAATTGAGGATGCTCCCGCCATCCTTCCACATTCTTGGCAGCTAAATCCGTCATTACATACCGGAATGGGGGCAGCAAGATTCCTGCATCATCACGAAGTTCACACAGCTTATGAAGAATATGAAAGGCAAGCCTTCCTGCTCCCGCTCCCAGTTCCATAATGATAACGGGTTCCGAGCGCTCTCCACGTTCAGCCCGATCCCGAAGAAAACCGAAAATAATGTCCGCATATCCAGTAGCGATCATCGGATTGCTTGTGATGTATTGGGGCACCTGATCATTATTCCATGCCTTGAGCCCTTTGCGTTCGTAGTATGCACGCTGTAAATCCCATATTGGTGCTTCGCTAAAGCGGTATCGTTGTTGTCCCTCTTCCATTCCTTGCAACCCTGCTCTCTATATGTCATAGTAACCGTGCCAATCATCTACAACTTACTCCTTGTTGGCACGGCAATCGTAACCGAATCTATCTTATGAATGGTACCATAATTACCGCCAGAACCAAAATCTCAGTTTTTAGTTTAAGCGTGATAAAAAAAGAGAACCCGCACAAGGTTCTCCTCCGATACGCTGACCCTTACTTCGCAACAAGCTCGCAAAGCACATATTTCTCAACAACCTTGGCTACGCCATCGTTCATATTCGTATCCGTTACATAATCCGCTAACGCTTGGATATCTGCTGGGGCATTTCCCATCGCTACACCGAGACCAGCAAACTTAATCATGGCAACATCGTTATAACTGTCGCCCATCGCAATGACTTCCTCCTGCCGAATTCCTAATTTCTGAATCAGTTCATGAAGGCTAGTGCCCTTGTCTACACCATGCTCGGTGAATTCCAAGAAGAACGGTTTAGAGCGCATGACACTTAATTGCCCCTCCAGCTGCTTCTGCAGTTTCTTCTCGATAATGGCAAGCTTGTCCGCATTCCCGACCATCAACACCTTTACGACAGGCTGCTGTACTGCATCTACGAAGCTATCCACTTCCAAGATCGGCATGCCAGTAATTTCGGATTCCTTCTCGACGTATTCATTGCAAGCTTCTGTCACAATATCATCGCCCACATAGGTCAAGACAGACATTTCCTCTTGCTGGCTAAGCGCGTATATATCACGAACCGTTTCTACTGGCAGCGTACTGTTGAACAGTTCTTCTTTCGTCGAGAAATTCGTAATCTTGGCACCGTTAAACGATAAAATAAAACTGCCGAATCGATCCAACTCCAGTTCCTCTGCAATGTCAATCATGGCATAGGTTGGTCGCCCTGAGGCGAGCACTACCTTGACCCCAGCGGCTTGCGCATCAAGAAGCGCTTGCTTCGTGCGCGGGGATATCGTCCGATCATCACGCAGCAATGTATCATCCAAATCAAGTACAATCATTTTATAGTTCATCTGTCAGCATTCCTTTTCGTCGAATAGATTAGTATCTCTACTATACCATTTTCACGAAGCAGATGGCGAATCTGCGAAGGAACAGATCATACCAATGCTATAAATATATCAATTTCATTGTCCTGACTGTTAGGCTTGTAACGTTCATCCCATTTCTCAAAATCATAGAAGCGCGCTGCATTGCCTGTCTCACGCAACCATTCGCCATATAAGAACTCATACGTCCGACTTAATTCGGATTCGAGACCATAGTGTGTGCAAGTCACATACTTACTCTCAGGGATGTTATGGCTTATCATTTGCGGAGGAATCGTTCCCAGACTCGCCACTTCATATCCAAAAATTTGTATAAACCGATCCTTTAGTGGATCAAAGTCGGATTTCTCAGGATAGATCTGCACCATAAGCACATCATCATTGTTGCGATATTGAATTTCATCTTTTTGTGTCACTAGCTTTTGATAGGTACGCCTGCCAAGACCCGATTCGAACTCCTCTATCGTGGCCTCAACCTGATATCCTACAAGTTGCATGGCCTGCAGTGTAACCACTGTAGCTTGCATTGTATCTCCTCCAGTTGCGATGCTATTGCCAGTTGACATGCATCGAATCTTCAATCATATAAGCTGTATCGTTCCTTCACTCGTCGCACTATTTGGCTTACTATGCAGGAGAATATCTCATCGCTACAAATTCAGTGTCCTGCTCCCCTATTTTACTTGTGAACGAGATTCCCCTAACAAACCCAGTACGCTCATACACTTTAATCGCTCTTTCGTTGAAGGCAGCGACAACCAATTGAATCTTCTCTCCTCGATTCAGCTTCCGAATGTAGTCCAAAACCTGAGCTAGGAACTCCACCCCTTTTCCCTGCCCTGTATAGTCGGGTCGAAGTCCGAGACCGATATCAATTGCTTGCTCATCTTCATAGATACCAGCCGCATAGCCTCCCGGAACACGGGCAGAGTTGCCAATACAGATGTAGCCGATTAGTTCATTCTCGTCATCGACGGTATAATAGAATTCTTCTTCTAGCATCTCCTTGATGGACTCGTCATCCCCATCCATACTGTACAAGGAATAGATACCCTCATATTTCCACGTACAAATGATAGCAGCTTGCTCCTCCGTCATCGGGTGAAAATGATAAGTTGTCATGTTGAATCAATCCTCTCTCTTAGCCAATTTATTTTCCCATTCATACGCCAGCTCATTTCGTCATGTACCAAGTTGCGTAGGAATCGGTATGCATATCAATTCAATATCAACGATGAAACTCTATCATGAATGGCCCCTCCTGATTCAAGCAGAGATCAATCTGTTCTCGAAACCCTGGCCAAGTGATCTTGCTTCGCGCTTCCTCTACAGAATAGTAACCGACCTCGTCACTTTCCTCGGTCGTTTGGAGGGTTCCTCCAATAGGATTAGCGAGAAACAGCGCTGTGCACACGGAATCCCTTACATGTTGAAATAGTCCACAGTACTTGATGATCTCTATGTCGATGCCTGTTTCTTCCCTAGCTTCGCGAACGGCTGCAGCTGTAATAGATTCCCCTTCTTCCACCCGTCCAGCTGGAATCTCCCATCCCCGCTTCGCACCACGAATGAGCAAAATGTCATGATTGCTGTTCCTTACAATCACGGCTGCAACAAGTGTATGCCTAGGTGATGCATTCATCTGTGAATCGCTCCTTTCCGCTCTGTTCCACCATATAGAGCTGCTGTGTTTTGCAATCCCATCACCATTCTCTTCGCGGACTCATTTGTCCTTTCATTCGATCCCGTCTTCCTTTTCCTGAATGTACAGATCCAATGCTCTGATTCCCCGCCGTGCTAGCTTAATAAAGAGAACAAGACAATAGATTGAGATGACAAATGCTCCTATGTAGAAGACAAAAGATAAAAAAGAAAAAAACATAGCTATACCCATACCAGATCACTCCTGTTTCATGATTAATACGTGAATATCAATCTTCAGACAGTCAGCCATGAATCGCTTCTTCCTCTTACCTTGTGAGATCGTAACAATAACGCATTTTATTTGCCAAAACATTCTCTCATGTACGATATCAGCGCTCTAAGTTAGATGCTTCCGATACCCTTCTACCTTCTCATCCTTGAAGCCGAGCCGTTCATAGAATTGATGCGCCTCTTTGCGCTGCTCGCCAGATACAAAGATGATGTAATAACAATCACGCTGCCGCGCCATGTTTTCAATTTCCTGCATTAGCTTCTTACCAACACCTTGCCTGCGAACCACTGGGGATACAATCACATTCTCAATTACCATGAATGGCTTACAATCTCCCACAAGATCATGACATATAATGCCCATCAAGGAACCCACTAACTGCTCCTCGTCAAATGCTCCCAGAATGATGTATTGTTCATTATGCTGGATCGTTCGGTATACCTGCTCCAGCTTCGCTTGGTTCGTCTGCTGTCCCATTAGCTCTCGATAGAGCTGGCTTAATGCCAGCAAATCATTTTCCGTAATTGACCTTATTGTAATCATCGTTATCCTTCTTTCCTACCGATTCCCATATATTTTTTCAATGCGATCTCCTTACTGTCGTTGTAGCACACAATGATAATCACTGCTCATTACATCTGCTTGCCATCTTAGAAATTACAACTCTTATCTTCATGTCAAGAATATGTATGATATGCCCAGCCCATTCATCCGTACTGCTAAACCCGCATTAAACAATTACGTATACGCTGTACGCTGTCCGTTATTCATTGTGCCAATAGAAGGAGTATCGTGAATGCTGGACAAATCCTATCGCCTTGTAAAAGGGATGATCTGAAATGACATACGCTTTGTTCGCTCCTAATACACTGCAGCGCTTTAGCGCTTCTACTACAACCGCAGCACCAAGCCCCTTCCCCCGATAACTCGGGATAGTGACTACAGGTTCGATATACGCATAATCGGTTTGGGGACTATACCATAATCCGCAATAAGCCACATATTCCCCGTCCTCATTAACCGCAACAATATGCAAGGATGGGTTCATATGAGTTGCAGACAGCATCGCTTTCTGCTTCTGTATGGTTACTTCATCTATGGGAACTGGGCCATCGTGATCGAAGCCTTTCCACAGCACGGTCTTGTGCTTATATACGTCTGTTTCTGCATCCAAACTATTGAGCGTAATGCCCGACGGTAGCACGGAATGATGTTTGATATTTGCAATGGAACACGCAAGAATATTTTCACTCTGATCATGTTTTACAAATCCTTTATTTTGCAAGCGTTGAGAACGTTCCGAGTCAGTATCGTTCACTGCGACTCCAAGCCCATTTTCATCGCTGAAAGTCTTCACAGCGTATTCGACAATTTCATCTTCCAGTTCTTCATATCCTTGCTTCGTTGCAAAAAATGCTTCACCCGAATAGTGATCATAGGTAGCCAAACCCACTAATTCAAGTTCATCAAACCATAAACCGATTTTTGACCGTAAGCTTCTATCGAAATCGGGGTGGAAGTACATCCACTCCCATCTAGCCCAATTCCAATTTATATGCTTGCGATGCTCTTGCGAGATGTCGATTAAAAATTGAAAAACCTCATTATAATTACCATCATGATACGTTTTACATTGAATGTTCACTTGTCATCCCTCACTTATGCTGCTGTAGTTTCTATGATGAAATGCTAGAAATTTGCATCCGTATATGGATTGTAACCTCATTCCTAGCTGGTGGGAGATAATAAACAGACCAAAAACGATTTTTACATATTTTCATTCATTCGTGCGAACCAATTTTCATTTGCTTTCTTAACTTGCCATCATCCACACTGCTCTACTTGGTAGAGTTTAACGTGCAGTTACTCTCCACAATCTCTGAACGCCTATACACTCATCTTTCTCATTCAATTCCATTCTGTAAATGTCGGGTTTGGAAGTCTGGAACAGAAAATCTACATCATATTGACTATCGAAGCAGCTCATCATTAATGTCATGATAGCTCCATGCGTGCCAATCGCAATCTTTTTGCCTCTATTGGTATGTACGATTTGTTGTAATACGCGCATAGCCCGCTCCTGACAAACCGCAATCGTTTCTCCTCCAGGTAGCGAATAAGCGGCATCCGCAAACATCCTTCTGACCACAGGATACAGCTCATCGTTCGCTACAATGCGATCACCGGGGACAAACACCATTTCTCTCAAATCTTCAAAGACGTGAATCTCTTTCCCTTGGGACTTCGCCAGACCTTCCAAAGTGAGGACTGCTCTCGAATATGGACTAGATACGAACGTATCTATCCCCTCTTCTTGTAGGATATCCGCGACAATACGAGCATCTTCCTTGCCTTTCTCCGTCAAGCCACGCGTTCTTTCATTTCCTTCCGTCTTAGGCGATTCACCATGACGAACCATATATATGGTTGTAATTACTTCCTCCATAACTCCTCCAGTCGTGAACAGAAGTCATCCGTATTATCCCTGCTCCATACCTTCACATCACAATACACACTACACCAGCAAAAATAAGAACGGCTCCCCCTATTTTCTGCAATTGAAATCGTTCCTTCAAGAGATAAATGCCAAGGAAGGAGCCGATAACAATACTGGTTTCTCGCACTGGCGCAACATAACTAACGGGAATTTCCGTTAGAACGATCAATACGAGAATATATGATAATCCAGCTAATCCCCCTGCAACCGCCATACTGCCCCAGTATTTTTTCCAATGTGTACGAACTCGTTCCCACCCTCTCACTTGCAGACTCCCAAGTATGAGCACCTGTCCCATATTTTCGATTACATTCAAGGATACCGGGTGTATGATAGAGACCGCCAGCTTATCGAATAAGGTGTAACCAGCAATGGAAAGGCCGACAAATAGCGGATAAGGCGACGTTAGCATAGAACGAATCGACTGCCTCCCGCTGCCAAGACCAGTGTACAACACAAATATTCCTATGAAAATAAGTACACTTCCTACGATACTCATCCATGTAAAAGGTTCTTTGAGCAGCGTAATCCCAACTGCCACAACGATTAGCGGGCCTAGCCCCCTAGCTATGGGATATGTTAAGGTAAAGTCATTCTTCTCATATGCCTTGGAGAGGATAAGGGCATATAAGCTATGGAGCACAATACTGCCGAGCCCCATAAGTACCCATTCCCAAGTTATGTGTTCGTCCTTAGGCCACAGCACTATACTAACGGGTAGAAATAAGATGACAGACCATACCCGCAGCGACCACAGAAATATCGTTTTGTCCTCACTTTGCTTCAACATGATGTTCCAGAATGCATGCGATAATGAAGCAATAATCACCAGCAGCAACCAGTAATTTCCCATTTGAACCTCCACATGTTCGCTCAATCCGCTATTCCTTCTCATTCATGCTGAATACAGCTGCCATCATACGCTTGCATCACACAGGGGTGCTAACGGTTCAACGACCTTGCTAGGCGGAATCCAAGATCCTCGATACGGAATGTGGGATGGCTGCGCCGACGGCATGTTGCTCCGCATCCTCTTGCTTCTTCAGCCCAGCTTCCCCCGCGAAAGACTCTATAAGAGCCGTACACCTGCTCATCATAAATATCCCAGCACCATTCCCATACATTGCCGAGCATATCGTACAATCCCCATGCATTCGGCTCCTTGTTCCCAACCTCATGGAGCATGCCTTGTGAATTATCATTGTACCAAGCAATCTGATCCAGCTCGCCATACTGGTAGCTAGAATTCCCTGCTTTACATGCATATTGCCACTCTGCTTCGTTCGGTAGGCGATAGCCGTCTGTCTCCACATTCCATTGAACCGTCTCCCCATCGCTCCCTATCGAGTAGCATGGCGTCAATCCGGATCTTTGTGATAGTAGATTACAAAAGACAACAGCGTCCTTCCACGAAATATTCACTACGGGCATGTGATGATAATGTGAAGAGTTAGCAGCGGTATCCGATTCTCCTACAACCGCCTCATATAACCCGTTCGTAACCGGATAAACTCCAAGAAGAAAGGGTGGAATGGTTACTTTCCATTGAAGCTTTTTGCGATCATCTCGCAAATCTTCCTCTCCGCCTGGAATTTGCACCATCGAATAAAGTTTGGACATATCTCTCACCTCAATGTTCGAATCTAATATATCAACATACGTTTACGTTTCTACATCTGTTCGCTAGAATGGATGTAAGCAATGTAATCAGTCAATACCTCTTCGTGTCCCAACAGTCTTAGCATAGTAGAAATGTTGCCTCTATGGTAAGAACCGTGATTCACGATTTGGTACACGATGTCGGAAACCGTGTTGTGAACCTCTACTCCCCTCCGTGTTCGGTAGGTCATGATCTTCTCTGGATCAGGAATCGAACCTACATATGCACGCATTTGAGTGTATAAGTTATTCGTGTAATCAATTGCTTCCTGAGTTCACATGTTCCCCGCCATTCCAAGCGTACTCTCTGCTTCGTCATATAGCCAACAAGAACCAACACAACTTATACATCTACTTGCAGGCAAAGCGTTGATATCTTCTTCCGTTCTCCATTTTTACCGTTACTGTGCCATCAGAGATCTCGTCGATAACTTTATCCCAGAACCTCTGCGCGGGAACGTTATTCTCTAATTGATGCAGTTCCCACTCGCCGCCATATTGCTTAAATATATGCTCCGCTGCAATCTGACCTACTCCCGTACGTCTAAATTTACGCATAACAAACAAATGTGCAAAATCATAGTAGTGCCTTTGCTCATCTCTTACCCTGATCAATAGAAATCCCGCTGCTTCACCATTTATCGTAATGAGGTAAGGATGATGCATTATGGGATCATCCCAATACTTATCGATGTCCGGCATCGGACGATATGTACCATCTTCTTGAATGGACGCACCAGTATATTCTGTAAAATCATAAATATAGAACTGGATTAGCTGTTTTATTCGCTGCTTTTCAGCTTGGGCGGCTCTAGTCACAACAACCTGATTCATATCACCACTCCCTCTCACTCCGAACTGATGTGTCTCACCACCTAGAATTTTCAATCCTCCGCCTCAACTATCCTGAGCTGTAGTCACTCAATTCTCCAACCGAAATGGGCGGGACTTTATGATTTCTGTTCCATCTGCAGCCTTAATCTGCAGCACCATTTCTCGGGCCTCAGCAATTCGAACGGGATTGATCATGGAAACAAACAGATTCCCTTTTCCATTCGACTTAAATATCGTTTCATCTTCGATGGTTCCTAGCCGTATCACTACATTTTCTTTCGGGCCAAACATTACCCCTTTCCCATTGGCATCTGCTACCGATATGTTATATCCCTTCCCTGCCTGAAGTCCTCTAGCCGACACAACAAAATCTACGGTAGATGCATTGTAAACAACGGTAACTCTGCCATTCTTCTTTTCCTGAAATGGAACGTCTACTGTATCGCCTTGCTGAACAATAAAGAGCTGATCATATTTCAGAAAGGTGCATGAGGTAATTACGAGGAACATAGCCGCAACAAAGATGATTTTTATCGTGCGCATTCTTCCCCTCCTCTCATCAACGAATATCCTTGTCTCTATTATATTTACCTTGCCAATATTCGCCAACAGCGTACCGTTATGAGCATACTTGCTGCGGGAGACCAATCGCTTCCACGACCTCGATCTCCTGTCAAAAATAAGAGATATACGCATGCGGCAATAAAAAAACAAGGGCGAGCTCAGAGGGTACATACCCCTTAAACTCGACCTTGTTCTATTCCAGAAATCATCCCACAAGAGTAATAAAAACTACTGATGTGGCACTTGCAATTTGTTTAACCAATTTGGATAATATTTACATTTGCAGAGACAAACTTAATCTCCTGTATATTCATATTCATAAGCTGCAGTTTATTAGTTCCTGGCCCTGTATTGAATACGGCGCTCCCCGCTCCACCTGATCGGGATACTCCGTCCGCTAATGATGGGGCGACCGATAAGCTCTGATCCAATGGAATCCCGTTCAATGTCAACTGAACAAGGACAGACAAGTTAGCCATTAATGGACTCTCGATGAAGCTATAGGATGCAAAATAGGTTGCATTCGGAGCCAAATCAATCACTGTCCGATTGTTCGTAGAGAACGTTATGCCGCTGCCATTCGTCACCTTCGCCGCTAAGAAGGGAACCGGTGAAACCGGCCCTACATTTTCATAGCCATAGCTAAAAATTGCAGCGTTATTCCTTGTCACCCCAGCAGATGCAAAATTGTCGATTTCCGTCACACGTACGTTAACGCCGCTGAAATTCGATCCAGAAGCTTCAACTGGTGAAAAGCCGATCAGCTGCAAAATACTCGGATTCGGACTGGAGGGAGTATTGAATATCGCTCCTCCGGTCGCATTCGCAGTAGGCGTATTCTGTCCAAATGGAATTGTGGTAGGAAAAGAGAAGCTTTGCGACCCCGGTATTAGCTTTCCGTTCAATCTAAGCTCTGTAGCGATGATGTGGTTGCTCGATGCCGTGGTAAAATCAGCATTATATTCGACTAAATACGCTTTACTCGCATCAAGAAGAATGTTTGTCATTCCTTGCAGCCGTATGGAGGTACCGTTCTGGACAATGACTGATAACATCGCAGGGGCGCCATTGACCGGAATCGATCCACAGCCGGCCGAACAACCGAAATTCGCACTGCTTCCCATCTCTATTCGCCCCCAGCTGCTATTGTAGCTTAATGATCGTAATCGACGTCTGGTCGAAGGTTCTATCATTGGGTTCAAGATTAACTAAAGTCAGAATACTTGAACTAGCTCCTGTATTAATGATCGTATTCGATAATAATGACGTAATGGCTTGAGAAGCTCCTGGCAAGGACTGCATCTGTGAATCTGTTCCCGGAATCGTTGTTCCATCCAATTGCAGAGCAACATGTGCGGTAATGTTACCCGCTGTGAGCAGCTCTGCCTTCGTCCGGTAGGCGATATAATAGGTTTGATTCGGTGCCAACACGATATCCGTCGAGGCAGGAGTATGCGTAATGGAGGTGCCGTTCAACGTGAAATTCTCCTCGAACGGAATTGCGCTGCCAGACGTAACCAGAATAGAACCAGGAGAACGGATGAATGCGTTGTTCGCCGTGATCTGAACTCCGGTTGCTCCGGTCGCTCCGGCTGCTCCAGTTGCTCCGGTTGCCCCGGTACTTCCGGTTGCTCCGGTCGCCCCGGTAGCTCCGGTTGCTCCCGTCACACTTGCCCCAGTCGCTCCGGTTGGCCCAGTAACACAAGGGCATACTCCAGTTGGCCCAGTGGCTCCGGTCGCTCCAATCGGGCCTGTACCGCCAGTTGGGCCTGTACTACCTGTGATACCTACGGCACCTTGTGCGCCAGTTGCTCCGGTTGCTCCGGTTGGCCCCGTTGAGCCTGTGCTGCCAGGAAGTCCAGTTGCTCCGGTTACCCCAGTAGAACCAGCTGCTCCTGCAGCGCCTCCCGCCCCCGTACTGCCAGTAGCTCCTGTTGAGCCCGTCGAGCCAGCAATGCCAGCTGCACCTGTATCGCCCGTTGAGCCCGCCGCTCCGGGCACCCCAATTGACCCAGTAGGGCCAGTAGCTCCTGTTGCGCCAGTTGCCCCCGTTGAGCCCGCTGCTCCGGTTGCTCCGGTTGGCCCTCTTGTACCGACTGGTATCTGCAGCACCTCTTCCAGCTTGTTATTAAGCACGAATTCGAGCTTAATCGCTTCTCGCAACGTATTCACGATACTGTCGTTTACTGCCAGTACATCACTCACTGTAGCAGGCGTAGTTAATCCCGGCAGCGTTCCTAGCGTGAATTGGAGCTTTTCTGCCTCCGCATTAACAATGTGGCTTAGTCCTAACTCCTCTAACGCTATTGAGGCTAACAGCAAATTCACCGCTTCGTTCGTCGACACAGAAATATTCGGCGTAATATTAGGGATATTGGCTTGCGACACGATTTCTCACTCCCTTGCTGACATCATCAGATTGCTAATTTAGCGCAATAATGCTTATATTTACGTTTCGATTGCTGTTGGAGCGTGAGAACAGCATGATGCTGGACGGTGCTCCGGATGGTGCATTCACGATGACACTTCCCTTTAACGTTGCGAAATCCCCCGCAACGGTACTCATAAATATCGTTAGGATGCTTTCCCCATTAAAAGTCAGAATCACATCGAGTCCTCCTGAAGGGTTGCTCGCATCAATATCAACTTGTGCCACGATATAGTACGTATGATTGGGTTGAAGCAATATCGTGCTCGAACCCGGAGTGAACGATATTAAGCTGCCGCTCAGCAATCTTGCCGTAGCGAACTCCAAAAATCCCGCCGGACCTGCAGGTCCAGGTGTAATGATACTCGCGAAATTCGCCGTAGCGAGCGCCATCGCCCCTGTTACCCCCGCTGCCCCTGTCGCTCCGGTGGCTCCAGTGGATCCCACTGCTCCGGTCACACCCGTTGCTCCCGTTGCTCCTGTTGGCCCCGGTATTCCCGTTGCCCCTGTCGCTCCCGTTGGGCAGCCAGTAGGGCAGATACCTGTAGGTCCCACAGGGCCGGCGTTGCCTGTTATACCGGTAGGGCCAGTAGGACCGACCGGACCTGCAGCTCCTGTATTACCAGTGAGCCCGATTGATCCGGCTAGACCAGTAGAGCCAGTTGCACCTGTCACGCCTGTAGTGCCGGTTGCTCCGATCGAGCCCGTTGCTCCGGTCGCTCCCGTCGAGCCTGTTGGCCCAGTAGCACCTATCGTGCCTGTTGCTCCGGTTACACCAGAAGAACCGGTTGCTCCGGTTGCTCCAGTCGCACCGACAGGCCCTGTGATGCCAGTAAGCCCAGTTGCTCCAGATGGACCTGTAACCCCAGTTGCACCAGTCGGTCCATTAACCCCTGTGGGTCCTATGGATCCCGTAGCACCAGAGCTTAGCAAGGGAACAAGACCCTCTACAATTCTATCGAGTTTCATCTGTGATACAATTTCCTGCTGCACGACCACTTTCAATGTATCTAGTGTACTGCTGTTCAGCGCTAGCAATTCTGGAATTGTAGGCACTGTGGTCAAGCCTGGAATTGTTCCCAATGCAAATTGAATTTTCTCGCCTTCAGCGTTAAGAATATGACTTAGCCCTAATTCCTCCAATGCGATCGAAGAGAGCAATAGAGGAATTATTTGATCCCTGGAAATCGAAATAGTAGGTGTAATATTGGGTATGTTTGCTTGCGACATTTCACTCACCCCTTATGAAGTGCCATAATAAGAGACCTAGCATCATAGCTGATGTGCTCGCCATATGGGAAAATACTGAGCCTCATCTTGTGAATTACAATATAGCAATAACCGATATCGATACATTCGTGAAATCCGTTGCCACACCTGACGTATTGATAAGCTCTAACGTACCTGGAGTCCCCCCGGTTTGAATGATCGTGTGTGAGGACAGCTCTACGATTACACCTGCAACGGTATCGTAACTTGCAGTCGTGACGATGACATTAATTCCATTGAATTGCAGAGTCGCGGATGCTGTCGTTCCAGCGGTCGTAGCCTGCGTCTCGTAATCAACGAAGTACGTATGATTTGGAGCAAGTACGATTGTGGATGTCAAAGGTACATGTGTGATTAATGAACCATTTACAGTTAAATTCGTTTCTAATATAAGCGGAGCGCCGTCCGCTACCGTTTGTGTTCCGACAGTGACAAAGTCGGCGTTGTTCACCGTAATCAAGCCTCCGGTGGCTCCAGCTACTCCGGTGGCTCCGGTGCTTCCAGTCGCACCAACTGCTCCAGTCACACCTGCCGCTCCCGTTGCTCCTGTAGCGCCAACCCCATTAGGACCCGTCGCTCCGGTCGGCCCTGGTGGACAATCCGGACACGGCCCGGTAATTCCCGTTGCTCCTGTTACTCCGGCGACTCCCGTTGCTCCTGTTGCACCCGTATCGCCCGTTGCTCCAGTAACACCTGTTGGCCCGGTCGTTCCCGTTGCTCCAGCTGCACCAGTCGCTCCGATGGCCCCTGTAGGGCCAGTCTCGCCAGTTGATCCAGCCGTACCCGCAGCCCCGGTGGCTCCAGTTCCACCTGTTAACCCAGTTGCCCCTGTCGCTCCGGTCAGCCCAGTTGGCCCTGTCGGGCCCAATGCCCCCGCTGAACCAGTCTCGCCTGTTGCCCCCGTGCTTCCAGCGGCTCCGGTGCTTCCGGTAGCTCCAGTTGGCGATAAGCCGGTAGGCCCTGTTGGGCCGGTAGCCCCCGTCGCCCCCATTTGCGGAGCAGCTGCCGCATTCAGTACCTGCTCCAATTTGTCCTCAATAATCAATTCCTTTTGAATCGTCGCAGCCAACACGTTGCGAACGCTGGCATTGGTTTGCAATACATCGCTAATAGTTGCAGGAGCTTCTAACCCAGGAAGCGTCCCAAGGACATATTGAATTTTCTCTGCCTCCGCGTTCACTAGATGACTAAGCGAGAGCTCTTCCATAGCCATTGAAATAAGCAATAAATTGATTGCATCGTCTCTAGTAATACTTATTTGGGGTGTAATGTTCGGTATATTGGGATTTGACATCCAGCTTCCCTCCCTCAGGAAAGTAGTTCCTGATAGATTGTGAAAACGTACCATGTAATAGGAATCTACTACCTAGCGATTGAACAATATCGCTATCGCTCCTTTTATTTTATGTAAATCGATTTTTATTGCGTGGGACAAAATAGAACAAAAAAAATCGATTCTCACGAATCGATTAAAAATAAGAGTTTGCCATGGAATCGCCATGCACAAAATATATAGATAAAATTGTTTCATCTAGCCTCGCTCTCGATACTCCTCTTCAGTCAGCCCAACTTAGAGCCGGTCATGATACTTGCCATTCATGTAAACGGAGTTACCAGTCACGATTTTCTTGCCTTAACTACATAATGAAAATTGATTGCTCTTAATCCTTTGTCAGTTGCATGCTCTGCAAATACCTGTTCAACGCCCCGAAGACAAGTTGACCAGACATATTCACGAACTTCCTTCCTCTGCCCAAAGCACTTCTTTATTAGCACATCTTCTGGCCTTGTCAAATACTCTACTTCCTCAACCAGTTGAACCTGAAAATCGGCCAATCCGGCTGATCGCTGAAACTGATATCTCGTGACCAAATCATCCAAATCGTAAGGATCATAAGATAGCAGGGTAAACAATCCAGGGAGCAGGCTTCTAAGCCCACCATCTGTCCCTCCATGATATAAACCCATCATCATCCCATTCGGCTTTAGAATTCGAGATGCCTCCTCGTATAACCACGGCCCCTTCTTCGTATAAACGAGGTCGAACGTGTTGTCTGCAAAGGGCAGCAATGCATCCTCCGCATTTACGAGCATGAAATGTACTGACTCACTTCCATTGAGCTGCTGCGCCTTTCGAATAAAATTCTCTCGATTATCTATTCCAACAGCTTCCCTCACTCTATGATTCCAACGTCTAGTAAATTCACCGTGCCCACATCCAACATCTAATATCCGTGAATCACTAGTGAGATGCGACATTATCTCCTTTTCATAAATCATTTCCGCCGTTGGTTCTTCAAAGGTAGATTTCCACGGATACTGGTATTCTCCTACGATATCATTCAGCTCTGCATACCACTCAGGGCTATGCGGTTGTATCCACTCAGGATGCAGCGATGGATCGGGAAACATTACAGTTCTATTCATGATTACACCTTCAGCCTTTCTCGCTCATCACATCAATCAAGAGCGTTGGTTCGAATATGATTTCTTCTATTTCGCCATCATGGTTCACTTTGACTGCTGTAAGCCCAACAGGTCGATATGCCCCTGTATCGATAATCAACGTGCTGCTTATGCGATCAAATTCCGCTTTCCCTAACTTGCAAGGCGTGTGTCCGATAATTTGCAATTTACCAATATTCTTGAGTTTCCCTCGATTCCACAACACGCTGTCTGGATGAGAACCATGCACATCACCAACAACCAACAGTTCCATATTCGTCCTCCATGAAGTGGCAACACTCACTGGCCATCGATACCCATTATATTCCTATAGAACATGTTCGATCCTCACTCTCATTTTCCTCTATCAAATAGAAAACGTACCCCGATAACCCGATAGTTCGGTTACTTGGATACGTTTCATCTTCTTGCATCATGTGCACTTATATATTCTGTGTTTTTCTTAACGCGGTAATATGGGCAATATGATGATTGCCATGCCAAGCGTACAATCCCACATTATAATCTAATCGAATTACTTCTTTGGAACCCGGGTGGTAAAACTGTTTTTGAAAATCAGCCTCAGATAACGATCGCAATAACACAACCCATCTCTGATGCAATGCTTCGAGCAACTGAATCGATAATTGGATATTTGTATGTACCGAGTCCGGCAATTCAGCCCATCGTTCTTCATAATAGGGCTTAATCTCAGGTGTATCTTCCGTTAGAGCAAGCTTGAATCTGATAAAACTATTCATATGACTATCTGCAAGATGGTGTACAACTTGGCGTATTGTCCATCCACCTTCGCGATATTCCAGGTCTAACTGCTCTTCAGATAAGTCTCTTACGGCATCCTTCAGTCTAACAGGGAACTCTTCAATCTCGTTGATCCAAAGATCGCGTTGCGAAGACGAAATCTCTCCGGTGTGCTCAAATCTACCAATGGGGTATCGCTTATCCAACTGATTCATCAGGGATCACTCCTATTTTTACTGCATATTACTCAAATCGTATGTGAACTTCAACAGCTTACGCCTTGGATGAATCCATAGCTGCTCTTAATGTAAAGTACATGAGATTGTCCTTCAATTTCTTCCCTTGATCAAATCCCATTTTCTTAAGCAGCCTCTGCGATTGAATATTATCTCCATAAATCTCGTAACTTCTGGAATGGACAAATGTCTATATACGGCATCCGCATCTTCCATCGTTAATTCCCGCATACTCAATCTTTCCGTTTCTAGTTCTGGGTATATCATCTGTAATTCTCCTTTTCAACTGCCTACCGACATTCTTCTTCTGCTAAAATAGACACTTAGTACATTAAACTCGATATGCAGCATAAGAGGCAACCATATGGAATGGGTATGATCAGCGATTATGCCGAAGAAAATACCGCCAAAGAATGCAAATAGCATAAATCGGATACTCATACGTGACAACCTATAATATTGAAGGTGGCAGATGGCAAAAAGAAAAGCTGTTATCAGAACAGCAGGGGTAACAGATAACCCCATTATGGTTAAGGATGAGCTTGTGGGCAAGCTGCTGCTTAATAGCGGAAGCACTAATCCTCGAAATACCATCTCTTCAAGCAGAGGATAAGTTAAACAAAAGTGAATGGTATCGTAAATCCCGATCGGACGATATCCTGACCTTTGAGCCAAGAATACATTTACGATTGCAACAATGAAGAATAATGTCATCACTGGCATGACGCGTTCTGGTATTTTGTAAATATACTGCTCCCCATACCATAGAGCTATTACGGATACTACAATTACGGTCATTCCCCAAAAAATGATTGTTGATTTCTCGACATCAACTTGAGTTACTACTTTCAAAATGCTCTGAACGATTATGAAAGAGAACGTCAATAACAGAGATATGCCAATCGCCAATAACAATGCTCTTCACACCTTCCATCTAAGTTATGGTCACCATCCGATCGACATGAGGAACAATATTATTTCGCTTGCCATTCACAGCGGTTGCGGTTGCTAGATACTCTTAATGCAGTTGCAAGACCATCCAGTCTTCGTCGAAATATTGCCCATTATATTTCAAGGCTCGGCGCTCAATGCCATAGGTCTGGAATCCGACCGTGGAATACAGCCTCTTAGCTGGTTCATTGCTTGATACCACTGTTAAATTGATCTGCTCTACGCCGTCGATTTCGCTCGCCCTCGCAATTAAAGCAAGCAGCAGATTTTTCGATACCCCTTTCCCACGCATTTCTTCTCTTACATACATCCCGAACAAATTTCCTTTGTGGGCAGTTTTCATCCCATTCTCTCGCACAAAAGCAGCCATTCCTATCAGCATTCCTTCGTCATCAAACGCACCCATCACAAATTTTTCCTTACTTGGTTTGACTCTCTCCATTACCGTTTCCAGTGTGAATTTCGCTTCCCGCTCATAAGTAGAACCAAATGCTTCAGGATTTGTCCGCAACCCTATTAATCTAAGCTCCTGATAGGCCTGTGCATCACTATCTTGAAGAACTCGTATATTCATTCTCCTGCCCCATTCCTCTCGAAATGTCACTAGTCTTTGTTTCATTGCTTCTTTGGCATACCCACTACCTTTGGATATTGCTAAAATGTGAATCGATAAACAATCTCATCCTCATATACAACCCTAGTCTCACAAAACCCGAGCTTTTCATACAGCTTTCTAGCTGCTACATTATCTACACATACCGTTAGATTCACACACACACTTTGCGAGTAATTTTCTCTTATGTAACGAATTGCAGAATTGATCGTTTCCTTTCCATATCCCTTACCTTGTTCATTTTTATCAATGATCAATCCATTTAGCCAATAGGATTGGGTTGTTGTATCATCTACCGTAATCATGACAAAGCCCACTAATCGACCCTCTGCATTATACACACAAAATGGTAGATATTGATATTCATCGCCATCTGGACGGATATGTACCTTGGCTAAAGACACTGCTACTGATGGGACAAAATGGTTTTGATGTGCATGAACTTGCAAGTTTAATGCATCTTTCCAATTCTCACGTGTAGTCGGAATTAATCTGATCATCACTACATCACTCATCTCCATCCGCCTTATGAAAGCCCCGTCGTATTTTGCAACACAATTCTCCATCCATCTGGGTCACAAATGGTTATCCCATTTTGCTGCCAGTAAGGATTTTCTGGTTCCACAATAGGGTAGCCCATGGTGACTAATCTAGAAACGATATCATCCCGTTCCTGTACGTCTGGTATATAGAACACCAGCAAATTATCTGAAGAGGGTGGCGGTACGGGCACTGCATGTACTTCCTGCGTAAACTCCAAATGATAGTGAACATCAGGAAGACCGATCATGACGCCATCGTAGCCATTATGATTTACAAATGAACCTACAACTTCGAGACCAAGACCTTCCGAGTAGAATTCAACAATCTTCTGTAATTGATGGGTAGGCCTTGCCACTCGAAATTGAACAGCGGGCATATTCTTCGACCATGTCTTATTCATAACATACAGCCTCCCATATTCATCCTCTGACTCACAATTTCGCATAACAAATGAACGGTATGATTCACAAACCCATCAAGATCTTCTCGTGTCAGATAGATAAACTCATGATCTTCTGCAATTGAACTTTCATGGTAAAACTCCGTTATATTTCTGATCTGCTGACTCGTTTGACCTGCAGGGAAAAAGCTCAAAAACTCTGGATATTCATCTATATGCTGAAATTCAGTCCAAAAAATACTCTCTTTATTCTCTTTGAGATATACGAAGTCATGGCCGTACCAATCTTTCTTAACTAATGGAGTATACTCTGGTGTATTTAATATCGATTGAAATACCTCCTCCTTTTTCTTTCGATTGGCGAGTTTGATCCACTCTTCATCCGTCACCAAGTGAAAATAATACCCTAAATAATAGGAGCCCTTGGGGGAAGAGATATCAATAGGATCTAGAAGATACTGCTCATAAAATGATTCTGCGGTTATGACTCGATTCATCATAAAATGAGTAATTTCCTTCGGGGGCGTAGGTTTTCCATCCTCACCAATGAGCCCACAGTCTGGGCCGATATTCCCTACTAGAAAATCAATTTTTGATACCGGTAGATCTCTACTGATGAATGCTTCAGCAATTCTAAAATGCGTAACCCAAGTAGCCATCATACACGCTCCCTCAGCTAGAATTTATCACTTTGCACATTGTTTCTGCTTAACCTGGAATGTAAGTATGCTCTGCAAAACTGGCCAGTTCCTCAAAGTGATTTCGTATTTTCTGCCTCTACTATTTCCATTAGCAGCCTCACTTCTTAATTGACTTTATTGGTGCTGTAAATACAACACGACCCAGCCTTTGATAGCTGTCATCTCGGACTGGGGCGTTATTTTTATCTGAGGTAATGGCCTAAGTTCATCCAGAATGAACCTTTTTACCTTCAATTATGATTGTAACAATGTAATTTTGCTTGCTTTCACGATTTCATTCACTCACTTAAATAAGGCACATATCCGATATCTTGAGGCTGATCTGGCAGCCATGCAATCAGTTCAAGTTCATTATGATCAGGATCATTGAAATAAATGGCTGCCGCTGGCATCCATGTATGTACAATCGGTTCCGTTGGCTCTTTGCCAAGAGCTTGAATCGGCTCTATCCCTTTTTCCTTTAACCAATCAATTGCTGTTGTTAATAACTCCACATCTGTTCCGAATGCAAAATGTCTTCTTTGCACCTCATTACTCTCCGGAACTTCCCAAAGCCCAAGCAATTGTCGATCCTTCCCAATATAAAAAAAGGCAACTCTTCTTTCTCCATCGAGTAAAGATAGTTCAAGACCTAGATTCTTATAGAATTCAATCGATTTATCCAGGTTCTTCACTTGTAAATGTGTCTCATATAAGTTCTGAATCATGATGATGATCTCCTTAGGCTTATGATGTACTAATTTGTGAAATTAGTAATTTCCTACTTCTATGCTATGCATAATAGCCACCTTCTATTAAATAGGTTCCTGTCTCTTTATAATGCTTATAGATCTTACTAAATGCCCTGTTTGCTTTATGCTGATAAGCTCCGTCACTTAGACAGGGTCGAACTACCTTCACTACTTGTGTCATGCTCGTATCACCCGGAATCTCACCAGTGAATAACTTTTCTAGCTCTAATTCAAATATCCCCTCAAAATTCTCTGAACAATCCCCATATACATAGATGGCTTTGTTATCATTCTTTTCAAGTAATTTGAATTCAATACAGAATGCCATAACATTACCGTCTTTCTTGGATTTCTTAATAGCCGTTTAGTCCTATTGAGTTGTTGTATCCATCAATCTGGAACGCTCAAAGTAACACACTGCTGTGTGGCTTCGTAAAATAGTCTTGCTGATTAGATGTCTGGCCCAATTTCCCCAAAATTACTTGCTTAGATCAAAGAGCAGTTTATCAGCGCGGTGTGAGTGCGAGATCTCCAGATCTTATCGGACTCACAGGTATTTCGCATTCTTTAAACCATGCATAAAGGTCGTAAGCGATTAAGCTGTAGCACTTAACCTTCCATGGTTGTTTGCATTATTTTTCTTCTCTGTTTTTTGGTGTTTCTTAATAAATCAAAAATGCTTACTATAATAACAGTTAATCCTACTATCACTGTGACCAATCTCATTACGGTTAATGGAAACGCTGCTTCGAAGAGCACTAGTCCATATAGTATAAATATTATATGAAGGAAAATAATCAAAAATGAAGTAAGCAATCTACTTACATATGTCCCCAATTGAAATTTAGATAATGATATAAAAAGTAAGCCAGAACTTATAAATAACACAGTAAACATAACGGCATCTCTAGTAGGTCTTAATTGAGCATCAATGAAGCCAGCGGATTGTGTTAGGTACTCTTCGGCGTGTATAAAGTAGGAAAAAGCAAAAATAGAAACAACGAAAATCAAGGTTATTAGACATAAATTCAATCCGAACCAAACAATATGTTTCATTTTTCCCTCTACTATTATGAAATCGGTCGAGGCATTCATTAAATACCTTATTTCATTTATTGATCATATATTGAATTACGGGGTACGAAATGATATTCCGATCTCTATACGTTGATGTGATTACATCCTGATGTTTGCTTACAATTCCATTTTGTAATATCACCGCATTAAAGCCTCTTTCACGAGCGCCATTATAGGTAAACAATACGCAATGTTCTGCAGCATACCCTGCCAGGACAATGAATTCAATATCATGATTCTTGAGAATCTGCTCAAGTTCTGTCTCCCAGAAAGCATTTGGATTCTCTTTTGTCAAAATGATATCCTGATCTTGAATTTCAATTTCCGGAATCGTACGATAGTCATCACGATTTGTATCCGTAATTCCTTCGATGTCCTGAATATGTATGACAACATGATCATGAGAACGAATCATACCCGCTACATAATTGATATACTCGCATGCTCTGTTTAATAAAACGATTGAATTTGCGAAACGCCCCAACCCTAGATAGCTTTTATCTTAGGCTGAGGCGCTGTTTTTCTGCGCTGCTTCCATGATTATACATCCTAAATCCTAAGGAGGATAGACCCAAACGCGTAGCCCTACTACCACTTCACCACAGGGAATCACGATACAAAAATCCCTTTATCTTTTCAATGCTTCTCTTACTCTTATTGCACTTTCTAAAGCACTCTTATCTCTGTTTCTTCCATTAATAGATTTTGTCAGTTGAATCATCTCAAAAGCTTCTGCTACATCAACCCAGCGTACCTCTTGAGTCTCAGCATCATGCTCCGTCACCATGCCTGTTGGTTCCATCATGAAATATTTTGTCCTACACGTATCCGATTCAAATTCCCCAGGAACTGAAGCTATAATAATACATGTATACCCCGTTTCTTCTTGTACCTCTCTTTTTGCTGTTTCTTCGGGAGTCATATCTTCTACATCCGGGCCTCCCTTTGCAAATGTCCATACATATCCACCCCAATGATTCTTCGGGCTCCGTATGAGCACTTTACCTTCTGTATTAAATACAATTCCTCCATATGCCATTTCTTTATCCATATCACTCAGCGCCTTATTTGCATGATTATATTTTCCTAACACCTATTAGTTAGATTCTTGCATTCGATTGCTATTACCTTGTTGTCTTGATCCGCTAATAAATGCACCGTAGGAACAAATCCTGCAATGAACCTCAAAAAAATAGATTCTTTTAACGCATCGCTCAAAAACCATCCAGAAGGAAGGAATACGAGCTCCTCATTCTCATGCATAAACTCCCTACATATGTACTCCTTCATACTCTCCGTATGATTCACTTGCAGTGTTTCGATAGCTGCTGCATCTATATGGTAATGCTGAATTGGACGATGTGATGAATGCATCGGATTGGTCAAATCAACTGTTCGGTATAAGTCTCTGACGATTTCGATCATTTCTACGTCACTATTCAAAAATAATTGTTTCGATTCTTCCTTCATATGCTGCATATTGATGTTATCAAGTTGATTGTCCCGCCAGACTAACTTGATATCTCTAAAGTGTGGCGCTACTTCTTCTAGTATTTTCGTTCTTGAACAGTCATTCCTTGTTGGCAGGCTAACCATCGTGCTCTCAGATCCCAAAACGCAACCAGCCACAAACAGTATTGCAAGCTAGCTTATTTTATCAACGGATGCGAGTTCTATCCGTTCTATTCGAAAAGGTTTCAATTGCATTTCTTGTATTCGCATTATTTCTTCTGGATCGAATTTGATTGGTTCAACTTTGGATAACCAATCCACCTATTTGAAACCTCCTTGTACGAGTTGTTTGATACGTCGCTTCCTGTACTCTGGGGCTCTACCGGTTTAATTACACTTCACGCTTCTCATCGGGTCTGTAGATGATTCTCCGATAATCCCAATCTTTACTGTCCATATCACCTAAGTACATTCTCTCATGCTCTGGTACAAGCTCATATTTTACTTTTAGATTTTGGCGGTAAAACTCAATCGGATCCTCTAGATATTGGTAATATGCTTCTCTACACTCTTCTAAAGATGTCTTCTCGCCTTTAGCTTTTTTATACATATCGATCAGCTCGGTATATTTATCCTCGATATTTGTTGGATAGATGGCTTGTGAGAAGGTTACTTCACCTAAATCAGATAATATAACTTTTGTTGGTTCATCAAAGTCAGTAAAGAAGGTGCCATTTCTAAAAAGTTCAGCAATCTCCTCTAAACGATAAGTCAGCTCATTCTCCTGGAAATAGCAAACCACTACCCCATTTTCGTAAACAACTAGATTTACCAAATGATTATTATCTTCGTACTTCATGAAGATAGAGAACTCATCGCCAGTTATTGTTTCATAGAACATTTCACGAACAACATAATAATTAATGGCTGTAGGCGAGTACGTAATTCGTCGTTTCTCCGCCAATTCTTTTTGCCAAGAAGTGATTTCATAGATATTTTCGAAGTTAGGATTAATCGTTCTAATTTTGCTTTCTATGTGTTTGTAGTATGCGGGCTTATCAAATTTCCATTCGGCTTCTTGAACGATATACATTCCTAGACCATGTATAGAGAGTTCTTCCTGTTCTGGGATTGTTGGAGTTAACCAACCAGAACGAAGCTTTTCTTGAAGTCCAATCAAATCTACAAGTTCCCAACAATTTGACATTCCGTCCTCATAAACATCAACATTAATATAGAAATAAGAACCACCATTATTAATGATCCCTGGAACTGTTACACCTTCTACCACTTTTGTTCTTCGTATTTTCTGCATATGATTCACACCCTCGACCATTTAATGTTTCACTTTCGTTTAGACTCCTTGAAGGCAATTATAGAATATTTCATTAAAAGAATTCTGATTTTCCGTGTAATCCTCCGTATATCTATTGAACATTCGCACAGCTACCGCTTGAAACTCTGGCACAACTACACAGTGGCAACCTGCTGCACCCGATGCATAATACCACTTATCCTGATAGTACCATCCAAAAATACGCTTCTTATCCTCCGTATCCACCCGCAATTGTTCAATGAGCGTGAATACATCAGCAGGTATTAACTGACTATGATTATTGAAACCTCTATTGAGATGAAAATTTCCCCACTGTGCTAGGAAGTTTCCGCTTTGGGAGCTTTGTATATTAGGTCTTTCAAATCTTTACTTATATTCTCTGGGATTTCATAGCCTTGTTCCGTATTGGGAAGCTTTAATAGGAGACCTTTTTGCGGATATTCAATATTCTCTATATTCAAATGATAGGTACGTAGACTTCCATCTACAGAATACACAGTCATAAGAAATATTGCTCCGTAATCCAGAATTCCATTCATTTTTTTCGATTCATTAATAGCCTGCATAAAAAGAGCTATTGAATCTAAATCTTTAAACTGTTTATCTTCAAATGGCTTTTCATTCATCCTTAAACAAAGTTGTATACATTCCAGCTTAATACTACTAACGTCTTGATTATTGCGATCACTGTTATTTTGTAAACTGCATCCTGATATCAAATTCATAACAATAAATAGCACAAATAAATTGATTGTATTTAGCTTGTTCATGGGTTTTAACCCCCTTTTTAATCCTTTAGGGAAGTTATTATTATCATGTTTCCGTTAGTCGAATTTTATTGTACAGTCTTAATGAGAAGCTGTCTTACATCCGCGATTCTGTTCGGCATTTCCGAAGTCGAACGATTCAGTAAATCACACAAGGCAATCAAATCCTCCAGCTTAGATAATAGAACCCAATTCTCATCCAGAAATCCACCTGAACCCCGGTATGCCTTTATAAAATGATGTTCGAACAAGGAATTGTCGTCTTCATACCGAAGCATATTCCCGATATCAACATAGCGTCTTCCTGAAAAGGCAAACTCCCAATCCAATACCGCCGATACTTCGAACCCATCTTGCCCTTCAATCACCAAAAGATTTAAACCATTGAAGTCCGAATGAACGAGGACTGGCGGTTCATGAATTTCGGATATTAGTGAACGGTGAGAATCACAGAATGATCGAACCTTCTCCGTTGCTTCCGCTCCCAGCCATTCCCCAGTTTCACCCTTTTCCAAGCTTTCAGAAATAAAAGAGATAAATTCGTTCTCATCCATGTTAAATGGGGTGGAGATGGTAAGATCCCTTGCAAAAAAGCCTGGACATTCAAATGTATGACTGTGAATACGAGCTAGTACACTGCCGACAGATTCCGCAACTTTTGCAATCTGGCGTTCTTCTCCACTTTGCAGAATATCACGCAGTAACACCCCCTCTTTCCACTCCATTAAAGCCCAATCATATTCTACTAACTTTCTGCTTGTATCCAGATATATATAATCGGCAACTGGCACGACGCCGCGCAATCTCTCAGCGATTGCTTTTTCTTTTGAAGCTACGTCTGAACCTCCAGCAAAGATCCTTAAAAAGTAAGGTGTAATAATTCCTTCAATCTCCACTTTATAGGTACCATTACTAAGTCCTGTTTGTGTTCGTTTAGCTTTGATGAGACGCTTGCCTCTGAAAACTTGGCTAATCATACTATTTAAAGTCTCATATTCGATGTGCATACTACTTTGACTTGATCTTTCCCATGCTTCTTTCACCTTGTATCACTCCTAGCCACTTAGTTGCCCGGATCCAGTATTATTCGAAGTGCTGCTTAAAGAATCTCCATATGCTCTATAAATTCTTCATTCTTTAATCTTAACGTTTTGTCATAGGTTTTTTCTTCAATCAGATTCCAAAATATTCTTCCATCTGATGCTTGATCTTTCAAACAATAATATGTTTTTCCTTTCTCAATACAAATGGTTTCTCTCTTATTGATATGTATTTTAATATCTTTAACTAATTTGCTCCTCAGTGTTTGTTCACTTATGGAAAGTTTATTATCTTCGATCCACGGTTTTATCCCATCTTCAATTACTTCAAAATAATCACTCATAATGCTATTCTTCATTCGATGTTCAATAGTTCCATTACTTCCTTTTGGACAAATGATATACGTCCATCCAATAATATCAACAACTCTGCATTCCTTTTCTTTAGGTACAAATAAATCATTCCAAATAAGGTCTCTAATTAATTTCAATCTGGCTTCGTACCCACAGTATAATGGTGGTAAATAAATAGCCATGTGCTCAACTCCTGTTATTAAATTTTTTATGAATTTCTTGTGGCCACATATTCGTAATTATCAATTATTACCCGCTGCAGATATATTGTGATACACATTCATCGCAACTTCAGCCATCACTTTCAAATTGATAGTATTAAAACCTTCTATCCCAAAATCTCCAGCAATACTTTCAAAGTAAGCCCAATCGTTATTATCCTTAACAACCTGTATCTCTTTGATCAATTGAATAAATCCATTAATACCTTCTATTTCTATGTATAACCTTGCTAGTTTTTCGAATCCTTTTTCATCTAGTGTGCAACCTGTGGTTGAAAAGCTAACAATGTAGTGTTCAAAGAAATTCTCGGGATACCTATTACCTTCCATCAAAAATCCCCCTCGACCCTCAATTTCAGAATGAATATGTAGAAATGAAACCTTAAGCGTCAGACTTAGCCAGTGCAGGGTTGTCCGCCTGACTCAAACTCCCTGAAAAACCTCTAGCGAACCGAAGAGAGGAGCCGGATGGCTCCTCAGCGTGAATACTGTGTTAGCTGATGTCATATTTTCATAGAGTTAACTACCCTTGTTTCTCCATTAAAGTCCTTCTAATCTCTTCAAGAAGCTTCTCTTTTTCCAAATCGGAAACAGTATCTGCAGATAATTTCCTAGCAGCAATCGGTGTTAACCATGGGACAACATCATCATAAGTAATTCCTGATAATTTTGTGTATTCATCCATAAAAATAGTAATTAATTTCTCTCGGATGAATTCAAATTCATGTCTAATGTCCTCACGAAAATGAAGGGGTAAAATCGCATAACGAATCATAAGAATATATTCAGCTATATCAGCCTCAGGATTTCCAACAGTGGCATTACTCCAGTCTATCAAGACAGCCTTCCCATCGTTCTTAATCATTATATTTCCTGGATTCGGATCTCCATGACACATACATTGTCTGGTTGGCAAAGAATCAAGTAATGAGATTACGCTCTCTTTCTCATGCGCTGTTAAGTAGTTCACACTCCAAACGTGCGATTTAATAACGTTTTTTTGATTCGGTAATTCGTGCCCGGCAAATAAAGTTTTATGTACGTTATACAATTGTTGGGCTGTCAGTCGAATATCATCCTGGATAATTTCATCGTTTTTGATAGCACTTTTAATAATACGTTCCATCATTGTCTCACCAATAATATGTTCAACTATAATCCCTGGCCTGCCATTCACTTCTATTAAATCAAAAGGTTGAGGCACAGGGAGACCACATTCCCAAGCGATAAAATTATTGAGATATTCCCTTTTTGCAGTTTCGATACTCGTATTTTCCTTGGCAAGTTTAATTATTTGATTGTTCTCTATTTCAAATACTTCAGAGCAGCCTCCTTCACCGATCTTGTTACCCAAACTGATTGTCATGATAGTCTTCCTTTCTTATATATTCTTTTAGCGATTTCAATTCATATCTCATGCATTCAGGTACCCTTCACTGGCTTGGACAAATGTCCTTATAGAGACTTATTGAACAATTCACTCGATTTCTAATTTCTTCATTATGAATCGTCCCAAGAAGACCAACGATTGTCATTCATTAACTCTCCTTTGTATGCGAGACTACTTTGTTAGGCGAAGTCCCCGTCTTCCATGATTACCCCCGCATACTTGTCCCATTCTTTATTATCCGTATTTATTTCGATTGTCGGCACAATTGATTTGTACGCTTGAATCCTAAGACTATTTTGCGTATCAATCAAATCTTTGCATGCCAGATCGATTTCTTCCCTTGATTTGTTAATCCAAACCTCAGGATTTCTACTTTTTATTCTTTCCTCGACTATATCGTCGGAAATAGTCAGCAATAAACATTTAGCTCCTAATTTGATTAAATCATGCTCTATACTTGTTATTTCTACATCGTCTGAATCCGAGAATGCGACTCGGTGATTTAGATGGAACCGTTCTAAGATAAAGAAAAGGCCTCTTGATTTTCTTTTTCCTGGACCTAAATAGGCTGCCCAATCATTTAGATTCTTTAGCATACCAACTCTATTTCGCAAAAGTTCGAGATGCTGGCCTCTTGATAATCGAACAAATTCACCTTGAACGTTATTCAGAATCTGAGAGTAATGTTCCCCAAGTATTACGACACTCAACTCTGCTGATTCATCGAGTGCTTGAGATTGTTTTATCGCTTTGAGCAGCGAAGTCTTACCCGCGTTTGAATATCCTTCAAGAATAACTCCTCTAATATTCATCGATTGAATTTTCCTTTTCATAAAAAATACTTCGCCTATCGTCCTTGTATCTACGAACCCGAGAGGCTTAAATCCAAGTCCGACGGACTAACTTTGCATCGCAAGGTTGTGAACTAAATACGTCTAAATAAGTTAATTCATAGGGTTCTGGTGTTTTAATGATTTTGCCTTGTTTATATTCAAATATGTCAGCCGTCCTACCTTGACCAATAGGCTTCATAGTTAGCTCCCTTGTTGTGAGCAATGAGTTGGCAATATTGCGCAAAACGTTCTTGTATTCACGAAACGACCCAGCCTTAGATAGCTCTTATCTTTGGCTGGGTCGTTTGTTGTCTGAGCCTCTTCCATGATTTATACATCTGACAACCAATGCACAGTAGTCCCAATATGTGAAAACCGGTGTTATGAGAAGTTCCTGGTTTAGTCACCTACAAAATACTCTTGTATTCGTTCAAAACAGTATTTACAAAATGAGTTTTTCCATCCGTATATGCTGTACGGTTATTAGTAAATCTCTCTGCAAGCTCTTTCTTTAAAGATGAGTATGCGGCTACTAAATCCGGCTGTTGTCTTAATATATCTCTGAATGTTATGTGCTTCTGCAATGCATCACTTTCCTTGTTGCAGACATAAAGATGATGTTTCGGTTTATGATTCATCTCTTTATTATGAGGAACTTTGTCATCAATTCTTGCAAAAGCCTCCCTGTTCTCTACCCCTAAATTCCCTTCATGAAAGTAACCTAATTCACTCAACATTCCAACGACCTGAGGGAGTAATGACTTAGAGTCTATTACGATATCAATATCAATAATTGGTTTGGCTGAAAGGCCAGGAACAGAGGTGCTTCCAACATGCTCTATGGTTAAAGCTAACTCTCCTAATTTATCTCTTAATATATCTTTCAATTCATTAAACATCACAGGCCATGCATCATTATAATCTTCAATAACCACTGGTCTCGAACCCATATTAAATAGCCCTCCACTCTAATATGTCTTTACGAAGATTTCCGATAACGTCTCTCGTATTCATGACGCCCCACCTTCCTAGAATCACGGAGTGACCGCCGAATAGTTATAAAACCAATCTCTATGCATTAGAAATATATGTTCAATAAATCTATCGATTTCTGTTTCATTACATCCAATCCAATTATCAACTTCGTTCATTATCTCTTCATTAAGATAATTATCTATACCTTTACAATAATTCTCTAAAATAATTCTTTCGTCGTATTCTCGAAGAATACGTATCAGCACATTTGCCGAGTCTATTTCTAACACTTCATAGTAAGTCCAAACCCCAGATCTTTCAGACATCGATTGCCAATTCATTAATTGGTTTAACGCCATAACCCATCTGATGTTCTCAGTCTTTTGCATAAATGAATTTGCTAAGATTAATAATTCAACTTTTGACTGATATTCATTTATCGAATTAAAAAATTGATCCAAGTAGAATTTTGAATACTTCATTAAATCACCCATTAAAATTATTACAGTTTCAAATTATGCTCTTGCCTAACCCTATTGGTCTATCTCTTGACTCTGCTTAATACTCCAGTTTATAAACGATTTCCCCATCTATTACTCGGCCATCTTCTGTAAATCCTAATTTTTCATATAGCTGTTTTGCCCAAGCATTCTCCGGTTCAAAGCTTATGTATATAACCCGATGCTGTATGTCTTCTTTAATCCTTTCAATGAGCAGCTTCATAGCAGCCTTCCCATAACCATTTGATTGATACTTAGTATCAATCATTAACCGATAAATCCAATATTCATGATCTTCTTCATCTATACAATACATCGTAAATCCCACTAGAACTTCATCATGATAAATAGCCAAGCAGACACACTCTGGGAATGCCTTAGCCTGTGCGAGCGAAAACAAATTTGTTGCTACAAACTCACTTTGTTCATCAGCGACACTCAACTTAATGACATCAAAAAAATTACTACGATCTATTTCCTTAAGTGCTATCATAAATGCTCCCCTTTTCTTCATTATCTTAATCTTGGATAATATACGCTCCTCCGGCTGCTAGAAGAATGTTCTCCACTTTCATAATTACACGGAAATCAAAATTTTTCCACCACTTCTCTTATACGGATTGGACGAGCGACAAAGATTTTGCCTAATCCTTTGCCAAGCCTAAATATACCCAAAAACAAGCGATTTCTGCAGCAAGCGGAAAGGTTAAATCCATATTCAATGTCAATTTGGCCGGATATAAAGTTACTGTTAAATTGAATGAATATATACATTCAAGAAAGACAAACAACCTACAATCGTGGGCAAGATCAACAAGAAAGGGTTTTATTTCTTTTCCCTTACTCCTTAAGTTGGAGCGCTACTGTCAGCAGAAAATAAAGTATTAGACGCCCATGCCGCTAACGCGACACCATCAGATGATGAAAATGGGCGGATTGCGATATAATTTACTTACGGCTGGCGAAGGCAGGTCGGCAGTCAATGGTGCTTCGAGCCCGAGTCTTAGACTG
>NZ_JAMAVT010000016.1:0-131152 GCF_023713665.1 Paenibacillus sp. MER 180 | reverse complement strand
CCGCTGTACGACATGTAATTTTACTTCTAATGATACTGGACTTCTTTTAGACATTAGAAAAACTCCCATCATTGTAGCAGTAGAAGTTTTGTTTTTCCTACTGTCTACTATGATGGGAGCATATCATTTAGTGAAGTAATCGGCCTTTTTTTATTTTTGCGGCAGAAGATAGCTGGGACTTCCAACATACTGTTAAGGGCTGATGATGCTGGGTATGTTTTAGAGTGATTCATTTCGATATTGAATGGTGAAAAAGGTATGCAAGAAGGAATGAATTGCTTACAATAGTAAGGTTGGGAAAGGAGTGTATGATGAGTTTTTTTAGCTTGATATTATTTGTCCTGTTTGTTTTTTTATTTATAAGGGAAAAAAGGCGTATTAGTCTTTCATTCCTATTCATAGCAGCTTTAGCGAATTTAGCGCTGAGTCTAGTGGCGTTCTCCAACCAGATCCCATGGGTGAACTTAATTGTGGCCGCGGCTATCCTTGCCTCTGTTCCTTTGAGCGTACTGTTTGTGAGCATATATTTGCTGCTTAACGGACGAATCATGCTGAAGAAGGAAAGCAAGAAGTTCGCGAATATGCTGTCATTATTATTGAGTCTTCTGATATTTGCGATGATCGGGATGTTTTTCTACATTTTCTTTATTTCTTATAATGATAAATTTGCGATTTTTTATATCGGGACGCTGCTTATCTTCATGTATTTTTCCTTTGTGTTCGTCAGCTTCCTAGCGTATGCAATTTTTTATCACTACTGGAGAATATGGTACAAGCCTGATTTCATTATCGCACTTGGCTCTGGCTTGATCGGAGGGGATCGTGTTCCCCCGCTGCTTGCGTCGCGTTTGGATAAAAGCATTGAACAATATATGAAGTATCATCAAGTGCCTAAAATTATCGTGTCGGGCGGCCAAGGGCCAGACGAATTGATTAGTGAAGCAGAGGCAATGAAGAAGTATATCGTGGCGAAGGGAGTTACAGAGCAGGACGTGCTTATGGAGGACAAATCTCGCAACACGATGCAAAATATGCTGTTCTCGAAGGCCATTATGGACGAGATGAAACCCGATCATAAAAGCATCTTCGTTACGAACAACTATCATGTATTTCGGGCAAGCATTTATGCGCGGCTCGCCGGATTGAAGAAGTGTGAGGGTGTTGGCGCGAAGACAGCAAGATACTACATGCCAAGTGCGTTCATACGTGAGTATATCGGGATCATCATGATGTACAAATGGTGGCACCTCGCAGTAGTAGCAATGATCGTATGTTTTACCGTCTTGCTGTTGAGAACGGCATTATGATGGAGAAAAGATCGAGCAAGGGGGAGCTGATTAACCCCTGACTCGATCTTTTGTTTTATTTCAGTATGACTTTGAAACGCCCTAAGCCTTCGTGTTTTTGTTTACGGATTATTGCGGCTTCACCATAATCTTTACTTGGTTTTTCTCTTTCAAGAGCGCCTCGAAGCCATGATCAACGACTTCATCCAATTGGATGCGCTTCGTTACCAGCTTCTCTGCTGGGAAGTAGCCTTGCTCCATCAATTTGATAACCGCAGGGAATACGTTGCGGTAACCGATGATGCCTTTCATTGTGCGTTCCTTCGTTACAATTGCATTCGGTTTAATAGTAGCTTCTCGCTCGAAAATGCTGACGATCATCACTTCACCGCCGAGCTTGGCTGCATCAATGGCATTGTTCAGTACAGCAGGAACTCCCGTTACTTCATAAGCGACATCCACGCCGCCGCCTGTCCGTTCGCGAAGCTCCTTCACGACATCGACTTGCGAAGGATCAAGTACAATGGCTCCGAGTTCTGCTGCTTTTTGCTTACGCTGCTCGGACAGTTCAATTGCATAGATCTCCGATGCGCCAGCAGCCTTCAATGCTTCGATAACAAGCAATCCAATTGGGCCTGTACCGAATACGGCTGCACGATCCCCAACTTGAAGCTTGCTTTGTCGAACTGCATAGAGAGCTACTGCGGAAGGTTCAACAAGCGCGCCTTGCTCGTAAGAAACGCTGTCTGGAATCTTATGCACCATGTGCTCGTCTGCTGCTACATATTCGGAGAAGCCTCCACCGCCGCCAGCGAGACCAAGGAATCCCATCTTGTCGCAGAGGTTATACAAGCCTTGCTTGCAGGCTTCACATTCACCGCATGCGAAGATCGGCTCTACAACAACGCGATCACCCTTCTGGAATTTGGTTACACCTTCACCGACCTCGACGATCTGTCCAGAAAATTCATGTCCCATAACGATTGGAGCTTTCTCTCCAGTTAGAGGATGGGGAGTGCTGTCTGAAATGAAGATCGGTCCTGCCGTATATTCATGCAAGTCGCTGCCGCAGATGCCGCAGCATTCGACTTTAATTTTCACTTTGCCTTTGCCGGCTGCTGGTTCTGCAATGTTCTCCACGCGCAAATCTTTGACGCCATGCCATCTTAATGCTTTCATGTGCTCATCTCCCCAGAAGTATAGAAATGAAATACTGTATGAAATGGAAACGGGAAAATATTTTCGGAAACGTTTCCGATATTAAATATGTCACACTCTCAGCGTGATGTCAATCACAGTCTTTTGTTGCAGGAAGATCAGGTGAATAATGTGAATGCAGATGGTATGATACAGAAATAAGGCTTGGCTGGAATGGTGGAAGCAATTCCACTTGTAACGAGAGGGAGATGTACCAGTGGTTCAGAGAAAAGTCACAATCGAGGATGTTGCACAGCGAGCAGGGGTCGGATTGGCAACCGTATCGCGTGCAATCAATGACGCAGACGGCATTAGTCCGAAGACGAAGGCCAAGGTGATGCAGGCGATTGAAGAGCTAGGCTTCGTGCCGAACTCCTTCGCGCGCAGTCTTAAGGTACGGCAGACGAAGCAAATTGCGCTAGCCGTTCCCGATATTCGAAATGCCTTTGTTCCGGAGATTGCCTATTCCGTCGAGCAGGCGGCCAAAAATTACGACTACCGTGTCGTTCAGATCAATACATTAGGGAATGCACGAGCAGAGCTCGAAATACTCAGGGAAGTGAAGAAGCTTCATGTAGACGGTCTGATTGTCCTGCCGCTAGCTTACCCTGCAACGCTGCCTGACTTGATTAATAAATCGAGCATTCCGATCTCCGTTATTAACTATGGGAAGAAGCTCGGTGACGATGTGAAGGCGGACATCGTTAGTCTATCTACGCAAGAGGGTAAACTTGTCATGGAGCATTTCATGAACATAGGCCGGACGCGGATTGCGTATGCAGGTGCGCCGAAGCATATCATTGAGGAGCGTTTCTTTGCCTACGAGGATGCCCTCCCGCAAGTAGATAGCTCTCTGGTCTATCTCGGAGATGATTTCTCGATGCAAACGGGATTGAAGGCAGCCGATTATTTCGCAGGTCTAACGAAAATGCCGGATGCGATCTATGCGGGCAATGACATGATTGCGATGGGACTGCTGAACCGATTCAAGGAATTGGGGATCCGCGTGCCCGAAGACATTGCGATTGTTGGCATTGATAATATTTTGTGGGGAACGATTACGACGCCGCGGCTTAGCTCTGTGTCGATCATGGGAGCAGAGGTTGCCAGAGTAGCGACTGAACTGCTGCTTAACCGGATCATCGAACAGAAGCGCGGTGTATATGAACGAGTGCAGTTTGAGCCTCGCCTCATTGTTAGAGAATCGAGTGTGGCGATGACACGCAGCTCGCAGCAGTTGGACTGATCCATATCTTAGGGAAGAAGGGTAAGCTATGGTCAAGGCGGATGATGTGCCTCCTAATATGACAATATCATTTTAGGAGGCTAAAACCATGAAGTTTCATTTGATTGATATCGATACGTGGAATAGAAAACCTTACTATATTCATTTTTTGAACGAAACAAGATGTACATTCAGTTTGACTGCCAATATCGATATTACGATTCTGCTTGATAATCTGAGAGAAAAGAACAAGAAGCTTTACCCGGCGCTTATTCATATGACTGCTAAGATTGTGAATGCATATCCCGATTTCCGAATCTCCTATGATGAGGATGGAGGACTCGGATATTGGGAGAGCATGAACCCGAGTTTCACGATTTTCCATCCTGAGGACAATACGTTCTCTAGTCTATGGGCCTCATATACAGAAAAATTCCATGCTTTCCACGAAGGCTACCTAGCGGATGTACGGCAGTATGGCAAGGTGAAAGGACTACTTGGTAAAAAGGATCAGCCTGCAAATACATTCCCTATCTCTTGCATTCCATGGGTAAGCTTTACGGGATTCAATTTGAATGTGTTCAATGAGGGGACGTATTTGTTGCCGATCATCACATTCGGAAAGTATTTCGAGCAAACGGGTCGAGTCCTGCTGCCCGTATCCTTGCAGCTGCATCATGCGGTATGCGACGGGTATCATGCAGGCTTATTTGTTGGCGAGCTGCAGCGATTCGCTGATCATAGCAAGGAGTGGCTAGATGATCCGAATTAATACACATGATTGAGCAAAGTAATGAAGCCGTTGGAACAAGGCCATAATTAGCCGTTGTTCCAACGGCTTTTTTCATTGATGTGGAGTCGGTGAATGATGGTCTGACACAGTTTTGTCACAATTTAAAAAAATTATAAAGGAGTATGAAACATTTTCCTTGTTTGATGCATCTAAGTTGCAGGTGGTAATTTTAGACTTGGATATGATTGCAACTTAGGAGGATGAAAAAGTGAAGAAACTTGTGTCAGGTTTTGTTGCTGCGGCACTCGGCTTTACGGTGGTAACGCCCACAGCTGTGCAAGCAGCGCCTGCAACTTACACCGTATATGTGAACGGAAGCAAAATTAATACCGATCAGCCGCCAGTATACACGCAGGGCCGTGTGCTATTGCCGATGGCGGTTATTTTCCAGTCGCTTGGCGCCAGTGTAAGCTACGATTACAAAACGAAGAAGGTATCAGCTTACAAAGGGAGCACCTCAGTAATTCTGAAACTAGGCTCCTCAGCGGCAACGGTCAATGGCAAAACTGTCTATATGGATGTTCCAGCCAATACAATGCAGGGCAGAACGATGGTTCCGGTACGCTTCGTTAGTGAATCGTTGGGCGCAACAATCAACTATGACAATTATCAAAAAGTCGTGCGTGTGACTTCTGGCAGTACGCCGACATACCCGGATCGTCCGACATACCCAGATGAGCCCGACTACTCCGGCGATCTTAGAGGCGTCAATTATGTGACAACACAGATCTCAGGCCAATCCGGAGATGCAAGCGATATTCGTGTCAGCTTCTCCAAGGAACAGTATGAAAATAACCTTGATCAATATCGCGTCATGATTGTTAAAGCGTCGAACTCCTTTAATTTGAACAAGGCTCGTTCGGTATCTTCCAACAATTATACCGTAGTAAACAAGAGCGGTGACGATCCTGTAGTCAGATTGGATTCCCGAGCACGTGACGTAGATGGAGACTACATCCGTACGAATGTGAAGTATGAAGCTTATGTATTGTCAGTGGGCAGAACGAGCAACCAACAGGTGCTCTCGAACCCATCTTCAACCTTTACGTTAGGCGACAACGCGGTTGCAGCGGCAACGAATGTGCAAGTGCGCAATGTGGCGAATTATAACGACGGCCGTGATATGCAGGTCAGCTTCTCCCGTCCTTCTAACGACAGCCCAATTCAAAATTATCGGATTATGGTCGTCAAAACGAAGGATGCATCTCGTTTCGATGCTTATGAAGCAGACCGCGTATCCAGCAATAATTATACGACCGTTCCGAAGTCCAGCAACTCGACGTTGACGACAACCTTGAGTTCGACAACTAGAGATACAGCGGGTGACTTAATTCGCAATGGCGTACCTTATACCGTATTTGTCGTAGCTGTCAGCAATACGAGCTCGTATGTTAATAAGCTATCCTCCAGCTCATCTTCGATCACGCTTGGACAATCAGCTGGTGTTCCAGTGATTACGAAGGTCAGCCAAGTGGGTAATTATGGAGATGGACGCGATATTCAGATCAGCTTTAATCGCTCTTCCGATGAATCGCGCGTAAGCTACTACCGGATTTTTGCAGTGAAATATTCGGATGCTTATCGCTTTGATTTGAATGAAGCTAACCGGGTTTCATCTAGCAATTATTATGATGTCTCGAAGAATGGCTATAGCATTACTTCAACATTGCCATCTAATATGCGTGATGTGAATGGCTCACTAATCCGCAGAGGGGAAACGTACCGTCTGTTCGTCATGTCAGTTTCGAATAGCAACTCTGATTACAATGCATTGTCGGGCGCATCTGATTCCATCAATATTTCGAATAACTCAACGGTGTACAGTGCTTCCAATGTAAGAGTAAGTGATGTCGGAGATTATAATGACGGCCGCGATATGATGGTTACCTTCAACCGGGCCTCGGATGAATCGAATATTAGCCAGTATCGAATTATGGTTGTGAAGACGAGCAGATCGTACCGCTTTGATGTATCCGAAGCGAACAACGTATCCAGCTACAATTATACGTCGATGAACCCGAATGGCAGAGACGTTAGCCTCAAGCTGAGCTCTACTGCGAGAGACGTAGATGGGGACCTGATCCGTAACGGAACCAGCTACCAAGTATATGTGCTTTCTGTTGGACGCGGTAGTTATGTGAATTCCCTGTCCAGCGCCTCAGATACGATTACGTTGTCTAACAATTCGACGGTGTACCCTGCAACGAACGTATCGGCAAGCAGTATGGGTGGAAACTACAATGATGGACGGAACCTGAGTGTAACATTCAACCGTGCTGCAGATGAATCGAATGTGAACCATTATCGCGTTATGGTCGTGAAGTCTTCCAATGCAAGCCGTTTTAATCTAACAGAGGCCAATCGAGTTAACAATTGGAACTCAGCTGTCGTGTATCGGAGTGGCAGCAGCTTGTCACATGTATTCGATCAGGATGCAAGAGATGTAGATGGAGCACCGATTCGCAACGGCAACAGCTACCGGGTATTTGTTCTGTCTGTAAGCTCCAATAGTCAAGCGAACAATGCGTTGTCTGCTCCATCTCCAGAGGTGACGCTTAAAGGCAATGCCTCGGTTGATGTTGTGACGAATGTAGAAGCGAAGATTATTGGCAAAAACGGTAATGCCAGCGACATTGAAGTAGGCTTTAATGCACCATCCAGTAGTTCGTACGTAAATGAATACCGTATTATGGTCGTCCGCGCAGATCAGTCCTATGCATTCGACGCATATAGTGCGGGACAGGTGGGATCATCCAGCTACATTCGGGTTGGGAATCAGAGTGGCTATGTAAGACAATCGCTAACAAGCGGCTTGCGGGATGTTCAAGGCAACGACATTCAAAAAGGTGTTGCTTACCGGGTATTTGTGCTTACGGTAGCTGACAATAGAAGCGGCTCCTCGAATGCCTTGTCTTCGCCTTCTGGTGAATTTGCCTTGGTAGATCAATCCGTGCAGGCACCTACAAATGTGTTTTTGACAAGAGAAGGGGGGAATAACTTCAAGGCCTCCTTCTCGAAGCCAAGCAACGACAGCGGGATTGCCTATTATGCATTGATGGTCGTTCCTTCTAGCTCAGCGAACTCCTTCAACCTGGATCAGGCGAATCGTTTAAGAGGAGTAAGCGTAATTGGCGAAGAATCTAGAATGTTCTCGCTGTCAGATAATGATGCATATGGAAATCCAATTCGCAGCGGCGTTGCCTATAAAGTATTCGTTATGTCCGTAGCGGATGGGCGCAATGCAACAGTGAATGCACTGTCCACCGCATCCAATGAAATGACAGTTGGTGACGGATATTAATCCCCATGATGTGAAATAGAGAAGATAGATAGATGGCATTCAATAAGAGCCTCGGAATGATTTCCGAGGCTTTTTATGTATCACCAAGAGTACAAGAGAGTTGTGTAATGAGTAAGAAATGACTTCAGTGCTGTCTATTAGGTAATTGGTAGGGGAGAGGGGGCTAAGCAGTAGTGGCTCTATAGGAAAATCGACAAATGTGTCGAGCAGTTGGAGGGAATTGCACGAATCTATGGGAGCAAGGATGGAGAGGATAGGGGTGTTTTTGTCGGAAATAGGGTGAAACAACCTTGAAAATGACTATAAAATGACAAAAAATGATTTTTCGTGTCGAAAGATTGAAAAGTGTTATGAAAAAGTATTAATCTTTTCATTCGAGCAACCGATATAAAATATGGGTCTTGAGTTGGATAGGGGATGCGACCGTCCAACATGCTGATATGTAATATGTACTTTAGACCTATTCACGCGATACATGTCACAAGAACTAGTGCGTAACATTGCTATGACATTCTTGCCTGATAATCGATCTGCAACACGCAATGGATACATCAAGAAGAACAACATCAGGATTGAAAGGCAAACTCTTCGAAAGATGAGGACGCAAAGCCGCGGGCCTAACATCTTCACGGATTACGGCGGCCGGGTTGCCATTAATGTTGCGGTAACTACACAACGGTTATTCGGTGACAAGGCTATGCAGAATGGCCTTTTTTTTGCGCACAGAAGCTGGGGTAAATGATGGAAATTGTGTTGCTAAAATGGGACGAGTGTACTTCCTACGAAGACATAGATTCATTGATGGATCGATTTATCCCGTTCGTTACACCTGAAAAATACAAAAGGTTAGATAGACTTCGGAACCGTGAAGATTTTTATTGCACGGTTGCGGCTGACATATTGGCCCGCATGCTGCTATGTCGAACCTTGAAATGTTCGAATAACGAACTTGTTATTCACACTCATCCCTTCGGCAAGCCATATGTGGAGGGTGATCCGGTATTTTTCAACATCTCTCACGCCGGTGCGTTCATAGCAGTGGCATTGGATGAAGCGCCAATCGGGATTGATATTGAGCAAGCAGGAGAATGGAACATGGACGTGGCTAGGCTGATATGCTCGCCGCGTGAGTTGGAATTGCTTGCAAATACGAACGACAGTCGTGCGCGTCAGGAATTGTTTTTTTACATATGGACGGCTAAGGAAAGTGTTCTGAAGGCATTAGGAACGGGTCTTAGCCTGCCTCCCAGCACATTCGAGATTGTGCAGGAGACAGCTGTACCTATACAGCATAATCAATTATGGAATGTTGATCATAATTATGTAAAGCAATATGTCGTTCCTGTAACAGGCTATAGTATGACTGTGTGTGCACAGCATATGGAATTTGCCAAGCAAATAGAGTACATCACATGGGAGCAGTTGACTCATAGGTTTACGAAATGGGTTGGATCGTACAAAGGAGAGGACGAGAATTGGCTTTCATGGAATTAACAGTAGAACGATTGGCAGGCTATGACGTACATTCTATCGAGCTGCCTGAAGAGACAATGCGTCTTCTGAAGAAGCATTCGGCCGAGCATTCGGTCAAGTTGGAATCCGTCATGTTCAGTGCGTGGGCAACGCTGTTGTCCCGGTTCTACAACTCGCAGCAAGTAACTCTTCATGCCGTTCAAGCGGGACACGGCAATGCAAACCATACCGTAGTCAGTCAGGATGACGTAACCTTGCAAGGAATTATGAGCATTCATAACAGCTTGTCGGCTTGCGCAGAAGGACGTAACCTGACTTGCTCTGAAATAGCTTCTGACAGTGATGTGGCAACGTATTGCTGGTACGGAGAAGATGTTCGGCCCGTGCTTCCAGAGGGAGAGCAGGTATGTGACCTGCACGGCTGCATTCAGCATGCTGCTGGAACGGGCGCATTACCGATGTTCACAATGTATTACAAGGAAAATCAGTTCCAGTTATCGACGGTAGAGAAGCTGGGTGAGTACTTCTTGCAGCTGCTGGATGAAGCTGTGAAGCATCCTCAGAAGCGTATTGGCGAGCTGGAAATGCTGACAGAGCAGGACAAGCGCCAGTTAATTGAGGGGATGAATCAGACGCGAGCTGAATATCCTCATACATTCACGGTTCAGGCGCTGTTCGAGGAACAGGCTAAGCTGCATCCGGATCGAGTAGCTGTCATCGAAGATGATCGCGAGTTGACCTATTGCGAGTTGAATGCTCGTGCGAATCAATTGGCGCGCAGGCTGCGGAAGCTTGGCATCGATCGGGAACAGTCTGTTGGTATTATGGCAGAGCGCAGTGCAGAGATGGTTGTCGGTATCTTAGCGATTCTCAAGGCGGGAGGAGCTTATGTTCCACTTGATCCCGATCACCCTCAGGATCGCATTCAATATGTCCTGGAAGACAGTCGTACGAAGCTGGTACTGACTAGCAGATCGTCAGATATAGATTTGCCGAATACCATCGAGCAGGTTCATATGGATGACCCGAGCCTTGCTGATGAATCTAGCGATAATCTGGTATCTGTGAATCAGCCAGAAGATCTTATATATATCATTTACACGTCCGGTTCGACAGGAAGACCTAAGGGCGTCATGGTTACTCATCGTAATGTCATTCGCCTAGTAAAGCGCACGAATTATGTGAAGTTTGGCGAAGGCGACCGTATTTTGCAGACGGGATCGCTTGTGTTCGATGCCTCAACCTTTGAAATCTGGGGCTCCTTGTTGAATGGCTTAGGGCTCGTGCTCATCGATAAGACGACGATACTGGACGCTGAGCAGCTGGAGCAAGCGCTCATCCGCCATCAGGTAACGATTATGTTCCTGACGACGGCGCTGTTCATTCAATTGGTTGATCGCAATCCGTGCATATTTGCGCCGCTTCGCCAATTGCTCGTGGGTGGAGAGCTGATGTCGCCAAAGCACTTCTATCGAGCGGCTAAGGACTGTGCACCGATTGAGATTTCGAATATTTATGGTCCTACTGAAAATACAACCTTCTCTACTTCTTATCTGATGAAGGAAGAGGGAGACGGGACAATTCCTATCGGTACGCCAATTACGAACTCAACCGCTTATGTTGTAAATGATTACGGCATGCTGCAGCCGATTGGCGCTGTAGGAGAGCTGTGGGTCGGCGGTGAAGGCGTAGCACGTGGCTACTTGAATAAGGATGAGATGACGCGTGAGAAGTTCGCGGATAGTCCATTCGTAGCTGGCGAACGAATCTATAAAACAGGTGACCTTGTGCGCATGCTGCCAGATGGCAACTTGGAATTCGTCGGACGCAAAGATCATCAAGTGAAGATTCGCGGCTATCGCATGGAGCTCGGTGAGATTGAAGCGCAGATTCATACGCACGAGCAAGTAACGGAAGCACTGGTTGTAGCTTTTGAAGAGTCGCCTGGCCAGAAGGCTCTTTGTGCTTACATTGTAGCGGAAGAAGGCATGACAGCGAGTGCAATGCGCGAGTACTTGTCTTCGCATTTGCCTGAGTTCATGGTGCCGGCATACTTCATGTTCTTGGAGCGCATGCCGCTTACGATCAACGGCAAGATTGATCGGGCCAAGCTGCCTCAGCCTGAGAAGCAGGAGCGCATGTCAACCGAATATCAAGCTCCAGTAACGGATACGGAGAAGAAGCTTGCTGCGATTTGGGAGGAACTGCTTGGCATCTCTCCAATTGGCACAGCGGATCACTTCTTCGAGATTGGCGGGCATTCGTTGAAGCTGGCACAGCTGCAAGCACGCATCGCAGCTGACTTCCATATCTCGTTGTCCTTCAAGGAATTGTTCTCGAATCCATATGTCGGCAAGCTTGCTGCAATTATCGACGGAGGAGCACAAGAACAATACGAATCGATAACGCCAGCCGAGAAGAAGGCGCATTATCGTCTCGCGCCAGCACAGACGCGTATGTTCGCGCTGCAACAGCGGGGCGGAGTTGGCATGGCCTACAACATTCCACTCGTGTACGAAGTGAATGGCCAATTGGATACCGGCCGCCTGAAGAAGGCTCTTCACCAAATCGTAGAGCGCCATGAAGCATTCCGTACTTCATTCCATTGGGAAGAGGAACAGATCGTACAGAAGGTGCATGAGACAGTTGCTTTCGATGTGCTGATTATAGAGGCCGAGGGCCGTACTGCTGCTGAAATGGTGAATGAATTCGTCCGTCCATTCCAGTTGGAGGAGCAATCGCTTCTACGTGCTGCGATTGCGAAAATGGAAGCAGACCGCTACGTACTGATGCTGGATATTCATCATATCGTCTTCGACGGAACCTCGCTCAGTGTGTTTGCAGAAGAACTGGCAGCAATCTATAAGGGCGAGGAGCTGGCCCCAATCAAGCTGCAATATAAGGACTATGCGGAATGGCAGTCCACGCGTGTACAAGATGAACAAGCACATGAACAGTATTGGCTGAGTGTGCTTGAAGGGGACATCCCGCTGCTGGATCTTCCGTACGATTATATTCGTCCGAATGTGCAGTCATTTGAAGGCGATATGGTGCGTCTAGCATTGTCTGCCAAGACGGTGGAAGGCTTGAAGCAGCTGGCTCTCCGTCAAGGAACTACACTCTATATGGTGCTGTTGTCGGTATATAATGTGCTCTTGTCCAAATATGTGGACAAGGAGGATTTGATTGTCGGCTGTGCGATTGCTGCTCGAACACATACTGATGTAGATCGAATGATGGGCATGTTCGTCAACACCTTGCCGATTCGCAGCTTCCCAGAGGGCGGCAAGGCCTTTGCTGATTATTTGAATGAGATGAAAGATACGCTTCTGCTTGCCTATGAGCATCAGGATTACCCGCTCGACAGCCTGGTTGAACGCCTGCAGCTGAAGCGGGACGTAAGCCGCAATCCATTGTTCGATACCGTATTCGTCATGCAGAACATGGGGGATCTCTCGCTTCAAGCAGGAGATGCCGTCTTCACACAGCTGCCTTATCATAACGGCACATCGAAGTTCGACCTGACGCTGGAGGCAATCGAGCGTGAAGAGGAACTCGAATGCAACTTTGAATTCTGTTCGAAGCTGTTCAAACGGGCAACTGTAGAACGAATGGCAGGGCATTTCGAGCAGCTTGCTATGCAGGCAGCACAGCAGCCGTCATGCAGCATTGGAGAACTTGAACTGATTACGGATCAGGAACGTGAAGAAATCGTGCACCACTTCAATAATACGGATGCCGAATATCCTCGCCATGCGACTGTACACAGTCTGTTCGAGGAACAGGTGCGTGTAACGCCTGATCGTGTTGCGCTTGTGTCTGGTGAACGTGAAATTACCTATGCGGAGCTGAATGCGGAGGCCAATCGTTTGGCGCATTATTTGCAGAAGCATGGGACGAAGGCTGAACAACCGGTTGGTCTGTTCACAGAGCGCACACCAGAAATGATTATCGGTGTACTCGCAATCTTGAAGGCTGGCGGTGCTTACGTGCCGATCGATCCGGATTACCCGCAGGAACGGATTCAATATATGCTGGAGGACAGCCGTGTTAATATCGTACTCGCAAGCGACCATTTGGCTGAACGATTGCCTGAAGGACTGAGCAGCATCAGTTTCACGGATTCGAAACTAGCTGTACAGTCAACGGAAAACATAGATGACCTCAATAATCCTGAGCATATCGCGTACTTAATGTACACATCGGGATCGACAGGTAAGCCGAAGGGAGTTATGGTCACCCATCGCAACGTGATTCGCCTTGTGAAGAATACGAATTTCGTATCATTCCAAGAGGATGATCGCATTTTGCAGACTGGTTCTCTCGTATTCGATGCTTCGACATTTGAAATATGGGGAGCCCTTCTGAACGGACTTCAACTTGTACTCGTTGACAAGCCGACGATTTTGGATGCTGAGCAGTTGGAACAAGCGATTGTGCGGCACGGCATCACTATGATGTGGCTGACTTCACCGTTATTCACGCAGTTGGTTGAGAAAAATGAGCGCTTATTCGAACCTGTGCGAACATTGCTCGTTGGCGGAGATGTATTGTCTCCGAAGCATATTTACCGAGTGCTTCATGCCTGTGCGCCAATTCAAATCGTGAACGGATATGGACCGACAGAGAATACGACCTTCTCCTGCTGCCACCATATAGCAGCGGAGCAGGATGGATCGATCCCAATCGGTGCGCCGATTGCGAACTCGACAGCCTATGTCGTGAACAACTATGGCAAGCTGCAGCCGATTGGCATAGCGGGCGAGCTCTGGGTCGGTGGCGATGGCGTGGCGCGTGGTTACTTGAATCGCGAGGACTTGACGAACGAGAAGTTCATCGACAGTCCGTTCAAGGCTGGAGAGAAGCTGTATAAGACAGGCGACCTTGTTCGCTGGCTGCCGGACGGAACAGTGGAGTTCTTAGGACGCAAAGACCATCAAGTGAAAATTCGTGGATATCGCATGGAGCTTGGTGAAATTGAAGCGCAAATCCGAACTCATGAGCTCGTGAAGGAAACACTCGTTACCGATATTGAGGAGTCGCCTGGACAAAAGGCGCTCTGTGCGTACATTGTAACGGAGGGTACGGTGACAGCTGCGGATATTCGTCAGCATCTGCTTGATCATTTGCCGGATTATATGATCCCGACTTACTATGCGTTCCTCGATCAGATGCCGCTGACCACGAACGGCAAGATTGATCGTGCGAAGCTCCCTGCGCCATCGAAGCAGGAGTGGACAGGAGCCGGTTATGTAGCGCCTGACAGTGAGACGGAGATGAAGCTTGCCGAGCTATGGCAGGAGCTGCTTGGCCTAACAACGGTCGGCGTGTGCGACAACTTCTTCGAGCTAGGCGGTCATTCCTTGAAGGCAATTACGCTTGTTGCGCAGTTAAAGCAGGAATACGAGGTCGACGTCAGCGATGTATTCGCATATCCGACAATTCGAGAATTGGCATTGCGGATGAAGTATCGTCCGAACCATATGAAGGATAAGCTGGAGCGAATTCGTGCTATGTATGCAGAGGAAGCGACGGTCGTGGAAGATAAGGCCGTAACGGAGGCTTGGAAGCAGTACCGCAGCCGCAACGAAGCTTATCACAACCGAGAGGTATCGCAGTTGAACTATGCTAAGGTTCTCCTTACAGGTGCAACAGGATACTTAGGTGCTTACCTGCTTCGCGATCTTCTGCATTGTACTGACAGCAAGGTGGTTGCTATTGTTCGCGGGACATCTCCGGAGCAGGCTCGACACAGATTGTACGAGAAGCTGGCCTATTATTTTGGTGCAGCACTGACAGACACGCACGGACATCGAATCGAAGTCGTTAACGCGAACTTGAGTGACGAACATCTCGGACTCGCTGAACACGAATATGCTAAGCTGGCAGATGAAGTGGAATGCATCATCCATGCTGCGGCCAATGTGAAGCATTATGGCCACTATTCTGAATTCGTACTGAACAATGTTACGGCGACGGAGCGCTTGTTGGAATTGGCAGCAACCGGCACGAAGAAGGGATTCCACCACGTCTCTACAATGTCGGTCGGGATGGGAACGATTGAAGGCAAGGAAGCCGTTCTCTTCACGGAGGATGACTTGGACATCGGACAAGTGCATGACAACTATTATGTAAAGACGAAATTCCAAGCGGAGCAATTGGTAGAACAGGCGCGTCTGCAGGGGCTGCATACGAACATTTACCGAGTTGGTAACATTGTATGTCACTCAGAGAGCGGTCAGTTCCAGGAGAATATTCAGGACAATGCGTTCTACAAGACGATGAAGTCCTTCATCCAATTGGGGGCCGTTCCTGATTCCGGTCAGGATACAGACTTATCCTTCGTAGATCAGGTGAGCCGTGCGATTATTACACTGCATGACAAGCCTGCCCTGCATGATGAGATCTACCATATCTATAACCCGCATCTGATCAGCATGTCCGAAATGCTGGCTGGGCGGAATGATGTTCAGGTTGCGAAGCTGCCAATGGAGAAGTTCCTATCCTATCTGTTCGAGCAATATGAACAGGGGGCGAAGCTTGAGGCAGTCGAGAATGTGATGCTGCATAACGGGTGGATGGATGAAGGCGCTGCGCTGACAGCGTTCGAGCTAACTGCAGAACGGACTGCATCTACGCTTGCTGCATTAGGCTTTTCCTGGACTGTACCTGGTGAAGCTCAAGTCACGAATATGCTGCGACACGGGTTCGAAGTTGGCTTCCTATCTCTTACGAACAAGTAGGCCAGCAATTCGGAGCGATATTATGTGCAGGGGGGATGGCATCGAGAATGGCAGAAGAGAGGTTGATTGCGGTTCATATGCAGCTCGAAGAGCGCCCTATCATAACTTGATAGGCATACGGCAATCAGCCAAAAAGCAAAAAGCATTGGCATGAAACGACATATTGGGTAATATTCAGTATGTGCAGTAGACAATCAGTAACACCATACTTATGAATTTATTACATCTAGGAGGAGATTTTCCATGTTCGAAACGAAATACGAAGCATCTAAAAACCGTGTGTATGTTAAGCTTGAAGGTATGATGACAATTGAAGAGGCCAAAGAATACGATCAAGCTGTTCGTCGTGAAGTTGATAAAGCGAAGGAAGGCTACACATTCTGCATCGATATGGCGAAGGCACAACCAGCACCAGCTGATGTGAACGATTATTTGGCAGGATTGCGCGACTACATGGCAAACAAAAAAACAAAGGGATCTTCTATGATCGTAAGCTCCGCTCTGACGAAGCTGCAATTGTCTCGCCTGGTTAAAGATCTCGGCGGTGCATACGGCGTAGCTCAAAGCTACGAAGAAGCAGATCGCTACTTGGACAGCTTGTAGTCTTATAGTTCTTATCTTTTCGTCTTATTGAAGGATACTGAATGATATGACCTGCCCGTTCCCGGACGGGCAGGTCTTTTTTTTGGTGACGAGCAAGCTTGAGCAAGTGCAATGAACGACTACGCGTGGTATCGGAAGATACCCTATTACATAAAAGGTGTGACAGGAATGAAATCTCAATCTATGAACGAACGAATACGTGCGTTATGGAATCGCTGCTTTCAATCACTGTTAGCGCGGATATTATTGCCTATCAGTCTTATTACTCTGCTTGTCATTATAACGACCAGCATGGTGAATGCCAGCTTTATTCGAAGTGTCGTTACTGACATCATGATCGAAGATACCCATACAGCCGTTCGGCAAATTGGAAAGCTGGTCATTCAGCAAGGCAAGGATGATCCGAAGGCAGTATTGAATTTGATCGCTTATAAGGAGAACAGCTCCTCCTTGCTCGTTAAGGATGGCAAGGTAATTGCCCGCTCTGGAAAGAGTTTGACTAAGGAAATAGAGGGCAGCCTACAGCCGCTCTTCACAGGTGAGCAGAATGAAGTCAAGCTAAGTGATGGTCTTGGCGGATATGCATATGCTGCAAAAGCAGAGGACTATACGGTAGTCGCTGTTTCGAAATATGATGATTTTGACAATAGTCTTGTCTCTTATAATTGGCTCATGTTGACGGTTATTATTAGCTCCTTGCTAGTCATTTGTGGCGTAACTTGGATACTGGTGGATCGCCTGTTTATTAAGCCAATCCATAAGGTATCGCGTGCTGTTGAACATATTGGCTCGGGTGACTTCTCGCATCAAGTGGGAATGACGGAACAACGCAAAGATATTTGGGGCAATGTAGCTCGCAGCTTTACGAGAATGAGAGTCAATCTGAAGGGCTTGGTCGATCATGTTGTCGATACAAGTGAGAACATTAATACAACTTCGAATGACTTTGCAATCAGCTCGCAGGAAACGAGCAAATCATCGGAACAGATTACAATCTCGCTGCAGGATATATCAATGGGCGTGGACGAGCAGGCCAAGAAGCTTGCTGAGGTCGGTCAAATGATCGAGGATGTGACGATGGCAATTGGCGAAGTGGATCAAACTGTGAAGACGATTACAGGCGAATTCACGAAGGCCAATGATAAGGTTGTGCATGGCAATGAAATCGTCAATAAAACGATCACCCATATGAGACGGCTGTCTGATAATGTGGAAGCAAGTGCTGGCATGATGAGCAGCCTGCAGCAAAAATCCGATAAGGTCGGCGAAATTCTAGCGATTATTACGGATATTGCGGGGCAAACAAATCTGCTTGCATTGAATGCCGCAATTGAAGCTGCTCGGGCAGGGGAACATGGCAGAGGCTTCGCGGTTGTAGCGAATGAAGTTCGCAAGCTGGCTGATCAATCAAATCAGGCCGCTCTCGAAATTCAGCAGATTATTGCAGAAGTTCAATCCGAGACGGGAAATGCAGTCGAGACAATGGAGAAGAGCCATCATTTCGTCCAATCCGGCATTCAAAGTGTTAATGATACGGGTGACGTCTTCCATGCCATTGTGGCGATGATGCAGGAAATATCCAATCTAGCCAGCATGGTCGAGGCGATCGTCCAGGAGGTTAATATTAGCTCTCAAGACATGCTCGAGCGTGTTCAGGGGGTTGTGGCCATTTCGGAGGAATCCGCATCAAGTGTGCAATCGATTGCCGCTGCTACTGAAGAGCAGAATGCGGTTATGGAAGAGCTGGCAAGCTCAGCCGAGGAATTTAAGCGCATGGCAATGGGATTGCAGGATTCATTGACGAAATTTAAATTTTAATATTTATTTTGACAACTAGATTATACCGTACTTGAACCGATACCTAACTTAGGTATCGGTTTTTTTTATGTCATGGCGATCACGCATGAATTTGCGTGCAGCAGGGAATAATTTGTCTGATCATCCAGCATGTTCGTCATCTTCAAAGTGATTACAGGAGGGAATTGTCTTATGGCGGACTTTGATTTCGCAGCTTCCCTGCAAGAACAAATATCGGCATTGTTTCATCATCGCGTCCATCTTGTGGTAAGAAGCATTTCGCCGTCAGTTGCCATATGCTATATGCCCCAGCATGTCGATACGAAGCAGCTTCACACCTCTATTCTATCTCCGTTGCTGCAGTTGGGGCAGACACCGACGATCGAGGATCTTCGCAGTTCGCTTCCTATCGGAGAAATCATGGATATTGCGGCTATCCCGGAATGCGCACCGCTGATTGTGAAGGGATGGGTCTATATTGCGACCCCTCAGGCAGGCATTGCGGCAAATGTGGCGGACTTGCCTAAGCGGTCTCTTACCTCGCCAGAGAATGAGACGACCATATTAGGCCCAATGGTTGCTTTTACGGAGTCAATTGGCATGAACACGACCTTGCTTAGAACCTCTATTCCAGATACGGAGCTATGCAGTGAAGAATATAAGATGGGGAACAAACGCAATACGACGATCCATCTCATGTTTATGGCAGATAGGGCGAATCCAGATCGGGTTGAGCTGGTACGTCAACGAATTAAGCAGCTTCGTCTCAATGATGTGACAGGCAGCTCAGAGCTCATGCACATGATTCAGGATAATGATTTGAGTGTCTTCCCGCAATTGATGCTAACCGAACGGATTGATTTGGCTAGCCATTCGCTGATAGAAGGCAAGATCATTATTCTGTTGGATGGGAGTCCGCTTGTGATCGTAGGACCAAGCGAATTCATTGACTTCTTCTTATCCATGGAAGATCGCTATTTAGGATGGGGGATCGGGACATTTATTCGCGCACTGCGAATGGTTGCGTTAATTCTTTCTGTATTCTTGACTCCTGCCTATGTGGCCGCCCTTACTTTCCATTATGAAATTATTCCTTCCTCTTTGCTCGTATCCTTAATTGAGTCACGCTCCAAAGTCCCTTTTCCGCCTTTATTTGAGACGATAATTCTGGAAGTGACCATGGAACTGCTTCGGGAAGCGGGGGCGAGGCTGCCGACGAAGGTTGGACAGACAATGGGCATTGTAGGCGGTATTGTCATTGGGCAGGCAGCGGTTCAAGCCGGATTTACAAGCAATATTCTCATTATGCTAGTGGCACTTGCGGCGCTTGGTTCTTTCGCAACACCAGACTATTTAATGAGCAGCAGCTTGCGGCTCGTCCGATATCCGATGGTGATCTTTGCGGGCATTTGGGGCAGCATCGGTATTGTGTTTGTAACCTCCTTGGTAACGATGCACCTCATTCGTCAGACGAGCTTAGGCAGGCCGTATTTTTCACCAGTTCACCCGATTAAGGAATCTGACTTGGCTTATGATGAGGTGCTGCTTCCAGAACCGAAGGGCTTGACTGCAACAGGGCACAGGGTTCGTAAATACGTCCGATCCATTTCTCTTCGTTCGCTATGGACCGGGAAGATTGATGAATAGTCATTTGTAGGTGAAAAAGATGAATAGCGGAACATCACACAAATATCAATTCAAAGCCTACATGCTGCTTTTCCTCGTATGCAACGTGCAGGTCGGTGTAGGAATATTCGGATTTCAGCGGTACATCTATAAGGAGGCGGGGCATGATGCATGGATGTCGGTCCTGCTTGCAGGAATAGCTACCCATTTGATCGTCTGGATTATGGTTAAGACCTTGGAAATGCATAAGTCACTTGATTTGTACGGCATTCAACACGTTCTGTTCGGCAAATGGATTGGCGGTGTATTGAGCATCTGCATGATGCTCTATTTCCTGACGAATATGACGACCATTGTCAGAACGTATATTGAAGCGATCCAATCTTGGATTTTCCCCGATTTTCCGACATGGCTCCTTTCACTTATATTGCTTGTGCTTATGGTGTATGGCAGCTTGGGCGGAATTCGAGTCATTTTACAAACGAGCTTTATCAGTTTTTTCCTGATTATCGCGACCTCCCTTTTCTTCAATTATCCGATCCGCTATGTGGAATGGAGCCGCTTATTGCCGATTTATGATACGACTGTACAACATATTTGGGTAGGGGCAATTAAGATGGGGTTTACGATTACGGGGTTTGAAGTGATATTTATGCTCTATCGCCATGTGCAGGACAAAAATAAGGTGATGCGCTATGCACAAGCGAGCGTGCTCTTCACCAATATCCTGTACTTGTTCATTATGATCGTGTCGATCATCTATTTCAGTGAAAATCAGATACTTCGTACGATTTGGGGCTCCATTAATTTATTGAAAATTATTAAGTATCCCTTCTTGGAGCGGATCGAGTTCATTGCAATTCCCTTCTGGATGCTAGTTGTGCTTCCCGGTATCATGCAGTTGGCTTGGAACGTGCTGCGGGGCACTGTGCAGCTGTTTGGATGGAATGAGAAGCTGACACTGTATGGCTTGGCTGTTATTGTGATCGTGGCATCCAGCACCCTCCATAATCGGGGACAAGTGAATCAACTCAATGATTTTATCGGGATATACTCTGTGATTGTCTCTTATTGTTATCCGCTCCTCTTGTTCGCTCTGACGTATGTATACAAGTGGCGCAAACGTGAAAAGGGGAGTGATGCGCATTGAGATCGTTGCTCAAACCGATGTTCAGGGTAGTTGGTGTGTTATCCGTGCTGGCACTTCTTGTAGGCTGTGTACAGTCTAGTGTGCTGGAGAAGTTGGGAATAAGTGTAGCGATCGGGTTTGACGTTCTGTCGGAAGAGAAGTTTAATGTCACTTCAGTTCTGACCAATCCGGAGCCAGGAGCGAAGAAGAAGACGAAGATCGTCACTGGTATTGCAAGCAGCACCAAGGGAGCTCGAATTAACAACAACCAGCAATTGTCCCACACACTTGTGAACGGTCAGGTTCGTGTCGTAGTCTTCGATGATAAGCTGGCCAAGCAAGGGATTACGTATATTGTTGAGAATTTGACGAGGGATCCGTTTTTCGGTGATATGATTTTTCTCGCAGTCAGTGAAGGGCCGTCTCATGAATTGCTGGCCGGCAGTTATGAGCAGATTCCGAATATTGGAACCTACTTGTATGAAATGCTGCAGCAGCATATTCAAGATGATTGGGTTCCTTCCTGCACGGTTCACGATTATCGGAGCGCCTTCTACAGTGCTGGACAAGATCCGGTACTCCCAATGCTGCGCAAGCTGCCGAACGGAGTTGAGGTTTTTGGACTGGCCCTGCTTCAGAATGATCGAGTAGTCGGAACGATCGGCCCAGGGGAAGGATATTTGCTCAAGCTGCTGCTTGGAAAATTAGCGACATTGAAAGAGGTCAAAATTGATCGCGATGAGCTGCGTCCTTATTTGCATGAGAATCGGAAAGAGGACGGGCATGTACGGGTGGTCTTCGCGAACCTGGGCAGTAAAAAACATATTCGTCTCCTATCAGCTTCTCCCCTGAAATTTCAAGCCAATTTACGCATCAATGTGGAGCTGCATGAAATTACAGATGAGTACGATTTTAGCAAACCCCAGGCAAACAAACTGCTTCAACAAAAAATAGGAGAAGCATTGACGAAGGAAACTGAAGCGCTTATTAAAAAGCTCCAGCGCCTCGGTTCGGATCCGATTGGCTTCGGCGAGGTCTACCGCAGCTCGGTAAGGCACTCCAAACTGACAGCTGACAAGTGGAAGAAGATGTTCCCTGAGGCAAGCATTCAATCTCAAGTCGAGGTAAACATTGTTCGAACAGGTACGATTGAGTAATCGGAATTTTTTGTGAGTTACATGCGCTGAATGATTGACTCTCACGTAACGTGATCGTGTAGCCTAATGGTATTCCGCCTTGTCGGAGAGGAACATACCATGAAGAGATGCAGGTGAACCTAATGAACATTCACATGGAAGACACGTTACGTCAGTATGAAGCATTGTTGACTATGCCAAATGAGCAGAGAAATGGCTATTTCAGGCATACAATGATGAAGCCGTTTCGATCGATGTGGGAGACCATTCATGTACCTATAACAGCGCAGCAGCCGAACGGCTATGATGTGGTAATGGCTACTCAAATGATGGGCTTCCTTCCGCTTCAGCATCAGGAAGGAATCGAGAAGGCAAGGAAGCGTCTGCAGGATATTCGCATTCTGGAACTCGCGAAGGAGACATTGTTGGGATGTATCCACCGAATAGACTCAGCGGGGCTGGCAGTCAAGGCAGAGGAATTGATATTTGGCGCGTATCTTGCTGATCCTGACAAGTTAAGCAGTTATCAGGGTTATACCGGATTTGGCGGTATTCCAGGATATATCCTCATTATCCTGGATCCGAACAGCTACAATATTCCGCGACTTCCGGCGCTGATCGCTCATGAGTTCCACCATAATGTTCGCTTCTCCTATTTCGATTGGAACCATGGCAATGTAACGCTAGGCGACTATATTATCATTGAGGGCTTGGCAGATTCTTTTGCAACTGAAATGTATGGAGAGGAGCTGCTTGGTCCATGGGTGGCGAATATACAGGGCAAGGAGCTGGATCATTGCTTCAAGGTAATCCGAGGAGCATTGGATACGAAGGGCTTCGCTGAGGTGAGCAGCTATATGTTCGGCGATGAAGCTGCTGCGCGGGAAGGTTATCCGGCAGTTGGAGTGCCTGCGGGGGCAGGGTATGCGGTTGGCTATCATGTTGTACAGTCCTTCTTGAAGAGGAACGATGTATCTATTTATGAAGCGACCCTGCTGCCGGCGGAGACCATCATACAGGGGAGCGGCATGGTGTAGGATTTTGTAGGATTATCGATTGATTTGTAAGGCTCTTAATGTTAAAAGAAAATAAAGTACTCAACTGAAAAATAAAGTTTTATACAGAGAAAATATAGTACTTTATTTTCTCTGTACAACTACTGCACTACACGCGGTTCGTGAACAAATGCTTTTATCTCACACTCGCTACTCCCAATTGGCTGTGTCATTACATTGAACACCCCTTATTGCATAATGAACAAATAAAAAGCCCACTTCCCACAAAAGGGGATAACGGGCTTCAATAGAATTAATTTTAGCGGGAGATGTATGCTACTCCTTTTGTTGTTTCATCACCTAAGTTGTGAGCCACTACATAGTGTTTCTTATTTTTATTTACTGGAACATCATCAAACACAAGTTTCTCATCATGGTCTCCCCGCACTGTCTTACTGGCTATTTCAGTATCAGTATTACGATTTGTTTCTTCATAAAGCGTATATTCAATTTTTGTGTTTCCGTCACTGGATTGCGTCGCCTTTAAAGTTAATCTGTCACCAGTTGGATAGAATGAGTCAGAAGACTGTGTTTTACGTACTCTGACTTCAAAACCCCACGTGTAATTTACTGGGTTAACAGAGCTTTTAGCTTGAGCCACATTTGAAATAGATGGTTGTGCATATGCTGGGATAGCCATCAAGAGCGTAGCAGCCGCAGTCATAAGAATTAATGACTTTTTCATTAACTGTTCCTCCTAATTTAATGTTATTTGAGTCAATAAGTTTGAAGTGAACTATTGAAGTTGAGTTTATTGTAGCTATAAATAAATCAAATAAACAGGGGAGTATCATTACTGTTTCTAGTGGTAAAATGACTAGTTCTACGTAAAAAAGACAGCATTAATTGCTGTCCCTTATACGTTATGTATAATAACTACTGCCAGATCTCTACATGAAAAATAAAGTTCCGATATTCGGATGAGGCAAGACCCTGAGCAGCGGCAGAAATCTGCTTGGGGTCTTTCGTTCTTCAGGTCTTTCGTTCGATATTTATTCGGTTTATTGTTGCTTTCGTTGCTGGAATTTAGTTACAGCAGGGCTATTCATTCAGTTTCATTCAGTAGTTCATCTCTTCTCATAAAACGGACTAGCTTCTCCTCGGTAGAGGAGTGTTCAATTGGGGTGAATACACTGCACCGCAAGTCCATGTTCCCCTGCAAGAGAAGCGAGGTAAGGTTGAACAGCATCTTGCCTGCCTTCGCGTGACGGAATTCGATCGTAACGTCGGGGGCAATGCTGACTTGGCTTGCTTCCCATAGTGCATGGAATTCGGGATGAAGCTCTGACATTTCGTCTACGAAGTCTGTATACCATTCATCTCCCACGTACTGACCATAGTAGGCGCGGAACATCGCGAGGAAGCCTCTGACGAAGTGTTCCCAATTGACGGCTAGTGAGCGCAGCTCTTTTCTGACAAAAACGAGCCGAATCAAGTTCCGCTGCTCTAAGGGAACCTGATCGAAATCAAGAAATACATATGCCGCAGCGGCATTCCAGCCAACAATGTGGAAGTGCCTATCCGTAATGATGGTTGGGCAATGCGTTAGCTCATTCAATATTTTCCCGAGCGATGGCGGAATTTTCGCAATGCTCATTTCCTGCTGTGGTGGACTAATATGCTTTTCGAGCGCAAGATCGTATACATATTTCCGCTCATCCTGATTCAGTTGCAGAGCGGCAGCTACCGCGTCCAGAACAGATGGAGACACGGTGATGTCTCGCCCTTGCTCGAGCCAAGTATACCAAGTCGTACTGACTCCTGCCAATTGCGCTACCTCTTCTCGGCGCAAGCCAGGTGTTCGACGTCTAGTACCAGCAGGCAGCCCTACGGACTGCGGTTGAATGCTTGAGCGCTTGGACTTTAGGAAGGTGGACAGGGCTTCTAATCTCGTTTGGTTGGACATGGCTATCCCTCCTATCTGCAAGCCAGTTGTACATTTAGTTTTGTTTATATCGACTATGTAGAGTGAATAACCAGATCAGAACAGTGGATTAACAACGGATCAGGAATAATCGTGAAAGGTTACATTGTTGTTTGTGATTCCCAACTTGCATGCCGCAGCATGGATCCATTGACTTATCTAGTATATCATTTCCGCAGCGTAATCGATTGGAAGTGCAAGTTGTCATCATCCAATGGGACAGTGTGGAAATCTACGATTTGGAACCAGCGGGATAAGGTCTTCTGAATGGAACTGTCCGCGTGAAAGGAAAAGAATCGCTGCGGTTTGCACCAATCCGCCTCCCATACTCCTTCTGAGTTGTATCCACCAAATAATCCAATAAAAAGCAGTCCATTCGGAGCGAGCACTCGATGCATTTCTTGCAAGACCTGATCCAGATCCTTCTTCGGCGCGTGCAGCAAGCAATTTAGCGCATAGACAGCTTGAAAGCTATGATCGGCAAAGTCCAACTGATAAAAATCCATTACTTTCGCATTCAAGCCTCTTTCGATGCACTCCTTCACCGATTCACTGGATAGATCGATGCAGGTTGTCTGCATTCCGCATTTATTGTTTACTGCTGGAGTCAGGTAGTAATTATACTAGTATAACCAACAACTTGTAATAGGATAAATCATGTGTGACAATATCGTAAACCAATGAATAAGCATGAGGCGACTCATGGATGATCCAAATAGCTAGGTAGATTCATATTTCACAATGAAGACAGTGTCGTTATAGAGGCTTGTACGATCACGATCTGTGAGGAGGAATTAGAGTTGGAACCCGTAGTGATTACAGGAATGGGAGTTATCTCCCCGATAGGAAATGATGTAGAGACATTTTGGAGGAACTTAGTTGCTGGACAATCAGGAATATCCTCTATTGATACATTTGACGTGAGCGGTCATAAAACGAAAATTGCCGGTCTTGTGCGCGAGTTCGATGCAGATGGACTTCTTGGACGCAAAGAGGCAAGACGGCTGGATCGCTTTACTCAATTTGCACTTGCTGCCGCAGAGCAGGCATGGACGGATTCTGGGCTGGTGCTGGATCAGATTGACCCTGAGCGCTTAGGTGTCTACGTGGGATCAGGCATTGGCGGTATTGAATCCTTGATTGAAAATGTCGATATTTTGCGAAGCAGGGGTCCAGGGAGGGTCAGTCCGACCTTGGTGCCAGCCATGATGGCGAATGCAGCGTCTGCACAGATCAGTATCAAATGGGGAGCGCTGGGCCCTACGATGTCCCATGTCTCTGCTTGTGCGATCGGCAATACTGCGATTGGCGAGGCGTTCCGGCTCATTCGCTCGGGAGGAGCAGACATTGTATTTGCAGGCGGAACGGAAGCTGCTATTACCGACTTATCGCTAGCCAGCTTCGGTAATGCAACGGCATTATCAACAAGGAATGATGATCCGACGAAGGCCAGTCGGCCCTTCGATGCGGAGCGGGATGGATTTGTCATGTCTGAGGGCGCGGGCATACTCATTCTGGAATCATTGTCGCATGCCTTGCGTAGAAAGGCACGAATCTATGCGGAGGTTATAGGATATGGGATAAGCTCGGATGCTTACCATATTGTTGCGACCCATCCTGAAGGGCGAGGTGCCTATCTTGCGATGAGAACGGCTCTGCAGGATGCATCTGTGTCTGCCGAGGATGTAGATGTCATTAACGCGCATGCAACGAGTACGGAGGTTGGCGATCTGGCAGAGACAACGGCGATTAAAAGAATGTTCGGCGAGCATGCTTATCGGATTCCGATAACAGCAAATAAGTCCATTACGGGTCACATGCTGGGTGCTGCTGGGGGAGTAGAGGCCATTTCGCTCGTGAAGAGCTTACAGGAGGGAATGATTCCGCCGACGATTAACCTTGAGAACCCTGACCCGCACTGTGATCTGGATTATGTGCCGAATGAAGCACGCAAGGCCAATGTGAAGGTGGGACTATCTAATTCTTTCGGCTTTGGCGGTCATAATGCCGTGATCGTGTTGAAGAAGTATGAGTGATTGAGACGCATAACCGGATAATCGGTTCGGTACAAAATAGCCCCTGACTTGCGGCATATCCGCAAATTCAGGGGCTTGGCGTTTATCAGCAGGCTTAGGATTCAAGACGCTTACGTTGGAAGCGGGCAATCGCTTCGTATTCTTCATCCAGCTTGCGGAATATCGAGATATAGATCGGAAGCAGTTCATGATAAATCGCTGCATGCTCCGGATTAGGTTCATGCTTGTGCGTAGCGCCTACCATATCAGATACGATACGGAGTGAATCGGCTCTTCCAGTTGCGTATAGACCAAGCACAACAGCACCAAGGCAGGAGCTCTCGTAGCTCTCAGGGACGACAACTTCTTGATCGAAGATGTCGGCCATCATCTGCCGCCAGAGCGGTGAACGAGCGAATCCGCCAGTGGCGTGAATCTTGCTAGGGCGTCCCATCTGCTCTTCCATTGCAAGCAACACAGTGTACATATTGAAGATGACGCCTTCCAGCACGGCACGAATCATATGTTCCTTCTTGTGATGCATCGTGAGGCCGAAGAAGGAGCCGCGCGCGTCCGCATTCCAGAGCGGAGCTCGTTCGCCAGTTAGATAAGGATGGAAGAGCAGCCCGTCTGCCCCCGGCTGAACCTGCTCGGCAATGCGAGTAAGCAGATCATAGACATCAATGCCAAGCCGCTTCGCTGCTTCAACCTCGGAAGCAGCCAGCTCATCGCGTACCCAGCGGAACAGCATGCCGCCATTGTTCACAGGTCCGCCGATGACCCAGTGCTTGTCTGTCAGGGCATAGCAGAAGATTCTGCCCTTCGGATCGGTAAGCGGTTGTTCCACAACGGTACGGATCGCGCCGCTCGTTCCAATCGTTGCTGCAACAACACCAGGCTCGATCGCATTTACACCAAGATTGGAGAGCACACCATCACTGGCTCCCACAATCGTTGGGGTAGCAGGGGAGAGTCCCATCTCCCGCGCGTAGACTTCATCCATTCCTGTCAGCTGATGCGTAGTAGGAACGAGCTCGGATAGCTTGTTAGTCGATATGCCCGCAAGTTCAAGCGCTTCTTCATCCCAAGCGAGCTGCTGCAAATTCATCATCCCTGTAGCAGACGCAATCGAGTAATCGACAACATACGTATGGAACAGCTTGAAGAGTACGTATTCCTTAATGGAAATGAATTTAGCCGCCTTATTTAACAATTCCGGAGCTTCATGCCGCATCCACACCAACTTCGTAAGCGGGGACATCGGATGGATGGGAGTGCCTGTCCGCAAATATAAGGCATGTCCCTGCGGATCCTTCTTGAGCTGGGCTGCATACTTGCTGCTCCGATTGTCTGCCCACGTGATGCAAGGGGTGAGCGGATGGTCTTCTGCATCGACAGCGATGAGGCTATGCATCGCTGAACTGAAGGACAGGAACAGTATATCCTCAGGCCGGGCTTGCGCAGCGCTCATCGCTTGCTTTACAGAAGAGACAACGGCTTGGAATATCCGTTCCGGATCCTGCTCGGCTATCGTTGCGTTCGGTGTATGCAGTGGATAGCCTTGGCTGCCGGTGGATACGACTTTGCCATTCTCTTCGAATACGACTGCCTTCGTGCTCGTCGTTCCCATATCGATTCCGATCATGTAGTTGGGATGATTCATAGGAATAACCTTCTTTCTTTCATTGCCATATATGTTACACTACTGTGCTCAACAGCAGAATCAATGCTAATCCGACGACAGATAGAATCGTCTCCATCACTGTCCATGACTTAAGTGTCTCTGGGACGGACATGTTGAAAAATTCCTTCACCATCCAGAACCCTGCATCATTGACGTGGGACAGAACGATCGAGCCTGCGCCGGTTGCCAGTACAACCAATTCTACAGGAACACCTGGAGTCATCGCCAGTACTGGAGCAACAATACCAGCAGCGGTCGTCATGGCAACGGTTGCAGAACCAGTTGCGACACGAATCAATGCTGCGACGAACCAGGCGAATAGTATGACGTTAATGTTCGCTTGTGTGGCAAGCTCTGCGATCGCACCGCCAACACCACTGTTAATGAGCACTTGCTTGAACGCACCGCCGCCGCCAATGATAAGGATGATCGTTGCGGTAGGAGCGAGACATTCGCTGGTGAAGCGGGATATCTCTTCCTTCTTGAAGCCGCGCGCATAACCGAGCGAGAAGAAGGAGAAGACGACTGCAATCAGAAGCGCGATAATTTCATGGCCGATGAATTTGCACAGTACGGCTAAGCTGCTAATGCCTTCAGGATCGACGATGTCTGCGACGGAGCCAATCAGCATAAGAATGACAGGCAGCAAAATGGTGAACAGCGTAATGCCAAAGCTTGGGAGCGGCCGATCGCTCTTCTGCGCGAATTGCTCAGCGAGCTTCGCTGGCGGCTGTAATTGAATGCGTTTACCAATGAACTTGCCGAATAGCGGCCCTGCGATAATTGCTGTTGGTATTCCGACGAGCAGAGAGTAGAGAATCGTACGACCGAGATCCGCTTGATAAGCGTCGATGGCAATCATCGGTGCCGGATGCGGCGGTACGAGTCCATGCACGGTAGATAGCCCCGCCAAGATTGGAATGCCGATCTGCAGCAATGACTTGTTTGTTTTGCGTGCTACAGTGAACACAATTGGAATTAATAAAATAACGCCAACTTCAAAAAATACTGGGATACCTACAATAAAACCAACAAGGAGCATTGCCCAATGAACGCGTGATTCTCCGAATTTATCAATAAGGGTAGTGGCGATTTGCTCTGCACCGCCTGATTCCGCCATCATCTTGCCCAGCATGGTACCGAGCGCAATGACGATGGCTATCGTGCCAAGTGTGCCGCCAAGGCCTTGTGTAACCGATTGCACAACATCTTGCGGTTTCATGCCTGTTAACAGACCGAGCATTAATGCTGATATAAGCAACGTCACGAAAGGATTCCATTTTAGCTTGGCAATGAACACAATGAGAAATACGATGGTAAGAAGTGTCCAAAATAGTAATGTAACATTGTGACTCATTCCGAATAGTGTGCTCATGATGTACGAGCCTCCTTTTGAAGAGTGCCGATTGTTATGAATGATTCCAAATATAGCGTTTCCAAAACAAACTTGAATACTTGTCGACAACTTGAATTAAAAAAACTTTGTATCCTTGCAGCTTGCCGTTACGAATGCGGCAAGCTGACATGCAAGGTACGGTTCGAGTCGGCGAAGTAGGCTGAGACAACCTGCTGGATCGTATGAGTATCCTTCGACTGGAGTCCTCTTACGATCGTACGGTGCTTCTCAATTACAGTGAACAGCTTCGCTTCTCCCTCAGAGAATATTTCTTCCGTTGTCATCAGCATGACGGTCTTTACGATCAGTCGAATGCTCGTCCACAGATGCATGATCCGTTTATGCTCCGCTGCAGCAATGATCGCTTCATGGAACGATAAATCCTGATATGCGAATTCAACGGCATCATTGTACTTAACCGCGAGTTCCATCTTGTCGATAATCTGCAGAAGCGTCAGAATCAGACCATCTGTGTTCACGATGGCGAGCCGCTGCTGGACAAAGCTCTCAATGAGATAGCGAACATCGTACAGCTCTTCGACATCGATAAGACTAAGCCCTAAGACAACAGCACCCATGCGCTCCAAGCGAATAAGCCCTTCGTTAGAGAGCGTTTTCAATGCTTCGCGAACGGGAGAGCGGCTGGTGCCGAAGTCGGCAGCCACTCGATTCTCTGATATAATTTCGCCCGGCTTGATGGAGCCGTTAATAATTTGCAATCGCAGCTCACAGGCGATGGATTCCCCAAGGGATGCGCCCTGCAGCCACTGTTTCGGATAGTGTATCATGCGTGAACTCTCCTCATGATTGGTTTCCTGAACCCATATCTCACTTAACAGATTTGGTTCTGATTGTACCACAGTGCTGCATGGCGCGACCATCGGGCTTGTGGTGATTCTATCTTCGCTATCGAAATAGGAAATGACTATTCCTTCGTTACCACTTGATGTCCGCCGAACTCATTGCGCAGTGCAGCAACTACCTTACCGTGGAAGGAATCGGACTCAAGCGAACGATATCTCATGAAGAGGGACATCGCGATAACTGGTGCGCTTGCTTGCAGCTCCAGTGCAGTTTCCACTGTCCATTTGCCTTCGCCAGAGCTTTGCATAACGCCGCGAATGCTGTCCAGCTTCGGATCTTTGGAGAAAGCATTTTGCGTCAGATCCATCAACCAGCTGCGGATAACCGATCCGTTAGACCATACGCGTGCAACTTGTTCGTAATCGAAATCGAAGTCGCTCTTGTCCAATACTTCGAAGCCTTCCGCGATCGCCTGCATCATTCCATATTCAATACCGTTGTGAACCATTTTCAGGAAATGTCCACTTCCGCTCTTGCCTGCATACAAATATCCTTGATCTACCGCAATGTCCTTGAACAGTGGCTCAAGTGTAGCGAATACTTCTTGGTTGCCGCCAATCATGAAGCAGCCGCCTTCAGCTGCGCCAGATACTCCGCCGGATGTTCCGATATCGAAGTAATGAGCACCCAGTGCATGCACTTTCTCGCCTCTAGCGATGGATTGTTTATAATGTGAATTTCCTCCGTCAATGACAATGTCACCTGGAGAGAGAAGAGGAAGCAGTGTGTCTACCACTTGATCCACGATTTCTCCAGCTGGAACCATCATCCAGATGATCTTGGGAGCATCCAGCTTCGATACGAGTTCTTCAATTGTATCTGCAGGAATTGCTCCTAGGTCAGCTGCTTTTTGACGTTGTTCAGCATTTACATCAAAAGCGACTACCTGATGCTTGTGCTGCAATATGTTATCTACGAGGTTGAAACCCATTTTTCCAAGGCCAATCATGCCTAATTTCATGCTGTATTCACTCCTGTGATCATGCTGTAAAGTACAACAAGTATACTTGTATACAACTTAGTGTGATCTTATCTTACTGTCTTCTTGCCTATCTGTAAAGTGGAAATTGTAAGCGCTGTATCTCGGCTCAGGGGTATGCTGTCTCTTTTAGAGTGATTCTTAGTGGCGGAAATTATGTATCTATATAGTAAGTGTGGATAAAAACATGACATAGCAGGAATTAGCCAACGCCGTCCATGTCAGCCAGCAGACGATCGTGCTAATTGAAAAGGGGAATTCAATCCATCTCTCCAGCTATCATCATGATCACGAAGACATTAACGATTATTCAGAGAATGTGTTGATGTGTTAGGATACCAAAGAAGTAAATAATGTGAGGTGAGGTATTCTGTTTGTGATCATGTATATATTCCCAGTGCTATAATAAGAATAAATTAAGGAGTCGGCGGCAACCGACCCCTACACCCTACACAATAGCCGCTTTTAAGGGCGGAAGGCTTTTTGGAGCAAAAATAGACCGCATCCTTTGACCTAGGGCGGTCTATTTCTGTTTGTTGAAGTACTGTTTCTGAAAGTGAAATGAAAATATTGTTGACAACTCATATTTTCAGATGTATTATCTTCAACAACAAATGACAACTTCATACTACCTTATCAAGAGTGACTGAGGGACTAGGCCCTATGACGTCCGGCAACCTTACCTGTGAGTAAACGGTGCTAAATCCTACGGAATGATTCCATTCTGAGAGATAAGTGTGGCGATACTGCCAATTCAGCCTCTTTCTCTCTTAGGGAAAGAGGCTTTTTAGTTTTCATCCAGGTGATAGCAACAGAATGGCGGGGTGTGTGAAATGATTGAAATTCGGAGTTTGGTTAAGGAGTATCGAAGCAAGACATCGACCGTCATCGGCGTAAATAACGTCTCTCTTCGAATCAATAGGGGAGAAATTTACGGGATTATCGGACGAAGCGGGGCGGGGAAGAGCTCATTGCTGCGCTGCATCAACCTGCTGGAGGAACCTACATCCGGGAGTATCCTCGTCGATGGCGTTGATTTGACGAAGCTGCAAGGAGAGAGCTTGCGACAGGCAAGACTGAAGATCGGCATGATTTTTCAGCACTTTCATCTTATCCGCTCCAAGACGGTATTTGAGAATATTGCATTTGCTCTGAAGGCCAACAACAAGTCGAAGGCAGAGATTGAACCGCGTGTCCTTGAATTGCTTGAAATGGTCGGCTTGGCTGACAAGCGAGATGTATATCCTGCTCAGCTCAGCGGTGGTCAGAAGCAGAGAGTAGGCATTGCCAGAGCGCTGGCGAATGAACCGCATGTGCTGCTATGCGATGAAGCAACATCTGCGCTAGATCCCGAGACGACACAGTCAATCTTGGAGCTGCTGAAGAAAATCAATCGCGAGTTGAACCTGACGATTGTATTGATTACGCACGAAATGGAAGTGGTGAAGGACATCTGTGACCGGATGGCGGTGATGCAGAACGGCAATGTGGTAGAAGAGGGGCCAGTATATAACATTTTCTCTGATCCACAGCATCCGATGACGCGCTCGTTCATCAGCAGCCTATTCCAATTCGATCTTCCAGAACGATTGATTCAGTATTGCAAGGGAACGATCGTGAAGATTCACTTCGTGGCACCGCAAGCGGAGGAAGCAATCATTACTGATGTGATGACGAACTTCAAGGTTAGAGCAAATATTTTGCATGGCAAAATTGAATACATCCATGACAACCCGCTAGGCATTCTGATCCTGGAGCTGAATGGAGAAGTATCAGAGCTGCGGCAGGCACTCGACTACATCAAAGAACGAACCTATCGATTGGAGGTCATCCATCATGCTGAGTGATTCGATCATCCAACTGCTGCCAGACTTGGGCAAGGCATTTGTCCAGACGCTCTATATGGTTGGAATTTCGCTGTTTGCTGCCATAATTCTGGGTCTTCCCATTGGAATTCTATTATTTGTAACCGATAAGGGGCTATTCCTCGAAAATGCGTTTACGAAAAATGTGCTAGGCTTCATCGTCAACATGATTCGCTCAATTCCGTTCATCATCTTGCTGGTGACGCTGCTGCCGCTGACGAAGCTCATTGTCGGCTCAACGATAGGCCCGACGGCTGCTTCGGTATCGCTCTCGATTGCGGCAATTCCGTTCTTCGCCCGCCTGGTAGAGACGGCGCTGCGCGAGATTGACAAAGGCGTCATCGAAGCGGCAATCTCCATTGGTGCAACACCGTGGATGATCATTAAGGATGTACTTCTCCCTGAAGCGAAGCCAGGCATCATTCAAGGCGTGAACATTACAGCAATCAGCCTTGTCGCTTATTCGGCAATGGCCGGTACAGTCGGTGGAGGTGGAATCGGCGATTTGGCGATTCGGTTCGGTTACTATCGCTACGACAACACTGTAATGTTTACTACGGTAATCATTCTAATCTGCTTGGTGCAGATCATTCAGTACGGCGGAGACTTTATTGCAAAGAAAGTAGATAAGCGATAATGCATTCGCTGTTGATCATTTGAAGTCAACCCTTACGAAGCAACGGAAGAATAATTTCAAGATCACGCCACCTTCTTGGTGCTGAAAAAGGGACACAGGGAACCAAACCTTTACTAAAAACATATACGGAGGTCATCAACATGAAGAAAACAGCTCTCATTCTTTCTCTTATTCTAGCAATTAGCTTGCTGGCTGGATGCGGCAGCAAAGACGCATCAACGGGTTCAGGAGACGCAAAGCAGGAAGAAAGCAAAGCAATCAAGATCGGGGCAACAGCCGGCCCTTATAGCGATATGATAACGAAGGCGATTAAGCCGATTTTGGAGAAGAAAGGCTATTCCATTGAGGTGGTCGAATTCGGTGATTATGTGCAGCCGAACCTGGCATTGTCGAATGGAGATTTGAATGCGAACCTGTTCCAGCACAAAATCTACATGGAGAACTTCGCGAAAGAAAATAAAATTGAGTTGTCCGAGCTTATTTCCGTACCGACGGCTCCAATGGGCATTTACTCGTCCAAGTTCAAATCTTTGGATGAAGTTGCTGACGGGAGTACAGTAGCGATTGCGAACGATCCGACGAACCTGGCGCGTACATTGGGATTGTTGCAAGATGCAGGACTCATTACAGTGAATAAGGACATCGATCCACTGCGTGTATCGGAGAAGGACGTGAAGGACAATCCGAAGCATCTTGTTCTACAGCCAATCGAGGCTGCTCAGCTTCCGCGCGCAGTAGACAGCGCTGACCTGTCTCTTGTTCCGGGCAACTTCGCACTTGCTGCGAAAATGAACCTGCTCGATGCTCTGAAGCTCGAAAATATGCCGGATGATTACCGCAATCGTGTCGTTGTGAATACAGCTGATTTGGACAAGCAATTCGCGAAGGACTTGAAGGAAGCTGTTGAATCCGCCGAATTCGAGAAAACAATAGATGAACAGTTCAAAGGCTTCGGCAAACCAGAGTGGATGCTGAAAAGGAAGTGACATCGATGACGAAGGAAGAGAAAGCTATCGTCGTTAGAGGTACGCCGGCAGTCTATCATTGTGAAGCGGGCATTTTGGACAAGCTAGATACATTATTGGCACCGTATCAATACAAGCGAGTGATTGTCGTGCATGGTGATCGCTCCTTGGAGGCGGCGCAGCCCTATTGGCCGAAGGAGACGAACACAACACTGTTATATCTCCGTTATCAAGGGGAATGCACATTGCAGGAAGCGCATCGGATTGCATGCTATGCCCAGGCCGAACGAGCGGATGCCATTCTTGGACTCGGCGGAGGCAAGGTAATGGACTTGGTCAAGGCAGCAGGGAATACATCGGGGCTGGATACGATTCTCGTGCCAACGCTCGCCTCGAATTGCGCAGCATGGACGCCGCTCAGCGTGTTCTATAACGAAGAAGGACAATTCACCCACTATACCGTTTTTTCGAAAAGCACACTTATGGTGCTGCTTGAACCACGCATTGCCTTGCATGCACCTGTTGATTATCTGCGTGCAGGGATTGCCGATACATTAGCAAAATGGTATGAGGCGGATGTACTCATTCGTGGTTTGAAGCATCGTTCAGCCGCTGTGCAGGTTGCGCATCTTACAGCTCGTCTATGCCAGACTGCACTTCTGGAGCATGGACGGCAGAGCATTCACGACGCAGAGCAGAAGCAGCTATCCGATGCGTTCGTAGAGGTAGCGGAGACGATCATAATGACTGGCGGCCTTGTTGGCGGCTTCGGCGATCACCTTGGTCGAATAGCAGGAGCACATTCGATCCATAATGGCCTGACCGCCGCGCCAGCGACACATCATTTGCTGCACGGAGACAAGGTCGCGTACGGCATCCTCGTTCAATTGGTGCTGGAGGATAATGTTGCGGAAGTGAAGGATTTGTTGCCGTTCTACGAAGATTTGGGCTTACCTTATCGACTAGGTGACCTTGGATTATCTGCGGAAGACCGTCCAACGTTGGAGTGCATTGCGCGGCAAGCGACTCTCCCACAGGAATCCATTCAGCTCATGAAGCCAGAAGGCGTAACCTCGGATGAGGTATATGAGGCAATCGTGAAGCTGGAGCAAATTGAATCGTGAGTAAGGAATAAAGCGCCATCTGTCCGTAAAAATGCGGCGGACGGCGCTTTATTGTCATGTAATGCGTGTTTCGCGGTATCTCGTTGTGTCTACGCATCATATATAAGTTTGCTTACGAAGCTAGCTGTCCATGTTCTTTCGGTTTGCGCTGCAATAACTGTACCCCTCCAACAATAACAGTCGTCAGTAGGATGACCGCAGTCAAGATAAGCAAGAGCGCATGAATTGAATCCGATATGGCTGGACCCCCGTTCACTAAGTTCATAATGCCAGTTACGGCATAGGTACCAGGGGAGAATTCACTGATTTTCTGATAGAAAGATGGCAGCAGCTCGCGCGGCAGCAGAGCTCCCGAGGTGATCAACTGGATCGACAGCAGTGCAATATTGACCCATGCACCGGCATCGCTGAAGATGTAAAAGGACAACTGAGCGACAAATAGAAACGTGATAACGTAAGCGAGTTGGAATAGCCACATCTTACCGAAGCCTTGTTCGGAATGAACACCCATCAGCGACACCATTCCCGTGCCAACCGTTGTAATGATCAGGGAGGCGACAATATTGAGCAGGGAGCGAGCTGTCAGGAGTGTCCATTGGCCACATTTTTGTTTGATAGCTTTGGCAGCCTTATTCATTTCCATGGTGAACTGCATGCAGCCAACGAAGGAAGCCAGCAGCAGCATCATGGGAACCATCGTCCACGAGAAGTTCGAGATGGGATGAACGTTATTCATTTCGGCTACGACGCGTGCAGACATGGATTCGGATAGGCTGCTTGCTTGCAGCTGTGGAACATGTACCTGCTCCAGTACTTGGGTCATGCCCGTACGAACCGCATGTTCATTGAGTGAAGTCGTAATTTGGCTGGAGACAGATTGCATTACACTTTTGACCATGCTTGGATTGGATTCGTTCACAGCATACGTGACGACAGCTTTCTGTGTCGGATCCGTTAGCTGCTTAGAGAAATTCCCTGAAATATGCATTACCATTTGCACCTTGCGTTCTTCAAGCTGTGTCATAGCTTGATCAAGACTCGCCTCCTCTTTCATGTGAAATGGAAGCTTCCCCATAATCGATTGCACCGCTTGCTTGCCAACCACTTGATCCTCATTCACTACGGCAATGGCTAACCGATTCACATTGTCTGTCAAATGATCGTACCCGGTTAGCCAGATCAGGCTGAACAGTACTTGAAAAGTAAGCGCAGTAATAAGGCCGATAATGACTGACGGCGACTGTAACAGGTGAAGAAAAGTGGATTTTACAGACATTTTGTTCATGAATTAACACACCTCATTATTAATATTTATTTATTAATCAATAAATACGATGCCAAAAAAAGTGCGACCTCAAAAAGGCAGCAGAAGAAAGTGATTTCACTATGTTTTATTTGGATGGCCACGGAGATAAGTTAGGCGCTTCGAGCACTTCTGACATCGTAATAATTAGACCTGAGCCGATGAACATGCTGGCTGCGAATTTGGCATTCGGAATCCCGGCTTGTTCAAAGCGCCGTATGACCGTCTGGTGTATCGCAGTGAAATGGTCGCGCACCGAATCGCGGATTGCTGGCTCTGAAGTTGTAAATGCCTGCATCGTCACGAGCATCTCATCGCGATGGGTCTCAATGAGCTTCCCGAAGGCGCGTCCCATTGTCTCTACAAACTGTTCGGGAGGAGCATCCACGCTGGAGAAGGCCTCTTCAATCTTCTCTGTGGCGCGGTCGAGAACTGCGATGAACAATTCCTCTTTGGATTTAAAAAAGTGAAACACGTATGGCTGCGTTACACCAGCTGATTTGGCTATTTTGGCGGTTGTCGTCTTGTAAAAGCCATGTTCCGCAAAGGAGGAGACAGCAGCATCAATGATTTGATCCTTGCGAGATAGAGATGGGTCTTTTGGTGACATGTTGGTTCAACACCTTGTCAGAATTTTTGTTATTTATTAATCAATAAATTAATGTATGAGGGTTTATTTGTCAAGTGTGTATTAACAAGCAAATCGAAGAAGGACGAACCTGTAGGTAAGATCCCTTTAGTAGCTCGCCCTTCCGTTCACATAGAAGCGATAGACTCTTGTTAACTCATAACGTAGTATCTACATATATTCAGCCGGTTCATTTAAATAGTACAATGTGATATTTTGTCTGTAAATAATAGTGGATTCGCTTGAAATCATCAGGCGTTAGCTCAGCCAGTGATTTACTCCGTTCCTTGCCCAATATGATGCCAATCGCTTCAGCTGCAAGGGCGGTGTTGGGCATGATGCGGGCGCTGCCATAGGCTTTGATGGTGGCTCCAATATTTTTGCCCGCGACGATGACGTTGTTGTAGGACTTGAGCAGAAAGGAACGAAGCGGGATGCCATAGCGATCAGGTTGGCCGAATCCGATTCCTTCCCGAATGCGCGTTGTACCTTGCAAGTCAAGCGAGTACCCGCCGATGCTCACATTGTCCCAGAACATGCTGCCATTCAAGACGTCGTGTTCATTCAGCACATATTTAGTCTCGAATCGGTTGTAATCCCGAATGTATAAATAATCAGGGAAGCCGTTCAGCTCTGCCTTCGAGAAACCCCAGATATGTTGACGCAGAAAATTCAAAATATACGGTGCTTCGGTCTTCGCCCTGTATAAGGCGGCTTGCACAGATGCCGGATTGGCAGGATCAACGTTATATACGAGCAGCGCGTTCATAATGGCCTCGCCATTACGCTGATAGACCGTGTTCATCCCACGGAGCATAAGTCCATTGTCGTGCGGCTTGTAGGTACGCATAATATTGCTGAATCCGGTAGCTTCGCTCCCATCCACATAGGTGTTTGGACCGTACTTTTTGATGAGGTTCTGGAGAGGGTAACTGGCAAGGACGGCTTGGTGAAGCATACTCCAATTCACGTGCTTGAACTTGAGCATCAGCGTAGCGGCCATGTAGTCTGGCTTATTGTTCTTGCCGTCGTACAGGCTCTCCATGCCTGGAATTCGCTTCTCGCCAAGCTTGCTGGTGAGGGCATTGAAGTCGGTGTTCTCCACCCAATATTTAGACTGAACCGTATAGATTTTTCCGTCTGCAGCAGTATAGGTGAGGGAGTGGATTGATTTTCCCTTTTTTTCTAGCTCAAATTGTACAGATTGAATCGCAATGCTGCTTCGGAGAGGGATGCCTTGGATGAGGTGTTCGTAATAATTCTCGAACTCCACGGGCTTGCGAATCGTGCCCTTATCGTACCCGTCGAAGAGAGGCTTAATGCTGCCTTGTACAAGGCTGTGACCATGCTTGTCGAAGGGTTCGTCGAGGAACCACATTTCCCCTTCGATGAGCTCTCCGCCTGGCTTGCTGCGGGGATCCAGGATGAGTACATTCAAGCCAAGATCATGGGCTGCCTTGGCAAGCAGAATGCCTTGAATTTCGCTGCCGATAACGACAATATCGTAGTGGCTGCATAGAGTACCGCAATGGGATTGAAAAGAGGCTTGAGCGGAAGATGCGGGGGTAATCGTGTGGGTAAAAAGAGCTGCAATCAGGATGGAAAATAAGGCGTGTATTCCCTTCTGTACGTAGTTCATGAAGGCGGGATGCCTCCTCTTCTTAAAGTGTAAAAACATGAAAAAATTACCTACGACGTCATGCTAGCACAGCCCTATATGCAGATCAATATGGTTCCTGTAGCGAAGCAGGGGAAATTTATTTTTGGAAATATTGAACTTGACTTTTCTTCCTGAATGTGTGTAACATTATTCCCATATTCATCAGGCGATGACCAAAGACATGATTTCCAGCACGAGCTGTCCAGAGAGAGAAGCGATTGGTGCAAGCTTCTTCAGTTACGGTTGTGGAATTACCCCTTTGCAGCCGTGATGTTGAACCTGAGGGTGATCATTTGGAAATGGTACTGGTACCATTGCAATCCGCTTCTCAGCAGTAAGCATCACCGACCCATCCTCGTTACCGGATGTCCAATGAAGGATCTTGCAATTGCAGCGAATGGCGGCTTATCCCGTTCCAACATGCAATGCAGGATTGAATTAGGGTGGAACCACGAGATAGAACGCACTCGTCCCTTTCGGGAGAGATGCGTTTTTTTGCGTTCTCCAGGGGCGTTCATCATTTCAGGTACGAATATGAGGAAAGGGAGGCTGAAGCATGGAGATCAAGGTAACATTTCCAGACGAATCGAACAGGGGGTATTTGCAAGGCACGACCATCGAAGAAGTTGCAGCATCGATTAGCACAAGCTTGAAGAAGCAAGCACTGGCCGGAAAAATGGACGGTACGCTCGTGGATGTTGACACAGCGATCGAGCATGACAGCCTCGTCGAGATCGTCACGGCAGATAGCAAGGATGGTCTGGCCATCATTCGTCACAGTACAGCACATCTTATGGCGCAAGCCATTCAACGCATATATGGAGCCGATACAGTCAAGCTGGGGATCGGCCCAGTCATTGAAGATGGATTCTATTACGACATCGATATCGCGCAGCCATTGTCGACAGAGGACCTAGTAGCAATTGAACAAGAAATGTCTCGCATCATTCAGGAAAACTTGCCGATTCAGCGCGAGGTGGTCAGCCGAGAAGAAGCCATTCGCTTGTTTTCGGAATTGAAGGAGCCGTTGAAGCTGGAGCTGATTCACGACCTGCCAGAGGATGCGGTCATCAGCATTTACAAGCAGGGTGAATTCGTGGATTTATGCCGAGGCCCACATGTTCCGTCCACAGGCCGCATTAAGGCCTTCAAGCTGATGAAGGTATCCGGCGCGTATTGGCGTGGGAATTCGAATAACAAAATGTTGCAGCGCGTATACGGAACTGCCTTTGCGAAGAAGGATCAACTGGAAGAATATTTGCATATGCTTGAAGAAGCGAAGAAGCGCGATCATCGCAGGCTTGGAACAGAGCTTGGACTGTTCATGTTCTCCGAGGAAGCGCCTGGTATGCCTTTCTACTTGCCGAACGGGATGACGATTCGCACAGAGCTTGAGGATTTCGCGCGAGGACTTCAACGAAGACGCGGCTATGACGAGGTGCGCACACCGCTTATGATGAACAACCGATTGTGGGAGCAGTCGGGTCACTGGGATCACTACAAGGACAATATGTATTTTACGAAAGTAGATGATACGACGTTTGCACTGAAGCCGATGAACTGCCCGGGGCATATGCTCATTTACAAAAATGGGCAGCACTCCTATCGTGAGCTTCCAATTCGACTTGGCGAGTTCGGTCAAGTACATCGGCATGAAATGTCCGGCGCCTTGAACGGTATGCTTCGGGTTCGTACGTTCTGTCAGGATGATGCTCATCTGTTCGTCCGTCCGGATCAGATCGAAGAGGAGATCGGCAAGGTTATGGCCTTAATCGATCACATCTATAAGGTGTTCGGCTTCGAGTATAAGATCGAGTTATCTACGCGGCCGGAGGATTCGATGGGCTCAGAGGAGCTGTGGAATGAGGCGGAGCAGGCATTGCAGCACGTGTTGGATAAGCGCGGCGTCGAATATCGTGTTAATGAAGGGGACGGGGCCTTCTATGGGCCGAAGATCGACTTCCACATCCTGGATGCACTCAAGCGGAGCTGGCAGTGCGGCACGATTCAGCTGGACTTCCAGATGCCGGAGAAATTCGACCTGTCCTATATCGGAGAAGATAGCCTGAAGCATCGGCCTGTTGTTATTCACCGTGCGGTGTACGGTTCGATTGATCGGTTCATTGGCATATTGACAGAGCACTATGCAGGAGCATTCCCGACATGGCTTGCGCCCGTTCAGGTGGCGGTACTGCCTGTATCGGATCTCTTCGCCGACTACGCGTATGAAGTGAAGGAATCGCTGGAACAGGCGGGTATTCGGGTACAAGTGGATGCGCGCAATGAGCGTCTAGGCTTCAAAATACGCGAAGCGCAGCATAGCAAAGTTCCTTACATGCTCATTGTAGGAGAGCAGGAGCAGGCGAGCGGAAGCGTGTCCGTCCGCAAGCGGGGCGAGGGCGATCTGGGAACGCAGCCAATTCAACAACTTGCTGAACTGATTGAAAAGGAAATAATAGCGAAGGTGTAGAATACAATCTCATGAATTCGCATTTGAAAGCGAAGGAGATGAGTAGCATGAATAATACAGGCTTGCGAACCTATACACAATTGGATGCTGACCAGCTTGAAGCACTGCACAGATTGGAAGACATTTGCAATGAACACGATCAAATCATTTTGAAGTTGAACTGGGATTCACTTCGTGCACGCACGGGTGATGTCGCTAACGACTATGTGTATATTGTAGATGGTGAAATTGTCGGATTTCTCGGCATCTATCAGTTCTGTGTCTCAGAAGTAGAGATAAGCGGGATGGTGCATCCCGACTATCGGCGTCAGGGCATATTCAGTCAGCTTGTTAAGGAAGCTCAGCAGGAGTGTAGGAGACGTCAGGTGGAGAAAATTATCTTCATTTGCGCTCGACCTTCCTTATCCGGCAAGGAATATTTGGAGAGCATCGGTTCGAAGTGCAGCTTCTCCGAATATTGGATGACACTTACTGGAGAGCATGTGCAAGATGTCGATCATCCCCCTGCAAAAATTGAATTACGTCAGGCAGAGATGGGGGATATGGCTCTTCTCACGCGATTGAACATGGACGGATTCGATATGAATGAGGAAGATGCAAGAGGGTATGTAGAGACGGCGATGCTCTCACAGCAGGATTATATTTTTATTGCAGACTGCCAGCAGGAGAACGGAGAATGGCTGCCTATCGGGAAGATTCATGTTATGCGGGAAGAAGGCAGTGCATTTCTATTCGGCTTCAGTGTTCAACCTGAGCACAGAGGCAGAGGATACGGACGCTGGATTCTTCGCAGTATTATTGAGCGCGTGAAGGATCAGCAGCCAACTGCCAAGATTGAGTTAGAAGTTGCCGTTGAGAATGAGCGGGCACTGGGGTTATACACGTCATGCGGGTTCCACGTGCGGAATGTCAATGATTATTACGTATTAGAGCTAACGTCGGAGAGAGTGGAACATGCAGCTTCCGACAATATTGTAGTCAAATAGCCAAAGTAACGGATGTTATGAAGCCGTTAAATAAGGTAAGGCGAAGAGATTCGTTAATTTGCATAAGCAGTGCAGCACAGAGTTTGAAGTGCTGTACTGCTTTTTTGTTGTCTAAAGGAAAGGTTTGGATATAAAGGACTCTGTTTACCTCAATTACTTAAGAAACTCGTAAGAATGGAGTAAGAAAAAAGAGAACTCCAGGCTGTACGATGAAAGTAAGTTAAGCAGATCACGATTTTCATACAGGAAGGATTTGATTGTACATGATCTCAACCTTGGGCAACAAAATGCTGCAATCACTGTGGATGACTTGGGAGGCTGTATTTGAATTGATCACGCCTCTTCGAAGTATATATCAGTCACAGTTCGGAATATGTAAAGTTGTTGTACGGACGCATCGAGGCACCTCCATTCGCTGTGAGGATGGAAGCTATATTCATAAAGGCGACTATGTATGCGAGATTCATCTTGATAATCGGGAGGTGCTGGAGCTGTCTCGCTCCATTGGTGCGGATCGGGCTGCACTTGTTACGGCGCGCAGGCTGCGTGATGCATTGAAGCAGGTCGGCCATGCTGTGAATACGAATCCGGAATTGGCTAAGGTAAAGGCGCTGACTGGGATAACACTGCTTCATCGCGGCATCACTTATGGATTAGGCTTCGAGCTGCATCCTCTGGAGACGAAGTGGATGCAGCGAGTATCCACCATATATCTGCGCTTGCTGCTCCGTATGCTGAATCCAGAGGGAGCCAAGCGCCTGAAGCAGCAGCGATCGAAGCTGGTGCCGAAGATGCTGTTGATGTCACGTTCAGCACTTGTGAATCGATATGTAAACGGGGAGAAGGGATAAGAACATGGATAACCTTATCGCAGGAATATTAATTGCACTAATCGCTATTTATATGGGGCTTCCCTTTTTATTAACACGAATCTGCGGATGGGGTGTATTTCGCAAGGCGGGACGGAAGCGGGCACATCGTCATGTCGCGTTTACGTTTGATGATGGACCAGACCCGGATTACACGCCAGTGCTGCTTGATTTATTGCGTGAGCGGGGCGTGAAGGCTACCTTTTTTGTTCTGGGCAGCAAGGCAGAGAAGTATCCCGAGCTTGTGAAACGCATGCATGAGGAAGGCCATCAGATTGGCATTCACAATTATACGCATATGCCGAATTGGGTCATGACACCCCGGAACATCAGGCGCGAGCATGTGGAACGTTCTGCGGACATCATTGAACGCATTACAGGAGAGCGGCCGACCTTCTATCGTCCTCCATGGGGGATACTGAATTTAGGAGATCTGTTTCTGCTGCGCAAATCGTATCGGCTCGTATTATGGTCGATTATTGCGCGGGATTGGAAGCTGGATACGGGGGAACGCAACTTGCGCAAGCTGCTGTCTGAGCGTATTGAGCCAGGTGCAGTTATCGTACTCCATGACAGTGGGGATACGTTCGGCGCTGATAAGGAAGCCCCTGGACAAATGTTAACGGTGCTGCGCGATATATTGCACGAGGCCGAACGTAGAGGGCTAAAATGCGTACGCACGGATGAATTGATCAGGCTGGAGCATGCGTAGTAAATAGGGAAGGTATTGAGAATATAGTATTATTCTTAATACTTCAGCCTGAGAGAACTCATTGGTCATACGGTATACGTGTCAGGCGTTAAACGCCTCGGTAATGTCCTCGTACCAAGCAGGCTTTTCTATTTGGATTCGGCTTTGTTCAGAGGCATTGAGATTTAATTGGGTAAGGTGTATCCCGTAAAGCTTGCTGTTAAAGTCTGTGTTAAAGTAGTAGCTGCGATTGGTATGATCGCGGTATACACACCACTGTGTCCAATCGTATATGGTGCTGGAGCCCTTCTTATAGACCGTTCCGCTAGGGACCGTGAGTGTTTGCAAGAGCTGTCTAGCTAACCCGATGCTTTCCTTCGTGTTGGCAGGACGAAAAGTCGTTTTCTGCAGGAATACAGATCGAGCAAAGCGGGATTGGGGGGTCGGATCGCCTGGAATTCCAAGCTGTCCGCTGCCGTAGAGGTCGCTTCCACAGCTGGTTTGCGCATTGTTTTCCAGGCTTAAGTGCTGATATAGCTCTTGATTGGCAAGATGCCAAGGATATGTAGGCTCATTCGTCAACACGCCCAGTTTGCTCGGGTAAATTTTCATCTCCCCCTCAGTGAACTCTACGATTAAATGATTGCCTGATGCATCACTAATAATATAATGCAGTAGCGCATAGGCGGACGGATATAGTTCTGAAATATTAATGACGTTCAAATCAGCTAAAGCAGCCTTTACCTCATGGGTATTTTTGTAATTCCCCAATAGATACGGAACAAAATTGGAGTTATAAAGGAGGGGGGTACCTGGTCGAGGCATGGGATATTTGCTGCAGGACAACCACAGCCCGGCAACGGAAAGTCCATGCTCGTTCAAGCCGTCGGAGTAAAAGATGAAGTCTTCAATCAGATCGCCTGCTCCAACAAACCCGTATTTGTTTTTCCATTTCATTTCGTTTCCAGGAAGATTGGCTTCAGGAAAAGGCTGCCCGCGAGGTACAAAATTGACGATGGAATTGAGTTTCAATGTCCAGTCCATTGTTCTTGCAGAGACGATGCCGCCATTCTTCGACTTTCGCGGTATCGATATATTTGTGCACATTCCAATTCCTCCTTTTCATTTTCTTAAATCGGCGTACTTTTATATCTTATTAGCGGCACACAAAAAGAATCCGCCTATTTCCGGCGGACTCCTCCATAATGTTCGACAATTGGAACGACAACGATATTCATGGTATGACAGAAAGGCAAGCGACGCTCGGGTGACTCGATCCTGCTGCCGAGAGAACAGTTCCGGAAGCAAGTCCTCTCGCGGCATGACATACATTCTCCGCATGGGTAATGGCAGAGATAACAGCGATCCCGTCTGCACCAGCTCGAATTACATGTGGCGCACGCTCTGCCGTAATGCCGCCAATGCCTACGATCGGCAGTGATGTTATCTCTGTTAGTCGCTGAATGATTGCAGTGCCTTGCGGCTCAAGAGCATCCTCTTTGGAAGCAGTCGAATAAATCGGCCCAACGCCGAGATAATCGGCGCCTTGTTCCTCAGCCAGCAGAGCCTCTGCTGCCGAATGAACGGACACGCCGAGTATTTTATTGCCGATGCGATCCCTGACTTGCGCCGCTGGCTCGTCGTTCTGGCCGACATGAACCCCGTCCGCATTCAAGGCAAGCGCCAGCTCTACATCATCGTTCACGAGGAAGGGGATGCTGTGTCTTCTGCATACCGACTGAATGCGCATTGCGAGTTCTTTCTTAGCTGTTGTCTTCAGCGCGTTTGCGCCTTTTTCCCGAAACTGTATCATCGTAGCCCCTCCGCGAATGGCTTCCTCGACAATCGATCCAGGGTCTGCCTTGCAATTGGCGCTGCCGAGCACAAGGTACAGCCGCAAATAGGAACGCATGCGGGCATCTGCTACGCGACTCTCTACACTTGTCATCTGACCACCTCATCCATCTGCCGCCGCCGATATGCCCAGTGGTTTGTCGGGCCGTTGCCGCCCCCAAGCCCGAATGTCTCCTCAATTGCTGCCTGAATATAATGCCGCGCAGTACGAACCGCTTCATTGGGAGCAGTGCCCTTCGCAAGTTCTGCCGTAATCGCTGCCGAGTAAGTGCAGCCCGTGCCATGAGTATGCTTGGTCATGATTCTGCGGCCTTCCAGCAGTGTGAAGCGGGCTCCGTCATAGAACAGGTCAACAGCCAGCTCGGTCGGCATGTCGTGGCCTCCCTTGATGATGACCATTTTGGCGCCGTAATCAGCAATTCTTATCGCAGCCTTGCACCGATCTTGCAGGGTGACAATCTTCATTCCTGCAAGCGCTTCTGCTTCCGGGATGTTAGGCGTGACAATCAGCGCAAGCGGCAGCAGGCGATTCTTCATCGCCTCTATGGCATCTTGCTGCAGCAGCTCTGCGCCTCCCTTGGCTATCATGACCGGGTCGACGACAACGTTGTTCAAACCGAATGCTTCAATGCGATTCGCCACTGTCTCAATAATGTCTGCGCTGAACAGCATGCCTGTTTTGACAGCATCGACCCCAATATCTTCTACGACGGCATTTATCTGTTTAGCAACGGCTTCAGGAGATAGCGGATATACGCCGTGAACACCAAGCGTGTTCTGTACCGTCACAGCCGTAATCGCTGACATGCCGAATACGTTCAGCTCTTGGAAGGTCTTGATGTCAGCTTGAATGCCGGCGCCGCCACCGCTATCGGAACCGGCAATCGTCAATGCTCGTGCGACCATCATAGCCATACCTTCCTTCTAGCGGAGGCTTGGCGAGGGGTGATCGTTGAAGCTGCTGTATCGAATTGGTCGGTCTCTGCCAAGGCATCAAGAAATGCAGTTTGGAAGCTACCAGGACCTCGGTGGCCGGCTGTTCGATAGGCATGGGCGGCTGCGCCCCCATAATAAGACATCGCTGCGGCTCCTGCCAGCAATAAATCAGATTCTACCGCAGCGAATGCGCCGATGACCGATGTCAGCAGGCACCCGCTTCCTGTAATGTTCGTCAACATCGGATGACCGCCATTAATGATATAGCCGGTTGTGCCGTCCGTAATAACATCCTCTTTTCCTGAAATAGCAACGATGGTGCCGAATCGTTCGGCTGCCCGCGCAGCAAGATCGAACAACGCTTCAGGGGAGCGAAGGGAGCTTTCAGACTCCACGCAATCCACGCCCTTGATCTCGCCAGCCTCCCCCATAAGCTGGGCAATTTCCGCGGCATTGCCGCGCATAATCGAGATGCGCAATTCCTTTAGCATCTTCACCGACACCTTTGTCCGATACGGCGTTGCGCCTGCGCCTACTGGATCGAGAATAACGGGAATGCCATGTACATTCGCCGACCGTCCTGCAATTAGCATAGCTTCTATCATGTCAGTATCGAGCGTGCCAAGGTTCAATACGAGCGCATCTGCTGCCTTGGCCATGTCCGCTACCTCTTCCTTGGCTGAAGCCATCACAGGGGAGGCGCCAATGGCTAGCAGACCGTTAGCGGTAAAGTTGGCGACGACGATATTCGTCATATTGTGGATGAGGGGGCGCCGTTCCTTAATACGTTGGGGGAAGAACTGCATATCGATCATCCTTGTTTCACCTCTGTCTTCTCCGCCAAGCGTACCGGCCAGTCTTCTACTTGATAAGCCATGTCCCAAAACATATATTCCAGCTGGCAGCTAGTCAGAAAATGCTTCTTCAGCTGCTGCTTGCGTGCTTGCGACAGCGATTCTGCCCATTCATCCAGCATTCGGCGCATTTTGTCCGTAACTCCGCCGCCGAGGTCTCCATAGAAATGAATCCACTCATAGAACGGATGGGTCTCATCTGGATTCACTTCTTTTAGCAGACGTTGTCCGATCTCCGTATATGTCCATGGGCACGGCAGCAAAGCCGCAATAATATCTTCTAGGGTTCCTTCGTGGGCCACGGTAAGCATATGGGACACATAATGGCTCGCAGAAGGGGCGAGCGGGTAGCCTTGCAGTTCTTCGAACGTTACGCCTGCCACGTTACAAAAATTATGATGGGGGTGTATCTCGCTATTCAGCACAAACGAGATTTGCTCGTTGAAAAGAGCCATTGTCTCTCGGCTGTTACATTTGGAAATCGCAATGCCGTAAATCCGAATAAAGGCATTCAAATATTCAAAATCCTGCTTTACGTAGTGAATCAACTGTTCTTTCTTGACAGTACCTTCAGCAATTCCCCGAACGAATGGATGATCCATAATGGCATCGTATATCGGCTCTGCTTCGTGTCTCAGTTCCTCCGTAAATGTAAGCATGAACAGCACCTCCGCATGATTGGATAGATGATGAATGCATGCTGAAATCTGGTCAAGGAGCACTTCGCGGCAGCCAAAAAAAGCCGCCCCGAAATGGAGCGGCTTCATCATGTCCATACAAAAAGACCATGAGGCCGGCTCCACTTCCCTCCGCCGGTATTACCCGGATCAGGTTCAAAGGGTCCAAGAATTCTTGTCTCAGCCGCCTATGCGGCTCCCCTAGTGGATTTCACGTCATATTCATCTTACGAACTACTTTAGCATTGATGGAGATAATTGTAAAACGTTAGTTTTCTGAACCATTCGGTCAAAACGATAATTTGTTAGTGCTTGGAGTGAAGATTCGTATTGCAATTGACGCTGCGACAACTGATACAATAACCTCATAAGGCGCCTTATGATACGTCAAGTGATAGAGGTTGATGATAGTGATGAGCAACATGATAGGAATCGACAAATTATCGCAGGAAATCGGTGTGACGAGCCGAACCCTGCGCCATTGGGAGTCGCAAGGGTTGTTTGCGAGTCAACGCGATACCAGTTCTGGCTGGAGGATGTATGATGAACAGACCGTGCTTGCAATCCGCATTACAGCCTGGTTAAGAGGGTTCGATATTGGGATTAGAGAGATTAAAGTGGTGCTGGCGGATATGACGTTCCGAACCGCACATCAGGTAATGACTCAGTATGCACACGAGATGATTGAGCACAAGAATGAGTGCATAACGAAGGAACTAACATTGAAGAAATGGTTGGAGCAGTTGCACAAGTACCTCAATGAACCGATTACGGCTCAATTGCTGCTGCAATTATGTCATGAACCGTTCCTACATTCAAATATGAAACATGAGGTGACAATGCCGATGAGTAATCAGTGGAGTTATTCTCCAGCATCGATCAAATTCGTAACCCTTCCACCAATGAGAATGGCTTGCCATGTTGTCGTAAGCGCATCACCAGAAGAAGAAGCGATCGAATCATTAGTGGACTGGCTCGTGCAAGCTGAACTGCAAGGAACGGCACGGCTATTTGGAAAAAATGAAGAACCACTCCCTGACGTTGAATCGAACGTTTACGGTTATGGTGCATATGCCTCCATTCCAGAAAATATCGATATACCAAGTCATTTGGCGGAGGCTAGGTTCTCCGGCGGGGTGTATGCCATGATGGAGAGTACAGATGATATTACGGGATCGTGGCAATTATTGATGGAGAAATTGAACGAGCATCCTGATTACGAGCCTGATTCGGAGGCAAGATTCTGTTTGGAGGAGCACATACGAAATGCCAACCCAGCAGGAAGCAGCAACGCTTATTGGCTGCAGTTATTCGAACCGGTTCGAAAGAAAATAAAATAATAAACATGAAATCCCCGGTGCAGTCGTTGCGCCGGGGATTGCTTTTCATGGGATAGGAGAGAGGGCAGCTCGCTTTGCGGTTTCTTTATTAAGAAGTCGAAGTTACGAGCGGTCGCATGATGCGTTTGCGTTGATGGAATGTGGCAATTTCGGCTAGACCGCGCTGCTGAAGCATAAGGGTATTGTCCGCCACGTATTTGCCGACGTCGTCTGGAAAGTGAGAATCCGATGACAGGGTAAAGGGGACATCATGTCGAAGCAGAACATCGATAAAGGAGGAACTCGGACACATCTCCTTGACCGGGTAGCGGTAGAACAGTCCTGCATTTACCTCTGTAGCTGTATTTGTCCGTTTTAATGCTTGTGCGATTCGCTCGTAGTACGGGAGATGCAGCTCCTCAGCTGGGCGATAATTAAATACTTTCAAATTGTCCAAATGGGCGGCAATATCGAACAGACCGCTGTTAATCATTCGTTCGACATCATCGAAAAAGCGTCCGTACAGTTCACACAGATCAACCTGATCGAAGCGGAACTGAGTCTCGGGATTATCGAATCCCCATCCATCCACATAGTGAATCGACCCGATCACGTAGTCCCAATCCGCCATTGCAATGAATGATTCCAAGTCCTTCTCTCCACCTGCAAAATAATCCGCCTCTAATCCAAGACGTAGCTCGACTCCCCGCTCGGCCCATCTGGGCTTTGCGGTCTGAATGGCAGCTGCGAAATCCTCCATCCGCTCGGTGCATACTTGATGCAGCCATGTATGCTGAAGGCGGCCTAGCGGGGAGTCTCCGATATCGAGATGACGTTCGAAGTAGGGGAGCGTCTCTTGAAACCGATAGAGATGATCTACGATTCCGACCTCCCGCAGTCCTTTGCGCAGCGCTTCTTGCAAATAGAGATCGAGCCATGATTCGTCATAAGCTCCTCGCTGCAGTCTTGTATGCATACGCGCATAACTCGCTTCGAGCCATGCACGGGAATGGCGTGGTTCAACAATTGGATGGAAGTGATCGAATGCTTGATTCGTACGATCAAGCCAGCGGAACGAATAAGGGCCTTCCTCCAAATGCATATGGTAGTCTACATAATACAGCATAATGATCGCATCCCATCCTATGTCATAGTGGCTCATTCGTGATGTATGAAGTGATGTGTTACTTCGACATATAACTTCGCTATGTTCTTATGGCTCGCAAGCCGTCGTAATCCAACCTACTTGCAATCCGCTGCGCTTCCATTTATCTGGCATAGGTGCATCGCATATGATGGCGGTGACCTTGCTCATGTCACAGATGCGGCACAGCTGTGTCTCCCCGAGCTTGGTACAATCTCCAAGCACATATACCTGCTCGGATTGCTCAATCATTAAGGTGGAGCAGATCGATTCTTCCATGTCGTAATCACTGATTCCCGCTGGTGTCATCCCTGCACAGGAGATGAACGCCTTATCGAAGTGGAAGCGTGTAAGCAGTTCACAGGTTAAGGCGCCTGCAATCGATTTCTGCTCTGGATGCGTAACTCCCCCGAGTACGATGACTTTGCCGTCAAATCGTTTGGCTTCCAGCCGTTCCATGAGTAGTTCGGCAGCAGGAATAGAATTCGTCACGATCGTAACGCCGACGACACCGCGTATGGCGCGAACAAGCTCAACAGTCGTCGTGCCTACATCGACCACGATTGTATCTCCATCTTGAATGAGCGCGGCCGCAGCTTCCCCGATTGCTTTCTTTGCCGACTGCTCGATGCTTCGTTTTTTATCAAAATGAGGTTCAATCTTCACATGCGAATACGCAACCGCGCCTCCGTACACGCGCTTAAGCATCTGCTTTGCTTCCAACTCGTCGAGATCCCTGCGAATGGTCTCGGGCGTAACCGTTAATACGCTGGCGAGGGAAGCAACTTGAATTTTGCCATGTCGATTCAGCTGTTCTAAAATATGCTGTCTACGTTCTTCAGGCAGTAGCATCATGAAGCGGAATCACGTCCTTCGGATGGAGGTATACCGTCGTGGTAGAGCCGACGCTCACCCAATCGGAATTGCGATGAATCTGATCGACGACGACATGCTGACCCTGAACCGTTAGTTCCATACGCGTAATGTTGCCAAGCATGGTCACATTGCGTACTGTTCCTGTTACGGCCATGCCGCCAACGAGCGGCTGCTCGCAGAACGTCTCTGGCCGAATGGCATACAGCTTGCTGTCTGCAAGCGTGTAGTCTGGTACGATTTGCCCTAAGGCTTCGGCGTTCCATACGTTATAGCTGCCAATGAATCTTGCGACGAACTCGCTGCTTGGCTGCGTATAAATCTCCTGCGGTGAGCCATGCTGCGCGATATTGCCTGCATTCATGATGTATATGTGATCACTGACGGACATCGCTTCTTCTTGGTCATGCGTAACTAGTACTGTTGTCATGTTCAATTCACGTTGAATGGAACGCAGCTGCTGCTGCAGGTTTTTACGAATTTGCGCGTCAAGCGCACTAAGCGGTTCGTCCAGCAGCAATACCTTTGGTTTCGTAACAAGCGAGCGGGCAAGTGCGACACGCTGCTGCTGCCCACCAGAGAGCTCACGGGGGAAAGACTTCTCCTTGCCTTGAAGCCCGGTGAGCTCAATCATTTCGCCAACTGCCTGGCGAATCGCATCACGCGGCATCTTCTTCATCGTCAAGCCGAAGGCAATATTGTCGGTTACCGTCATATTCGGGAACAGCGCATAGGACTGGAACACCATGCCGATCTCCCGATCCTTCGGTTCGATCCCTGTCACATCTTTATCATCAATGTGAATCGTCCCGCCATCGAGCGGAGTCAGTCCAGACAGGATGCGAAGCAATGTGCTTTTGCCGCAGCCGCTTGGGCCGAGGAGTGTAACCAGCTCGCCTTTTTGAATATGAAGATCAATGCTGTTCAGCACCTTTTGTTTATGGAACGTCTTGATTACTTGATTCATCTGTACGTAGCTCATTTAAGAAGCCTCCCTGCTCATTGTTGCTTGGGTAGTCGGAATGCTGTTGCCCACGATGTCTTCTTCTGGCTCTGCGACTGGCTTGGAAGTACGGCCCGTCAGCTTCACGATCCACGCGCTCAATATGGCCATCAGAATGAAGTAGGTTACGGTAATGGCGCTCGCGATATGGCCGCTCTTGTTCAGCTGTGCATACAGGAAGAGCTGCATGGTCTCGAAGCGTCCTCCGACGAGAATATTAATGAGCACGAACTCTCCGAATAGAATCGAGAAGGAGAGGAGTGCGGATACGAGAATGCCCGGCATAATGTTCGGAACAATCACGCGCAGGAATGCCTTTATGCGGCTGGCTCCTAGAAGCTCGGCAGCCTCCATCAACGATCCTGCCTGAACAGCGCGCAAGCTGTTGCGCGTCCCTTGATACATGAACGGCAGCATGCCGATGACATAGGCACCGAAGACGATGATAATCATGGAGAAGCCTTTGCCAGAGTAGGCGCGAATCAAGCCGACAGCCATAATAACGCCAGGAACGGCATAGGTAAGCATGACGAGCGTCTGAACCCAGCGCTCTAGCTTTGGTGCATACAGGGAAATCGCGAACGTAGCCGGCACGATAACGATTACCGCTGTTACGGTAGCTGCGCTGCTGAGCAGCAGGGAACGACCGAACGCCTGCATGAAGCGTGTATCCTGGAACAGCTCGCCGAACCATTTCAATGTTAAGCCTTCGGGCAGAATGGTTTGATTCCATGATGTCGCCAAGGAATAGAGCATGGTAGCGATGACCGGAATGAACAAATAGAGCAATACCGCTGCAAAGGCGAGCGTTGGCAGAGAATGAGCCAATCGTTTCATAGCAGATCCCTCCGAACTTTGCGCGTCAGCCATTCATTGACGAGCATGGCTGCAAGCAGCGTCAAGCCGAGCAGTACGCCCAAGGCGCTGCCGAGCTCAGGACGAGCGAAGATGTCTCCCGATACGAGTGCGCCGATACGTACAGGTACAAGGTTATAGTTGCTTCCTGTCAGGGCATAAGCGGAGGCATATGCACCCATGGCATTCGCGAACAAGATACTGAATGTGCCCGCGATGCCCGGCAGAAGCACTGGCAGACCGATACGCTTCCAAAATTGAAAGGGCGATGCGCCCAGCAGGGAAGCGGCTTCCTTCCAGTTGTCTTGAATCGCATGGTACATCGGATAGAGCAGCATAATGGCCAGCGGAAGCTGGAAGTACACATAAATAACGGTCAATCCTGACCATGAATACAGATTGAATGATGCCGTCATGTCAATGCCGAATTGGCGGAACAGCAGCGTGAACAGTCCGCTGTTGCCAAGCAGGACAATGAAGGCGAAGGCGAGCGGGATGCCTGCGGAGTTCGATGTCAGGTTCGTAATGACAAGCAGCCGCTCTTGTACGCGCTTCGGAAAGCGGGTAATGGCATACGTTGCAAATACGGCGGCAATGATGCCGATAAGGCTGGACAGCAGGGAGATGAGGATGCTGTTCTCAAATGCCTTCCAGTAATAGGGGTTCGTAAAAATTTCTTTGTATTGATTGAAAGTAAATGCCCCGCCGCCATCCTCTTGAAAGCTTCCCGAAATCATCGTGAAGAGCGGGACGAACATGAATAGCGCCACAAAGATAAGGAGCGGGATAATCGTGATGTACAGCATGCTGTTGATCCGTTTCATGTGCGTACTCCTTTCCTGTAATGTTACATCCTGAGACACTCCGTGATAAAAAACTTCTATCGAGGTAACTCATGATGAGCGACCGCGTCTAAAGGTATGTTTTTTTCCATTCTAGAAAGCCTTCGTGCCTCACTGCACGTTAACTTTCTAGAATGATCAAAAGTTCGCTTTTCAGCACCGAGAAGGTTGCATAAACTCGAAGAACGAGCAGCGGAGTGTAGGCGAGACTACATGAGCAGCGGAGTTCGAGAGTGAGTGCAAGATTCGATGTCGAGTTACCTCATGATTTACTTCGTGATCAAAAGCGAATTGGTGAACAAAAGGCGCCCCCTTACGGAGACGCCGGCCTGAACTCCAACATAGATAGCGGCTGCATCGCTTCCGATGGGGCAATGCCGAGCAAGCGGCAGGCGAGCGGCGCCAACTGCAATTGAGGTACTTCCTGTTCATAGACGCCAGGGGTCACCGAATTACTAATGACGAACAGTGGAACATGGCGTTCGGCGTCTGTCGTTCCGCCGTGATTGCCATCATTGTTCATGCCATGGTCAGCCGTAACAATAATCTGATAGCCTGCCTCCATCCAAGCTGGCAGTACGCTTGCAAGAATAATGTCCGCCGCCAGTGCCCGGTTGCGGTATTGCGCCGAATCCCCACTGAACTTATGTCCGTCATCATCAATGTTCATCGAATGGACGTACAAGAAGTCTGGAGCATATTGCGTGAGCAAGAAGTTCGCATCAGCGAACAAGTGCGAGTCAGGATAGTGATCTTCGAAGTAGAAGATGCCATGCTGAATCGGCTTGTCTGTATCGAGCTGAATGCGATCAACAGCTGGGTGGAATGGAGCCGAGTTATACAGCTCGCTTACCCAATAGTAAGAGGCAGTCGCATTTGTAAGTCCATGTTCCCGCGTTAAGTGGAACAGACTGCGCTCGTGCGATAACCGCACAGTCTGGTTCGTTGCAATCCCGTGGCGCCATACCGGAGTTCCGGTCATCAGCACCTCATAGAGCGGGCGAGACAGGCTTGGCAGGTCGGAGCGCACTTTGTAGCGCGCTGCCTTGCCGTATTCCACCAAGTGATGCATATACCCCATTTGCGTGACGGCGGTGTCATGGCGCAGGCCGTCCAGCATGATGAAGATGAGCTTATTGTGATTGTGCGAGCGGTTCGTGATGTTATTTGACATGAATGAGTACCTGCTCCTGCCACAGCTGTGGAAGCTGCTTCGTTGTTTCTTCCCATGCCTTCAAATCTTTCACGGGCTGTGCATTTTTGTACATTTCATCCGGGAGAAGCATTGCCTTTGCATCGACAGCCAGCTTCGCGTTGGAGCGGATTGGACGAGCATAGCCACGAGCCAAGTTGGATTGTCCTTCATCGGACAAAATGTATTCACGTGCCAGCATCGCTGCATGCGGATGCTTCGAGTACTTGTTAATAACCGTTGCATAGCCGCTTGTTGCAGAAGCTTCCTGCGGGATGACAACTTCGAAGCGGTTCTTGTCGATTTTGTCACGGTAGCCTAGTGCGTTGAAGTCCCACAGGAATCCAACTTCGACTTCGCCCTTTTCCAAGTTCGCAAGACCTGCATCATTGGAAGCAAGACGGCCTTGCTTCGCCAGCTCTGCGAAGAAGTCGATGCCCGGTTGAATGTTCTTCTCGTCACCGCCGAATGCGTAAGCAGCCGCAAGAACAGCGAATTGTGCCTGGTTTGCCTTCATCACGTCGCCAACAGCGACTTTGAATGTTCCATTTTTAATGTCTGCCCAAGATTTCGGCGGGTTTGCCACTTTGTTCTTATCTGTAATGATGGACAATGTACCCGTGTAGCCGAGCAGCCAGTGTCCTTCATCATCCTTAGCCCAGTCCGGAATGTCGTTCCAGTAAGACGTTTTGTATGGCAGCGTGAGGCCTTTTTGCTTCGCAAGCGGTCCGAATGCGATGCCGACATCGCCGATATCAGCGGTTGCGTCGTCTTTCTCCGACTCGAACTTTGCCAGTTCTTCAGCACTGGACATATCTGTATCCGTATGTTTCAAGCTATATTTCGTTCCTAAATCGTTCCACGTTTGCACCCAGTTCGCCCAAGTGTCAGGCATGCCGACCGAGTTGACTTGCCCTTCTTGTTTGGCCTTTTCCACAATTTGATCCAAGGTCAGCTTGGAAGCGTCGACTGCTTCGTTCGCAGCTTGTCCAGATGAGCAGCCTGCAAGCAAAAATGCGGAAGCAAGTACGGTTGCTGTCCATTTCATGAAACGATGAGTTCGCATGAGTTCATGACTCCTTTTTCATTTAGTTTTCGTTTTGTTTTCCTTCTGTTTACGTCTCTAATCATAAACAAACAAAGTTAAACCAACATCAAGCGGGTGATAAGGTATTGTAAAGGCAGAACCGAAACAAGTTCTCGGCGTCAGAATGACATGGTGGGGGGAGTATGGGGGGAGTATGGCATTTATATGAAAAATATGGATCGTTTTATGGGTGGACACGTATCAAAGAATATTGGCATTTCTAAGAATGGGAGAGAAGGATATTGTCTAGGCAAACGATTGCGATCGTAGGAGGAACAGGTACAGTAGGGAAGCATGTGGCTGCGACAGCAATTAAACAAGGATATTCGGTTCGCATTCTAGCTCGTCGTCCGGAGCGAGTCCAATTGAAGTCACCGCACGCCATTATAATAGAAGGAAGCGTAACAGATAAAACTGCCATTCACTCCCTCCTTGAGGGATGTGACGGTGTGATCAATGCTTTTGGACAGCCGATGAAGGACAAGCCGATTTATAGCGAAGTTGCGGCACGTTTGCTCCAAGGCATGAAGGAAACCGGTATTCGCAGATATGTCGGCGTGTCAGGAGGATCGCTTGATATTGAAGGGGATCGCAAGTCCTGGATGAACCGAATGGGTGCACGCTTATTTCGCTTACTATATGGGGACTTTATTCGGGACAGGCAGCGTGAGCTCGGCGTGCTTCGGGATAGCGATCTGGATTGGACGCTTGTGCGATTGCCGTTCGTGCATGAACGCGATGTCATGAAGCCAGTAAAGGTTGACCAATATGATATGCCGGGTACGAAAATATCAAATACCCATATTGCACGGTTTCTCGTAGATCAGGTACAAGAGGCTGCTTTTCTACGAAAAACACCGTTTATTTCACAATAATATTCCTACTAATGGAATGGGATTTTACCAACATTTGCGGTATAATCTTGAATGAAGAAGACGATCTACGTTATACTCTTCTCACTACAAATCTCGTGTAAAAAGGGAGTTAGCGAAATGGAAAAGGTACTTATTTTCGGACATAAAAATCCAGACACCGATACGATTTGCTCCGCAATCGCATATGCAGACTTGAAAACACAATTGGGCTTCAACGTTGAGCCGGTTCGTCTCGGCAGCGTGAACGGAGAAACACAATTTGCATTGGATACCTTCCAAGCAGAAGCGCCTCGTCTGGTAGAGACGGTAGCGAATGAAGTAAAAGGGGTTATTCTTGTTGACCATAACGAGCGTCAGCAAAGTGCAAACGATATCGAACAAGTGGAAGTTCTTGAGGTTATCGACCACCACCGCATTGCGAACTTTGAGACAAGCGGCCCTTTGTACTATCGTGCTGAGCCTGTAGGCTGCACAGCGACGATCTTGAACAAAATGTACAAAGAAAACGGCAAAACGATCAGCAAAAACATCGCTGGCTTGATGCTGTCCGCAATCATCTCGGATTCCTTGCTGTTCAAATCCCCAACTTGCACGGAGCAAGACGTAGCAGCTGCTCGCGAATTGGCTGAGATCGCTGGTGTAGACGTTGAGAAGTACGGATTGGACATGCTCAAAGCTGGTGCTGACTTGAGCCAGAAAACAATTGCTGAGTTGATTTCTCTTGATGCGAAAGAATTCTCCATGGGCAGCTCCAAGGTTGAAATCGCACAAGTAAACGCAGTAGACGTGAACGATGTACTGTCCCGTCAAGCTGAAGTGGAAGCGGCTTTGAACGACATTATCGCAACGAAAGGTCTTGACCTCTTCGTATTCGTGGTAACAGATATATTGAACAGTGACTCTGTGGCGCTGGCACTTGGTTCAAAGACAGAAGCAGTTGAGAAAGCGTACAATGTTACGTTGGAAAACAATACGGCATTGCTGAAGGGCGTTGTTTCCCGTAAGAAGCAAATCGTGCCTGTACTGACAGATACGCTTAGCAAGTAATTGATGTCATCCTATATGAAGCAGATTTCATCTGTTATACAACGGCTGTTTCCCTGATGGGAAACGGTCGTTTTTTATTGGAGGAGGTTAGAGAGCAGAGGGGAAGGGAACAGGATAGAGGGATCCATTTCCATTTGTAGAATACGTAAGGGATATGTTCTCAAAGAAGATGAGCCAGATTTACCTCGTCTTGATGTAAAGGAGGAAATTGAATTGGATTGTTCCATCCCAGATACGATTTTGCAGCGCAAGGGTGCAACAAAAGAAGCAAATATTCCAGTTGAAGTCCAGCAGCTATTACATACAGGAAGGTTAGAAAGCGTGAATTTAACAGAGTGGCTTGCTGTAGATCATATGACTTTGCTGGAACATGTATTGCCGGAAGTTGGTTTAGAGAAGAAGCTTTCCGATCTGCTTCTGGAAATAAAGGAAACGGATAGTATACGCGGCATGAAGGCGATACGGCTTATTGGGCAGCGACTCTATGAATTTTGCAGCACCGAGGATGCGCCCGTTACAGATTCCAAGCCGTTTATGGCGATCGCCGAACATCGCTCGGATTCCGTTCGATGCTGGGGGGCTTACATGGCAGGCGGTGATGACTCCATGTCTATCGACGAAGCATTGTCACGTATTCACCGATTTGCGGCTGACTCTCATTTTGGCGTTAGGGAGATTGCATGGATGGCTGTGCGCGCTCATATCGAGTCGAATTTGTCGGGGGCCATATCCATCTTATCCACTTGGACATCTGATACGGATGCCAATTTACGGAGATTCGCTACGGAAGCGACGCGTCCACGAGGCGTGTGGACGAAGCATATTGAGGCATTGAAGCAGAGCCCTTGGCAGGCGCTTCCGTTGCTAGAGCCTCTCAGATCTGATCCGGCGAAGTATGTGCAGGATTCGGTTGGCAACTGGCTGAATGATGCGAGCAAGACGAATCCGGACTGGGTAAGGGAGCTGTGCGAGCGCTGGACGAATGAGTCTGACTCAAAGGCAACAGCGCGAATTGTAAGCAAGGCTCAGCGAACCTTGCAGAAGCAGGTATAGCAGACCGGAACAGCAGCAGCTTGGTCGACTTTACCGATGTCATATCGTATCCGCTGGCAGCTTATCCAGCGGATATTTTATTTTGATCCGCTTCCCCATTCTTTCGCGACTATTTCGAATCTCTAGGTACTTGCTCGATTCGCATTTCCGTTTTCAATTCAGTTTCCCCCTTATCAATCTATCTCCGAAGCTTCCTCTGAATTTTTCTTTGTTCGGTCTGTACAGTTTTTCTTGTATCCCTCCCTCTTTTTGCGTTGCTCTTTGTTTTATTTAGAGCTTTTCGTCTTCCATCGTTCTAGTATCAAGAACTCTCTCTTTATGCTTTTCCCCCCAGTCGGCGTTTTTGATATGAGCCTATCAGTTATAAATAAACTAATTCCATGAGTCCAGAAGGACTCAATGACCGTAATGTTGCTTTGTCATACCGCTTATAGGCAAGGGGTTGAACCTCTACTCGCGTCACCTTTTATGCTAGTACTTGAGAAATTCAAGTAGAAAGGTGACAATCGATGAACAAACCAACACGCAAAGAAATTGCAATCGTCCAATTCATGCTGGCCATCTCATTAATTCTTGGCGTCCTGCCACCTCTTGTAATGTTCCTCGTGACAAGAAGGACAGAATCGTATTATCGTGATGCTAGCCGCACAGCATTGAATTTTCATCTGACCATTTTGCCGTTCTTTATTGTGAGCTATGCACTGCCGCCATGGTTCAAGTACATAGTCTTACTTGTTGAAACGGTGATCATTTTATATGCAATGATAAGGATTGCGCTTAAGAAAGCCTATCGTTATCCAGCCATACCTTACCTGAAAAAGTAGACAGAATCGAGGATACCCCATGACAACCGATATGCTGACGATCGGGCAGTTGTCTGCCCGCACAGGAATTACCATTCGAACGCTTAGATACTATGACAAGCTTGGATTGCTAACACCAAGTGATTACAAAGAGGGCGGACACAGGTTGTACAATGCAGATGATCTCAGCCGTTTGCAGCAAATCCAAGCATTGAAGTTCATCGGTTTTTCATTGAAAGATATCGCTGATTTATTAGACAAGCCACAGGTAGAAGAAGCGCATATTCGCAGAGTGATTGCGTTCAAGAAGAAGGAGCTTATAGCGGAGCAGGAGCGGATTCAGCTCATGATAGATCAATTGGATCATATGGGGACGATCATTTCGAATCATCCTATCATTGATTTGCGGTTGTTCTGCTTTATCGTGCATTCGATTATGTGGGAAGAAGAGCACATAGAGTCGCACAACCTAGAGGGCAATCCAATTTATAATTTTCGCAATGAAGAACGGGCAGAACTGGATCGAAAGTATTTTGCATTGCTTACGGAATTGAAACAGCTGATTGCAAGCCAGGTAAGTCCAGATTCGGGGGAAGCACAGAGTTTCATGAAGCGATTTATGGAGCTGTACGAATATACCGTTGCGAAAATAAGCCCTGCATCGGTGGCGCAGGCAGATGCACCAACGGATTTATCAAACATCCTCATTCCATTTACAGAGGAAGAACAGGTATTTCTAATCGAAGCATTCCAAGTGATGTCTTGTACGCAATAGAGGTAATGGATACATTAGGCTTGGCGGCGAACGGGCTCTTTGCAACAAACGCTTTCAGAGAACGCAGGGATATTTCCATTCCTATGGAGCCCCGGGATTGTCGCTCATCGGGCCTATCGTTAAATGGGGCTGCTCTCAATGAGATTCTATCTCTGGAGCAGCCTCTTGTTGTGCGGGTGGATGAGCGATATGAACCCTATAACGGTTCGGCGCTATAGCAGCAGCTTGGCTGCAAGCGGATAATGATCCGATGCAAGTGAAGAATGAATAACCGTTCTATCTTCGATATCTCCCGATTGATGATTGACGAATATGTAATCGAGCGTCTCGACAGCATTGCCTGCAGGGAAGGTGAAGGCATCATGCTCATCTGCGAAAGCGCTGCAGAATGCTGGAGACATGCTAGCAACTTCAACAGAGTCTGGATGTGCATTGAAATCTCCCGTAATGATGCACGGTTCCATAGTATGGCTCGCGACAATGTTGATTATCTCCTTCACTTGTTCGACCCGTTCCGATTGTGCTAATCCCAAATGTGTAGTGTAGAAATGTAGATTTATTCCGTCTGCATCAAGAACAGCTGCAAGCAGACCGCGCTGTTCACTCTCATCGCTGCTGAGCGGGTAATGCTGATGTGAGAGGATCTTGTACTTGCTCAATATGGCTATTCCATATTCCCTTTTCTGCATTCGCCCAGGCTCAGGCTCGTGAATCACGTTGTCTCCATAACACCAATGCATTCCTAATTGTTCAGCGAGCACCGCGATGGTATCCTCTCCATAAATTTATGTAAGCTGGCAATAAATAATTGACAATATATTTTGAATTGATATACTAAGTATAGTGTTGCAATTGATAATCATTATCGATCCTGTTTTTATATTGTCGCTGTGCACCATAGTGAAATAGAGATAATCATAATTAAGTCACGCATAAAAACATACATAGATAATAATTTCATCAATTCAATAATCTGTTTGACTATTAAGCTTATATAAGGGGAGAGTATGGGAAATGGGAAAATTTAAAGTAACAGTATTTTTAGCAGTTTTTGTGTTGATGTTGGCAGCTTGCTCGAATCCAAGTAATGGAAATGGAAAGACGGAGACGACGGGGCAAGAAAATCAAGCTGCTAAAGCTTCAACGGTTGAAATCACTGATGCTCATGGAAAGGTTACTGTTCCTGTAAATCCTAAAAATGTAATTGCTCTGGATAGCAGAACTTTTGAAACGTTAGCGGATTGGAAAATTAAATTAGCGGCTGCTCCAAAGGATGTAATGCCTAAGGAATCACCGTATGTAAAAGATGAAGCAGTTCAAAATATTGGGAACCACCGTGAACCAAATCTTGAAATTATCGCGGCTGCAAACCCTGAACTTGTCATTGTCGGTCAACGATTTGCTAACCATTATGAATCGATCAAAAAATTAGTGCCGAATGCAGCCGTTATTGACCTGAATTTTGATGTTTCTGAGAAAGCTGATAAGCCTGGGGAAAACTTAGTAAAAGGACTTAAGGATTCCACAATTATTTTGGGACAAATTTTTGATAAAAATGAAGAAGCTAAACAATTGGTAGCTGATTTTGATAAATCTATCGAAGACGCTAAGTCTGCCTATAACGGAACGGCTACAGTTATGGGTGTTGAAGTTTCTGGTGGGAATATTGGATTCTCCGCTCCACGTTTTGGACGTGTTTGGGGACCTATGTTTGAAATGTTTGGATGGAAACCAGCTTTAGAAATTGCAAATGCTACATCAGGTCATAAAGGTGATGAGATTTCTGTTGAAGCTATTGCAAAAAGTAATCCGGATTGGATTTTCGTACTAGATCGTGATGCTGCAATATCTTCTGAAAGTGAAGCTGTTCCCGCAAAAGATGTGATTAATAATTCACCTGCTCTTCAAAAAGTGACTGCTGTTTCTAAAGGACAGATTATATTTGCACCAAATGACACTTATACAAATGAATCAATCCAAACTTTCATTGAGATCTTTAAAAACATGGCAAGTACTTTAGCTAAGTAGTCTAAAGGAGCATAACATCGTGCTGAAAAAGACAATACAAAAAATTTCTGGGGTTGAGAATAATTCTCAACCCCGGCTTTATAACCATAACAAGTTATGGACAAAACCCTTTATATTTGCGATTATCGTTGTTATTATTTTAGGAATTATATCTCTATTTACTGGAGTTTATAATATACGCGGACAAGAGGATGGAATGGAGATGTTTTTCATTACTCGTGTTCCAAGAACAGCTGCATTAATGCTTACCGGGGCTGCCATGTCCATGGCGGGACTCGTTATGCAACTTATTACACAGAATCGTTTAGTTGAACCTACCACAACAGGAACTATTGAATGGGCGGGGCTCGGACTTCTTTTTGTTTACTTAGTATTTCCTGCACCTACGTTAGTTCTAAGAATGACTGGTGCAATTGTTTTTTCTTTTATAGGAACTATGATTTTCTTTTTATTTTTAAAAAGAGTGAAACTTCGATCGTCTTTAATCGTCCCAATTATTGGACTGATGCTTGGAGCAGTCATTTCTGCAGTTTCCACTTTTATTGGGCTCCTTTTTCAAAGTACGCAAAGTATTGAATCTTGGTTTGTAGGTTCTTTTGCGGCAGTCCAAATTGGAAGATATGAATATTTATGGATCATTGTTGTCGTTACTTTTCTTATTTTTATGTATGCGAATAGACTGACTTTAGCTGGACTAGGGGAAGATGTTGCAACAAGTCTTGGAGTCAATTACAATAGAGTCGTTCTTTTGGGTACGGGTCTTATTTCGTTAGCAGTTGGAATTGTTGCAGCAGTTATCGGAAACTTACCTTTTTTAGGATTAATTGTCCCCAATATTGTTTCCATGTTTAGGGGAGATGATCTTAGGAGTAATTTGCCTTGGGTATGTGTGATAGGAATGGGTACGATAACGGTTTGTGACATCATTTCTCGAACAATTATCATGCCTTTTGAAGTACCAGTATCTTTAATACTCGGGATAATGGGTGCAGTCGTATTTATTGCTATTTTATTGAGACAAAGAAAACCAAGGAGGCTAAGATGAACGCATTGGAATATAGAAATAACGACAATGTCGTTATCGATTCTAGCCTTCATAATAAAAATAGATCAGCTAGAGCTTTTCGTTCTAAGCAAGCAGAAAAACGTTATTGGATGTTGCTCATAACATTAATTGTTTTGGGCATCCTTTCTTCATATGGACTTTTAGTTTATAACAATCCAGTTCCGATCGATTCACCTTCTTTTATCCCAGTTGCTAAAAGAAGGATGGTAGCTCTTGTCGCAATGATCATTGCTGCCGTTTGTCAGAGTTTGTCCACTGTTGCTTTTCAATCGATTACGAATAATAGAATTATAACCCCTTCTCTTTTAGGCTTTGAATCACTTTACTCAACCATTCATACAAGTACCATATTTTTCTTTGGTGTTGGTGCATTGGTGAATTTTACTGGTATTGTACCCTTTATCATTCAAGTTATTGTTATGGTCTTGATGAGCTTGATCCTTTATGGGTGGTTGCTTTCTGGAAAGTACGGAAATTTGCAGATTATGCTTTTGGTTGGAATTATTATTGGCACAGGGCTAAAATCTGTGTCAGCTTTTATGAGAAGACTTCTTTCGCCTTCTGAGTTTGATATCTTACAGGCTAGATTGTTTGGTTCTGTTAATCATGCAGACGCTGCCTATTTTCCTATTGTAATTCCTATAGTAATCATTGTAGCATTGTTAATTCTTGCTCATTCTAAGAATCTAAATGTATTGTCACTTGGAAAGGATGTCTCTACTTCTTTTGGAGTAAAGCATCAATCGAGTATCATTTATACGCTTATATTAGTTTCTATTTTGATGTCAATTTCAACGGCTTTGATTGGACCACTTACTTTCTATGGATTTTTAGTTGCAACTTTGACTTATCAAGCAGCGCCAACCTATGATCATAGATATGTTTTTCCAATGTCTCTTGCTATAGGGTTTTTGATAATAACCGGTGCATACTTCTTAATGTATCATGTATTCAATGCTCAAGGCGTCGTTTCCGTTATAATTGAATTATTTGGTGGAATCATATTCTTAATTGCAATTTTAAGGAAGAGGGCTCTATGATAAAGATTAATAATGTTAGAAAATTGTATACGGATAAGGTAAAGATAGGGCCTTTGAATATTGAAATACCAAAAGCGGGTCTTACTTCTTTAATTGGACCAAATGGTGCTGGAAAGTCTACGACACTTTTGATGATTGGAAGACTTTTGGATATGGATGAAGGCCAAATTCAGGTAGCGAATATGGATGTTACTGAATCTAAATCAAAAGACTTAGCAAAGATTTTAACGATTTTACGTCAAGAAAATCATTTTGTAACGAGGCTTACGATTAGACAACTCGTTGGATTTGGACGTTTTCCTTATTCCAAGGGAAGATTAACGAAAGAGGATGAGGCTATTATTTCTAAATATATCGATTTTTTGGGTTTGACTGATCTAGAAAATAGATATTTAGATGAGCTTTCTGGTGGTCAAAGGCAAAGGGCATATGTAGCGATGGTTTTGTGCCAAGAGACTGAATATGTACTTTTGGACGAGCCGCTGAACAATCTTGATGTTGCACGTTCTGTTCAAATGATGGAGCATTTGAGGCTTGCTGCTAATGAATTTGGAAGAACAATTCTGACTGTTATGCATGATATTAATTTTGCAGCCAAATATTCTGATCGAATTTGTGCAATGAAGGATGGACAAATTGCCGCTTTTGGAACAGTAGAAGAGGTTATGGATCCAGAGGTTTTGACAGATATTTTTGAAACGAAAATAGAAATTATTGATGGTCCCTATGGGCCAATTGCAGTTTATTAGTTAGACGGATTGTCAAGCAAAGTGCGACAGCTCATTCAAGCTTCGTTAGCAGGTATCCAACCTAGATATTTACAAGGGCGATTGCCGTTCTCATTGAAGCCTTGGATCTGCAAAGTAAACTTTTAGGGATGAACGGTCTCAAGCTTGGCATAACAAGAAACCCTTCCCTACGATCCACAGTAACAGTTTGAAAGGCAGCCTGAGGATATTGACTTGGCTGCCACCATCTAGGCGGTGCGATCGGGTATTTTCAAGGCCATGAAGTGACGAGTCTTGCGCTATATGAAAGCGTCTACACAGGCCTTGTTTTTGCCACGGCTGGAGACAACGGTGTCCAACTCCCAGTGACCGAAGGTTTATCGCTTGCAAGCTCAGGAGTATATTTGCTGACGGGAACACAGGATGCCCTGCGGTAACGATAAGCTTGTTGAGCTGACTGTGCTTCGCATCCCTGTTCTAAGCTGCCGCACTCGACTTCTTATGCAGAGCTTCTAATTTACTACGTTCAATTATGCTAAGATGGGTGAAGCTCATGTTGGTTATCCTGTATGAATGGGTGTATGGTAACTCCCATTTTACACGAAACTGACATGAGCCTTTTTAGTTGTCGCACTCCATAGTACAATCCGTCATCTAAAAAAATGGATCGGAACACAGTGTGCTGATTCACACTCTCTAGGTCTATGCTTGAAAAGCTGGACCGGGTCAAAACGAAATACGGCCTGTTGGAGCCGTAACAAAAGTTAAGCCACACTTAAGGGATGATTCCTGTATCGTACAGGGGTCATCCTTTTTAACGCTTTTGGTTCTTGCGCAAGTCGCTAGTCCCTTGAATTCCGTCCTTCTCGTAGGCTTTCTTCCCACAATCTGCGCACTGATCCACTCGCTTTATGGGTACCAGTTTATATTGATGCAGGTGAGCTGGTACCTCTTTGCGCCGATTGTGGGAATTTGGCAAGATTTTAATTGATGATGATAGGAAGAGCGATTTATAATGATAAATGGGTAAATGTGGGTTTGTGATGAATTGGAGGGGAGATTTACATGCATTTGGAGCAAATTGATATGTTCGATTTAGCTTTTAACAATGCATCGATCGGAATGGCGATCGTCTCGCTGGAAGGACGCTTTATGAAAGCAAATCATGCCTTATGCGATATGATCGGCTATACAGAATGTGAATTGCTCTCTCTGGACTATCAGCATATTACCCATCCAGACGATCTGGAAGAGAGTATCCTACATATTCAGCAGCTGCTGGACAGACAGATTTCGTCTTTTCATATTGAGAAACGTTACATAGGCAAGTTAGGAGAAGTGATATGGATGCTGCTTACCGTATCGCTTGTCCTGGATAAGAGCGGCAAGCCGCTTTTCTTTTTTTCTCAATTTCAAAATATTACGGTATGCAAACAGACAGAACGAGTGCATCTGCAGACGGAAGCGATCCTGAAGGAGAAGGAGGATTCCTTCCAATCGTTATTGGAAATGCTGCCCCTCGCTGTCATCGTGACGCATAATGGAATTATACATTATATGAATCGTGCCTCGATTAATTTAATTTGTGCGGATGAAGCAGCCGGCATTCTTGGCAAGCCAGTGCTTGATATTGTTGAGCCTACGAATCACAACCTTGTGTATGAGCGAAGACGCAAGTATCGGGAGGGTATTAAGCTCGGGCCAGTAAAATATGATATCCGATGTGCAAACGGAGAGATGAAGCGGGTTGAAGGTTTCTCGCTGCCCACGACATTTCATGGGGAGAAGGCGACTATAGGGGTCTATCAAGATATAACCGATCGGAGCAAAGAAGAGGAGCGAATGCTGCAGTCCGAGAAGTTGTCCATCGTGGGGCAGCTTGCTGCCGGCATTGCGCATGAAATTCGGAATCCACTGACGTCGATTAACGGCTTCCTGAAGCTGATGCGTACGATGAAGACAGATAAGGAGCAGTATTTCGATATCGTGGAATCCGAGCTGAAGAGCATCGAAGTAATTGCCAATGAGCTGCTCATTCTCGCGAAGCCAAATGTGGTGAATAGTCGAAGGACAGATCTGATCCATCTCATGGAACAAATCATCGCCTTTATGAGTGTGCAATCCACTTTGAAGAACAGCAATATTGTAACCGATTTATCGGAAGAGGCGCTTTGGGTGGATTGTGAACCGAATCAGATTAAGCAGGTGTTCATTAATTTGATCAAAAACGCAATCGAAGCGATGTCAGGGGGAGGCAATATTTATGTACGAGCCAAGCTGGAGGGCGACTATGCGGCTATATCCATACAGGATGAAGGCTGTGGGATTCCAGCAGATAAAGTGAGCAGACTGGGTCAGCCTTTCTATACGACGAAGGATACGGGGACAGGGCTAGGACTGATGGTGAGCTACAATATTATTGATAAGCATGGCGGCTCCATTGAGGTGGATAGTGTGATTGGTGTAGGAACCACATTCATCATTCGATTACCGCTTGTCCAAGTCAAGGATGGGGAAGACGCTCTGTAACAGCTTCTCCCCTTGCTGCTATTGTAACCTTATTGCGCATTATCGCTTTGTTGTATTTGCAATCATCGAATCTAAGGACTCCCAGAATGTTGCGATATTTTCCTAACGTAACCTTACCACAAGCAGTCGAGGGTTCCAATCATTTGAAGCAGGTGCATGGAAGCTGGCGATTGAGATGGAGACAAGGATTCTGGATGGATTCTAGCGAATTGGTTATTGAAAATATTGGGATGAGATATATGAGAGGTGAACAGTACAATGGGTCATAAGCAAGCATTGGAACGTTACATCAAAGCGACAAATACGCATCAATTCACAAATGTGCAAGCATGTTTGGATGATGGTGCAGTCTACTGGTTCTCTGATCGTACCTGCTCAACGATGGCTGAGATTAGGGCGTATTTCGAACATGCGTGGGACGTGATTCAGGATGAAGTCTATTGTGCGACAGATGTGGAGTGGATCGCCGTGGACGGACAGACGGCTGTCTGTTTGTACACGTATCAGTGGAGCGGCCTTTATCAAGGAAAGCAGGCAGCAGGGAGCGGAAGAGCGACCAATGTGTTCAAGCAAACCAGTGGCGAATGGAAGCTTGTGCATGAACATTTGAGTGCACTGAAATAAGAATGTCTTTTACGTAGAAAAGGTGTCATCCGCTGATGGTATTCAGCAGGATGACACCTCTGTTATTGTTATGCGTCCAAGTTCGCCAATTCATAAATGGCGCGGGCATAAATCGCAGTTGCTTTCAACAAATCCTCGATCTCGATGTATTCGTCTACGCGGTGAGCCATCTCTTCTCTTCCTGGGAATAAGGCGCCGAATGCGACTCCATATTCCATGAATGCAGCGTATGTACCGCCGCCTGTTGTCAGCAAGGTAGGCTCAAGCTGTGTTTCCTCCGCATAAATCTTCTGCAGCACCTTGATCATTGGATGCTCTGCATCGACATGATGCGGCTCCTTCAAGTCAGGCTCCTCTACGAGGAAGCCGAATGCATCCATCTTCGCTGCCAATGTATCCAGAATCGTCGGTAGATCCTGTGTGACTGGGAAGCGAATGTTCAGATGGAAGAATGGCTGCTTGTCCGCTCCGAATTCGAAAATACCTGCATTGACGGTTAATGGCCCTGTAATGTCATCCTCATACGCAATGCCCAGCTTGCTGCCCAAGTGATCGTCCGTCAAATAAGCATCGACGCAGCGAATGTAGCGGTCAGCATCGGCTTGGAAGGAGAACGAACGCAAAAATCCGAACAGCTTCAATGCAGCATTGATGCCTTGATGAGGCTCCATGCCATGGGCGGATTTCCCTTTGAGGCTGAGCGTCATTTGATTGCCATTCACTTCGGAAGAACCTTTCAATTGCTGCTCTGTGTAATAGCTCTCGAACTTGGCTGCCAATTCTGCAAGAGCAGCAGACTCACCAGAGATCGTTGCTGTTGCAGATTCCGGCACCATGTTCTCAACACCGCCGCCATGGAAGGATACGAGCTCTAGCTGCCCCTCTTGACGCCCGGAAGCAGAATCGTCTGGCTTCAGCAGGAAGCGGGTATTGATTTGACCCTTCTCCGCATGTGTAATGGGGAAGTCGGCATCTGGAGCGAAGCCGTATAGCGGCATTTTCTCACGCTTCGTATAGGTCTTCATGCATTCCATCCCGCTCTCTTCATCTGCACCGAAGATAACGCGCACATTGTGCTTCAATGGCAAGCCGAGTTCTTTCACAATCTTCAAGCCGTAATAAGCTGCAAGTGTAGGCCCTTTATCATCAATGGCGCCACGCGCGAACAGCTTGCCCTCACGAATGTCAGGGGAGAATGGCGGGGTTGTCCAATGTCCGGTTGCAGGGACGACGTCAACATGGCATAGTGCTGCGACATATTCGCCACTCGTCGATTCGCCATATTCGGCGTAGCCTACATATCCGTCCAGGTTCGTCACACGGTATCCGTCGCGACGGGACATGTCCAGCACATAATCAAGCGCGCGAGCTACATTTTGCCCCATAGGCTTGCCAGGTTCGCTCGTGCTGGCATCCTTCACACTTTCGATGCTGAGCAATCCCTTCAGATCCTGCAGCAGATCGTCCTTGCGCTTCAATACTTCTTCCATCCAGTTCATCAAGCCGCACTCCTTTTGTATTGAAAATTGAACATGTGTTAATAGTGGTCGTGTATATGCGACGCTCATCCATGAACATATGATTGCCGCCTTGGCATAATTATAACAGGTGAAGTCCAGTAACAACATACAGGGAGCTGGCGAATCGCAGAGATTGTAGGGTTCAGTATCACCCAGAATATGTTCACGGATGTTTATATTGGTGCTGAGGGCTCTGTGGTGGATGGGCTTATATCGAAGTCCAGCCATCCTTCCAGACTATCGTTCAGCTCAACCAGTAGCTCTGCTGTTTGAACAGATATCACGCAAGATCCGCTCGATTTATCTCCCACTTCAAGGGATAGAGGTAGAGGCGGCGAACCGTTATATGAAATGGATCGATCACATGTCGACTATTGTGCGTCAAGTGAAGGAGTGGGATAAGAACAGTGTTCAATCGGTGCGAGGGGTTCTGAACAACTTGATGGAGGAAATAAATCGTGACCGGGACATTGGAGAGGGCGTGAAGTTGAAGTTGTGTTTCAATATAGAGGAAGGAATTGCACTTATAGATGCGTATATGACGCAATAGAGAACCGACAGACAAGACACCGATTAACTTTGAGAAGATGGATTGTACATATGCATGACGATAAGGAAGGGAAGGCTGCTTTGCCCTCGGGTAGGGATAAGGCGGCCTATTTTCGATGCCTACCTATCGTTTGTCCAATCCCTTCTATCTATGGGTGCATTTTATAAGTAGTATAATCTTCATTTTGCACCAGCAACCTATGTCTATAGGAGGGAACGGCGTGTTAGCTAATGCTACGATTCTAGTAACAGGCGGAACCGGTTCATTGGGCTATGCCCTCGTTGAACAATTATTGCTGCATCGTCCTGCTCGCATCATCGTTTATTCGCGCAATGAGACGAGCCAGTTCATTATGAGCCGCAAATTTGAGGATGCAAGACTGGCGTTCTGGATTGGCGATGTGCGCGATCAAGACTCCCTCCATCAGGCATGCCAAGGGGTCGACTATATCTTCCATCTCGCTGCGCTCACACATGTATCCTTTTGTGAGGAGCATCCGCAAGAAGCGTTGAAGACGAATGTGGTTGGTACACAATATGTGATTGAGGCCGCTATTGCGAATCGGGTTAAGGCGGTTATATTTGCATCGACGGATCAAGCCGTGGAGCCTACGAGCTGCTTTGGAATGACGAAAGCGATGGGTGAGAATATAATAATGAACGCCAACATCGTAAGCGAATCCACGAGATTTATCGCTGTTCGCAGCAGTAATGTTCTAGGAACACACGGGAGTGTACCTCATGTACTGCTGGATCAGATCAAGAATAAGAAGCTTGTTAGTATGATGGATCGGGGGAAGACCTGTTTCTTTACGCCGATGAAGCAGGCAGTCGCCTTATTGCTGAAGGCGCTGCAATCAGGAATTGGCGGCGAGCTCTACACGATGAAAATGCCGTCCTGCGCTCTAGTGCATATGGCTGAGGTATTTATAGAAATGTGTGGCGAGAGAGATGTACGGCTTATTTTTACAGGTCCAGCGTCGACTGGCAAAGGGAAGATTCACGATATTCTCATCTCAGAAAGTGAGAGCCGACATACCGTGAAGTCAGATGATTCTTATTTGATCGTTCTTCCTCTATTAGGCATGCCGAGACTGCATGAGCATTATGCGTCGTATCCTTCTATGGCTGTGGGGGAGTACACATCTGCAGAGGGGGCAATGACGAAGGAAGAGATACGTGAATTGCTGTTCGATAGCGGCTTGTTGTATGAGGTGCACGTTTCCAAGCAAGCTCAAGGCTCACGGGACTAATCAAGCGACATGGAAGGTTTCTATGTATAGCACGAGAACGCCCCTGAAGCATGTGGCTTCAAGGGCGTTATAAGTTTCTAGGATTGCAATGGCGGATTTTTATGGCACTTCCGGCATACCGGATAGTACGTATCGTTACCGCCGATTACGATTTGCTCTCCCGTATAGACAGGACGGTTATTTGCGTCAACGCGCAGATTCATCGTTGCTTTGCGTTCACAGAACCAGCATATCGTTTTCATTTCCTCTATTTTATCCGCATACAGCAGCATATAACGGCTGCCCTCAAATAACTCATTTCGGAAGTCATTCTTCAATCCGAAGCCCATAACAGGAATATCGAGCTCATCGACGATGCGGGTAAGCTGCATAATTTGAGTATGATCCAAAAATTGCACTTCATCAATCAGCACGCAGGAAATGGGTCCTTCATGATGCTGTACGATCTCAAATAAATCAGTGTCTTCATGGATCGAAATTGCCTTGCGGCGCAGACCAATGCGAGAAGATATATATCCGCTCTCGTCCCGATCATCTACAGCAGGGGTGAAGATCAAAACGGACTTCTCCTGCTCTTCATAATTATGGGCAACCTTCAATATTTCAATGGATTTCCCACTATTCATTGCGCCGTATCGAAAATATAACTGAGCCAACTTCGCCACTCCGTTCCATTCTTTGTTGATGAGATTATAGAATAGCATAGGAAGCGTCTCAGGTACAGGAACAGAGAATGGATATGCTGCTTAGTCCAGGATTACGGATTGTTCGGGATGATGGTACAACTGGAACATTAAGCGCAGCTGCGCTTCCGTATTGCGTTCAGCCGACAATGTCGGCAGCGCATGTTCGGGGAAGAAGCCTACCTCGCTCGTTTCTGTGCCGCTGGCAGCTTCCCCTCCGATAATGTCACACAAGATGAATAATTTATACACATGAAACGGTTCAGGCGGGTGCTGGTGGAACCGCTTATCTAGCACGGCAAGCAGTCGGATGGCTCTTGCTTGGAAGCCGGATTCCTCTTGGATTTCCTTCACAACAACCTCAGATGGAGAGAACCCGATATCCGCCCATCCGCCGGGAAGAGACCATGCTCCATCGGCCTTTTCCTTGACGAGCAGAAGCTCTCCATCACGGAAGATGACACCCCGGACATCTACTTTCGGCGTTGCGTAACCTGTATCGCTTGCGAAGGATAGCCGGATTTGTTCCTTATCTACTTCAGCGCAGTTAGCCATCATATCGACACTAATGTCGCGCAATTCTTCATACCGCTCGCGGTCGTAAGCGTTTTCTGTGTACGTTAAGCCGATCTGTGCGAGAGCTTGTATCCGCTTGGCCCAATGCAGCTGTCTCCAATCGAGAGTTGGGTTTTCTACCAACTGTTCGATCAGTTCGATAAGCTCTGCCGGCTTCGAGTAGATGTCATGTGGAGCTGTCTCGAATGTGGCGGACTGAACAGTATCGAACCATTTAGCTCCTATCGTATGCACGTTAGCGGCAAGGCCGGCTTGAATATCAGCGTTGCTGTCACCGATCCATATCGCTTCGTCGGCGCGAATATGTAATGCGTCCAGCGCAGCGTGAATGCCTTCAGGATCGGGCTTCGGCCTCGTTACTTCATCGCCTGTGATGGCGATATCCACATAATTAGTCAAGCCGAGCGCTTCACTGGAAATCTCATACGCTCGCCGCCCTTTACCTGTAATAATGCCGATCGATATGCCATGCTCCTTCAAATGCTGCAGCATCTGAATAATTGCTGGTGAAGCATGAACAAGGCTGGGATGCCAATTGCGGTACAGTTCAAAATATTCTTCGATGGCGGAAGGCAATAGACCTCTATACTTTATATTTGCAGTCAATATGCCCTCTTCCGTCGGGCCGAACATCGCAATAATTTGCTCCTTCGATACCATTCGATTGTCATATCGTTTGAATATGTCTTGGAACACATGAAGTGTCAATGGAAGGGTATCAGCTAGTGTCCCGTCAAAGTCAAACAAAACGGCTCGTATCATTGCATTCATCCTCCTTGATGGTTTAAGAGATTATGATCACTTGCACATGATTGGCCTTCATCGCATTGGCTAGCTCAGGCGACAGTGGCTGGTTCGTAATGAGAATATCGATGTCGGACAAGGATAGCCCCCGATAGTAATGGGTGTGTCCGAGCTTCGTATAATCCGCAAGTACGATTGTCTGCCTTGAACGGCTAACAATTTCTCTCTTCATATATATGTCTTCTTCATAATGATAATAAATGCCTGCTTCCGAGATGCCTGCTGCGCCTAAGAACGCCTTATCGAATTGGAAATCACGCAGCTTGTCTAGCGTCGAGTAGCCAGATAAATGTCTTGTCTTCGGCTGCACGATGCCTCCTAATAGATGGGTCTGTACCGCGGCTTGATCAGCCAACATACAAGCATTATCAATCGAATGGGTCACGGCGGTTGCATAAGCAGGCTTTAGATGCGGTATGATGCACTGCACTGTGGTCGATACGTCCAGAAAGATCATGTCGTGATCTTGAACAAGCTTAGCGGCATGGCGTCCGATGCGCATCTTGCCGTCTGGTTCATTATGCAGTCGAGCAGCATAGGCCTCAATCTTCTGTTCCAGCCGGGGGAGCGTAATTCCTCCATGGGTACGTGTTACGGCACCGCTTTCAGTCAGCTTCACGATGTCACGCCTTGCCGTATCTCTGGAAATGTCGAACATCGCGCAGATTTCTCCGACAGTCATCGTGTCTTGCTCTTCTAAATGCGTTAATATGCGCAGAAGGCGCTCTTCTTGGTACATATTCTCCACCTCATACTTCTGATTTTAAGTATATGTAAGCAATATTTCAAGTACATGTAAGTTTTTTTGTATAAATATAAGCTCTATTTTATGTGAAAAACGTAGAAATGCAACGGGACACACATCTGAAGACGCGAATGTGAAGGATGGATCAAATTAGGGTTGATTGGATAAAACAGGAGTGGTAGTATATGGTTAAACGATATTTTAAACATTGTTTAAATCATTGTTTAAATCATTGTTTAAATCATGTGCGGGAGGGATTAGATGAAGCAACCTGAAAAGTCGCTTGAGACGAAGGAGAAGATCTTGAATGCGACCCTGGATATGATCAAGGAGGAAGGATTTGAGCAGATTACGATTCGCAAAGTAGCGTCTCGCTCCAACACGAACATAGCACTAATCAACTACTACTTCGGATCGAAGGATGCTCTGATCAATGAGGCAATCAAAATATTGTTATCTGGCTTCCGCAGCTCGTTCAACGTTCTTGATGATCGCAGCATAGAGCCTCTGCAACGACTGCGCTTGTTCCTGATTCAATATGTACAGGTCATTCAACAATATCCAGCGATTATCTCACGTACGATAACTGCTGGCTCTGCCATGTTTGCCTCTCAGCAAGAGTATGGACAATTTCTGCAAGCTGTCGGCTTTGACAAAGTTCAGCATACAATCCAGGAAATTACGCGCGAGGACAATCATGAAGGATTAACAATGATGATGATGCAGCTATTCGGGGCCGTGTTTCTCCCCGTATTAATGAAGCCTCTGCTTGAATCGGGTACGGGAGTGGCAGTTGCGTCTGTCGAAGCACAGATTGACTTGTTGTTTGCACGCTATTTCCATCGAGATTCAAGATTACAATCATGAATTTTTTGAATTTGCTTGAATGATGCAATTCCAGAGGTGACTCGTTCTTGAACCTAGCAACCTTGCAATGATGATGAAGTCCATTACACATGCAGAGGCTGTGTCCCTGCGAATAGGAGGCAATCGAGATGGATGTTCTCAGAAAGTATTGGCAGGATCTTGGAATGGTTGTTGCTGTCATGGTGTGTATCTATTTGTTGGTAAGAGGAACTGCGATTCCTGACATCACGGTGATGCTGTGGTTGAGCTTCGTGGCGATTCTGGTTCACCAATTCGAAGAATATCGGTGGCCTGGATACTTCGGGGGCTTGTTCAATGCAGTTCTATTCAAGAGCAAGCATCCTCACAATTATCCGCTGAACCTGCATTCGGCTATGATTATTAACCTGATTATTGCTTATGTGTTTTATTTGCTGCCCGTCTTGTTCCCTGAAGTGATATGGCTTGGTCTCGCTCCCATGTTCATGGGGTTCTTTCAATTAATCTGGCATGGTATTTTCGCAAATAGTAAGGCAGGATCTCTCTACAATCCCGGACTCTTCTCTGTGTTAGTCTTGCACATCCCTGTTGGGTGCTGGTATGTTTTTTATATTACAACGACAGGAATTGTCCATACATCTGATTGGATCATTGGGACGGTTTACTTCCTTGCTGCCGTATATGTCTTGATCGTTAAGGGGAATATGTGGCTCAAGAATCCGAACTCCCCATATCGCTTTACGGCGAATCAGTTAGGCCCCTATTCCAAGCAGATGTAAATGAATAAAAGGTGGGAGAGATGAAGATGCCAGGGAATGAACAGAATGACGGAGTTATGAAGCTTGATTTGGAGCGTATCGTATTTATCGGGCGAACCTACGATGAATATATCAGCATGTTCGACTTGAACATCGAAGATCTGCAAGGGAAGCGCATATTAGACTGCCCATCAGGGGCTTGTTCCTTCACCGCAGCGGCAGTTCGTCAGGGGATTGATGTTATGGCATGCGACATCGCATATGAATATGCTGCTGATGATTTGCAGCGGAAGGGACTACAGGATGTAGCGCATGCGATGGAGCAGATGGCGTATGCTGCTGAACAATACGAGTGGGGGTTCTTCGGTGATATCGATGGCTTGCGAGCCCATCGTTTGCAAGCATTGCGGGACTGCTCAGTACATCGAAGAGAAGAACCGCATCGGTATGTTCATGCGACTCTTCCGTCTCTCCCTTTCGAGGACGGAGAGTTTGACGTGGTTCTCTCCGCACATTTCCTCTTCATGTACGGAGATCGGCTGGATGAAGCGTTTCACCGCAATACGCTCGCTCAACTGCTTCGTGTAGCGAAGGAGGAAGTACGAATTTTCCCGTTGATTGACTTGGCAGGGAAGCGGCCACCTCAAGTAGACATCGTGATCGAGCAGGCCAAGCATCTTGGCTGTGAGGTACAGGAATGTACGGTTCCTTATGAATTCATGCGCGGCGGCAATACAATGCTGTACATCAAGAAGAAGTAGCGACATGATGAACTCGAGATATGGTTCTATCAATGGATTTATGAAGAAGGGATTAGGTGTAAATCTGGCAGAGAGAGCGAAATGCAGGCAATGTATGTAGAGTGAACGAAAAATGAGAGCATTCGGAACAGGCGGACTTGAGCAATCAAGGCTGCTTTTTTTTTTGTTTGCGTAAACCCGAAAATTTACAATTCCAAAATATTACTCACGATTCCCGTTAACATTCGTATGTGAAAATACTTCCAGAAGCCTATTGCAATACCTATTGCCATGAGAAAAGGGTGAAGACATGAATCGTAACATGTTAACGGTCATCGCAACGTCGCTCGCACTATCTACGATCATTTCTACTAGTGCTGTCAGCGCAGCGGAAGCAAACAAAGGGCAAGTAAGCATCGCAGCAGTGACGAAGGAAGCAGCAAAAGCATCCAATCTGTCAATCGGGGTTGATGGTGTAAGCAGCAATATTCGCACACTAAATGTCAAAGGAACGGTATTGTACTCCGTTCGCGACATCGCCAATATTTTTGGCGCAGATATCCAAGAAAGCAAGAGCGGAATTACACTCGTTGGTGGCAACCCAGCGCAGACGATTACGGTTCGAGTGAACTCGGGCGCTTATGAAGTGGATGGCGCTGCGAAGAACTTCTCAGTTGCACCGTTAGAGCAAAAAGGTGTGATCTACGCGGAGCTTAACGCACTTGTTGAAGCACTTGGCGGAGAAGTATCTGGTTCCGGCAGCAAGCTGGATGTTGTTAGTGTGAAGCCTCTCGAGGGCGATTTCAGCTCCCCGCGCGTGAACAGCAACGGTGAAGTGATAGCGGCTCGCGAAGCTGATGGAACGGTTCAATTGTATAAATGGAATTCTACATACCGGATATACGATGCATTGACTTCTAATGAGAACGCAGCAAACACAGCAGTATCGCCTGACCTGAAGTGGGGCGTATTTACGGATGAGTCCAGTCAATTGTACTTGATGGATCTGAGCCTTGGAACTGCACAGGCAATTGGTAAAGATACTTCCGTAAAGACTGATCTGACATGGTCCGCAGACGGTAAAAAAGTGTACTTCGTACAAGGGGACAAGCAAGAGAAAATCGCTTACGTGAACGTAGACAGCGGCAAGATTACAAGCGTGCTGGCTGATAAAGTAGAAAACAAGTCGGACATCCGCCTGTCGGCAGATGACAAGACGGTTCTGTACGCAGTTAACATTACAGGCGTAGCGAAAAATGACAAGGATAGCACAGAAGACTCCTTATCCATCGACTTCTCCGGAGCAGGCTCCCAGTTGTTCACACTGGATCTGACTGCGAAGGATGCGAAGCCGGTTCAGTTGACAACTACGTCGGACAACAAGCTGTATCCGAACCTGCTGGCAGACGGAAGAGCTGTCTATGTGAGTGGTGATACAGAGGGTAAGGTTGAGAACAGCGTATTGAAGGTTGTTCATGCGAAGGAGAAGAAGGTATCGGATCTCGTAGCTGATGTAGATGTATCCGTTGCTGTTATTTCTGCGAAGGGCCAATTGATTATCGCTGCAACAGAGAAAGACGGCAAGTCGAGCATCTATGTGGTGAAGGCAGATGGCTCCAAGTCGAAGCTGTATACAACTGAAGGTGCGATTATTGAAGTATTCCCTTCCGCAGACGGTTCTCAAGTTGCGGTTATCGAGGATGGACAAGTGAAATTGGTAGCTAATAATCAAGCGGTTACGTTAACGAAATAAACAGTTCCGAAGGGAGAGCAATAACAATGAGAAAATTAAAAATCGCATCTTTGGCAATTCTCGCATCTTTATTCCTTGTATCTTCAGCTTTGGGAGGAGCGTCTACAGCTCTGGCTAAGGACGAATTGAAAGGCAAAGTAACAATCAATGGTTCAACGGCATTGCTGCCAATGACATTGCAAGCAGCGAAGGAGTTCCAGAAGCTGCATCCAAAAGTGAAAGTTGCAGCTTCCGGTAAAGGCTCCATCACTGGACCACAAGCTGTTAAGAAAGGCATCGCTGAAATCGGCGCATGCGACTGGGATGCAAGCATGGACGTTCCAGGATTCAAAGCATTCGAAGGTCAAGTGGCTCACAAAGTAGCGGTAATTCCATTCGCGACAATCGTGAACAAAAACGTAAAAGTAGACAACCTGACGACTGAACAGTTGAAAGGCATCTACTCCGGTAAAATTACGAACTGGAAAGATGTTGGCGGCGACAACGCGGATATCGTTGTTATCACTCGTTCCTTCGGTTCCGGTACGCGCGTTAACTACCAATTGAAATCATTGGATGGCGGCGACATTACGAAGAAGAAGGACAACTACAAAGAAGTTGGTTCCAGCGGCGACATGAAGACAGCTGTTGCAACAACACCTAACGCAATCGGCTACATCGATCTTGTATACGTGAATAGTGATGTTAAAGCTGTTAAATTCAACGGCGTAGAAGCTTCCACAGACAACGTAATCAAAGGCAAGTACCCTGTATGGGCATATGGCTACTACATGACAAAAGGTCAACCAACTGGCGCTACAAAAGCATTCATTGAGTACATTCAAAGCGCGAAGTTCCAACAAGGTTCGTTGAAAAAGTTGAAGTTCATCCCGATTTCCGCAATGAAGTAAGTTGAACGATTCACGGTAAGAGATTTCATTCACGGCCAGCCCTCAGGAAGTCGGGGGCTGGTTGTTCTATGGGGGAACGAGAATGAGCACGCCTGTTCAAGAGCTGGCGCCGGTAGCCGGAGCCAATATCCTAACTACATCCAAGAAAAGCCGGTTCGATCGTTATGCACGGGTACGATTTACGAACCGCCTGTTCCAGTACTTATTCCTGCTGTGCATTTTAGCTTTATGTGTTGTGCTCGGACTGGTCATCTTCTTCATTGGCAAGACGGGAATCTTGACCTTCCGCGACATCTCGCTGTCAGATTTCTTCTTATCACTTGATTGGACGCCGGAAGATGGGAAATTCGGGGCCGGTGCATTTATCATTAACACGCTGCTATTAACAGGGCTAACCCTAGTGATTGCCGTTCCTATTTCTGTTGGTATGGCCGTTCTGCTTGTGGAGATCTCTCCAATGTGGTTCAAAAGGTTCGTACGACCAGTGCTCGACTTGCTGGTTGGGATTCCTTCCATTGTGTATGGATATCTTGGATTGACCGTATTAATACCACTTATTCGTGAATGGACAGGGGAGAACTTGGGAGACGGCTTGCTGGCAGCCGCGCTCGTTCTATCCCTTATGATATTACCGACCATATGTCGGGTCAGTGACGAAGCGATTGCAGCCGTACCGAAGAAATATCGGGAAGCGGCTTATGCGCTAGGCTCCACCCGCTTGCAGGTCATTATGAGAGTTGTACTCCCGGCTGCGAAGCGGGGGATTGTTGCAGCAATTATTCTGGGTATGACCCGTGCAATTGGAGAAACGATGGCCGTTGTTATGGTTATCGGGAATACGGCACAGCTTGCCGATTCGTTGTTCACGCCAACTGCGGTTCTTACGAGCAACATCGTCATGCAAATCTCGAACGTGGAGTTCGACTCAACATGGAACTACGCGCTTCATATGATGGCATTCCTGCTTCTGCTCATCTCCTTCCTGCTGATTGTCGTTATTCGCTTCATTAGCAAGAGAGGGGGCGCTCGCGCATGAGTTCGTTCACAGCAAGCGGCCAAAACAATCGCGCCAAGCTGTACAATCAGGTGGCTACAGGGCTGTTCTATGCGTTAGGAATAGCGGTGCTGATGCTGATCTTCTGGCTGCTGTACACCATATTGAGCAAGGGGCTGCCAGGCATCACCTTGGAATTCTTAATGAAGGTTCCGGAAGAGATGGATGCGGGTGGCGGTATCGGCACTGTATTGTTCAACTCGTTCTACATCTTGATCTTGTCCTTGCTAATCTCCGTTCCAATTGGAGTTGGGGCAGGTATCTATATGGCGGAATATGCGCCTGCAAATCGCTTTACAGAAGGGCTTCGCATGTGCGTGGAATCCTTATCATCCGTTCCTTCGATTGTGTTCGGCTTGCTTGGACTCGCAATCTTTGCAGAGTACTTCCAAATTGGACTTACAATACTAGGCGGGGCAGTAAGCTTGGCATTCCTTAACCTGCCTATGCTGTGCCGCGTTACGGAAGAAGCGATCCGCGATGTGCCGGTCGATCTGCGCAATGCAGCCTATGCACTTGGCACAACGAAGTTCCAGACGATTCGGACAGTAGTTCTTCCTGTAGCACTTCAAGCGATTATTACGGGCATATGCTTGGTAGCTGGTCGTGCATTTGGTGAATCAGCGGTTATTATTCTTACTGCGGGCTTGAGTACTTCCGGAGAGATGTGGGACTTCAATCTGTTCTCCCCGGGCGAAACACTTGCCGTTCATCTCTGGTATGTGCAATCCGAGGCAATTGTAGAGGATGCTAGTCAGATTGCCGATAAGGCAGCAGCGGTGCTCGTCTTCGTCGTCTTATTCATCAATCTCGTGTTCCGCATTCCACTCTGGTTCAATAATCGCAAATTGAAAAAGTAAGTCCATTCATCATCCCATGCAGGAGAGCCAATAGGCTCTCCTGCATGGGATTGTTATCGTGTTGGTCGTCCACAACAATCGCAAAGCTAAAAAAGCTTCCCGAGATGGCTTGTTTCGGGAAGCTTTCTTCATTATGGATTTGGAAGCTTAGAAAGATTGGAATGTAACGAATTCGTGAACAGGCTTGCGATATCCGCGTGGGCGCTGGCTGGAGGTATCCTCCTTGCCAATGGTGATCATCATAACGGGGACGAGATGATCAGGGACGTTGAGCGCACTGCGAACCTTATCCGGATCATAGCCAATCATCGGGCAAGTGTCCCAGCCCTTATCCTTGGCAATAAGCATGAGCTGCATGGCAGAGAGGCTGGCATTGCGTACGGCATCTTCGTGACGGAAGGACTCCCCGCGATTGAGATAAAAATCCGTCGTACTGCTTATGATTTGATCGTATTCCTGTTGGCTGATGACACCAAGATTGAGCAGCCCCTCATTCATGGCGGCAACATGTTTATAGGCATCCATATCACCGAGTACAACTATGACAGCCGATGCGGTCAACACTTTATATTGTTTGAATGCAGCCTCGTACAGCATATTCATTTTGTCTTTATCCGTAACTGCCACATAATGTGTATGTTGCAGATTGAAGGCGGATGGAGCGAACTTCGTGAGCGAGAACATTTCGGTAAGTTCCTTTTCCGAGATTTCGACATCCTTCAAGAACTTGTTCGCGGAACGTCTTTGTTTAACGATCGTTTCTACATCGTGCATATGTATCATCTCCTGGTTCATTTATCGTCCGTTAAATTGGTAGTAAAAGAATCATATCATATTAACTATAATAAAGTAAGTAATTTACGAAAAAATATTAAAATTATCACACATTTTGTTGAACTTCCTAAACATCGGCAAGCTGTAGAAAGCGAAGAGAGGCACATCTTAATGCGCAAAAAACGAGAGGCATGCATGCCTCTCGTCTGCTGATGCCGCACGCCGCACTATTCGCGGATGCGGATGGTACAGGGTATTGGCGAAATTAGTTCTGCCAGAGCTGCGGATGATCCGCCGTTACGAGTCGTGCAGCTCTCGCATTGGCCTCGACTTGGGCTTCGTTCTTGCAGCCTGGAATGACGCTTGTAACCGCGTCATGACGCAAGCACCAAGCGAGCGCCCACTCTGCCAAGCTTACTCCTTCAGGCACCTCGGTCTGTTGAATGTACTCGGCTTGCTGCAGACGGTCATCAATGAACTGCTGCTCATGGCGATGCCGTACATCATTGTCGGCGAAGGATGTGCCTGGCTTGTATTTGCCGCTTAACAAGCCGCTAGCGAGTGGAACACGTGCAAGAACGCCCAGGTTCTGATGAGTGCAGGAAGGGAACACATCCTGCTCGGGGCCTCGATCCAGTCGGTTATAGACGACTTGAATGACGCTTGCGCCTATATCGGCTGCATTGGTAGTCTGATGCATACTGTTGCTTTTGTTCAAGGATAGACCGATATGGCGAATTTTACCCGCTTCCTTCTGCTTGTCCAGCATGGTCCAGAGCGCGTCATTGTTGAACGCCTCGTCATCGCCCGAATGGAATTGGTATAAATCGATGTACTCGGTCTTGAGTGCACGCAAGGAATCATCAAGCTGCTTCAACACTTCTGGCGCGCCATATTGATTCGTCCGATTCAAGTGGGAATGGAATTGATGTCCGAACTTCGTTGCCACGACCCAATCCTCGCGGTTGTCCCGGCTTAAGTAATCCCCAATGAATGATTCAGACAAGTGGTCTCCGTAGCATTCAGCCGTGTCAATGAAGTTAATGCCAAGATCTTTCGCTTTATGTAGGATACGATCAACTTCTGATTGGGTATAATCGTGTCCCCATTCCCCGCCGAATTGCCAAGTACCTACGCCGATAACCGACACCTTCATTCCTGTCTTGCCCAGTTTGCGATATTGCAGAAGACTCACACCTTTCTATATTGTTCACATATTAACTTTAGGGTTGATGTGTATGCTGCTTACCGTAATGATAGCACAGGAAGTTGTGCCAAGCCTATAAACGGGAGTTTTCGGTGTGACAGGACCTAGATAAAAAAAATTTAATTTCAATATCCGCTATTATTCATGATAATATGAGTTATAGTTGCAAAGTATGTTTCAGTAAGATCACTGATTATGTCTGATTAACGCATGATTACAGGAGGAAGGTATGTATTATTTATTAGCTTTTCTGATCTCTTCATGTATCGTGATGTTTTTGATACCTCCACTGCGCAAGCTTGCATTCCGGATTGATTTTGTAGACAAGCCCATGCCGGATAATGAACGGAAAATTCATCGGGAGCCGATCCCTCTTACGGCGAGCATTGCCATATTTATCGCATTTATTGTAGCCTATGTTATTTTTGTCCGGAATTCTGCGATCGAGTCCATCGCGATTATTAGCGGAGGGCTGTTGATTCTTGCAATCGGCACCGTTGATGATTGGTACAAGACGCATGGCAAGGAATTTCCAGCACTGCCGAAGCTGCTCGTGCAAATATGCGCAGCAGTTATCGTATATCTATCAGGAATTACCTTCGAAGGCTTTACGAACCCATTCACGCATGAGTTCGTAAACTTGCCTGCATGGCTGCAGTGCATCTTGACTGTGATGTGGATCTTCGGTGTAACAACCGTGATTAACTTCTCGGATGGAATGGATGGTCTGGCAGGTGGATTAACAGCGATATCAGGTGGAACTTTGTTCGCAGTAGCACTTGCGCAAGGGCAGAATGTATCTGCGATGATGGCCATTATTCTCGTGGGAGCATCCATTGGCTATTTACGATTTAACAAGCCGCCGGCGAAGGTGTTCATGGGGGATGCAGGTGCGACATTCTTAGGTTTTATTCTCGGCGTAATTGCCTTGGATGGTGCCTTCAAGCAGGCGACTGTATTGTCCTTGTTCATTCCGATTTTGGCCTTAGGTGTTCCGATTCTTGATAACGTATTCGTTGTCATCCGTCGGATGCTGAATGGCCAGCCTGTTTACAAAGCCGATGCTACGCAAGCTCATTACCGGCTGTTGGCAGGAGGTCTGAATCAGAAGCAGGTAGTGGCCGTGTTGTGCTTAGTCAATCTGTGCTTCGGATTAACGTCCATTATTTTGACGCTGCTTCAGGTATAAGACAATTCATACATGATGACAGAGAGCCTTTCCGTTCAGGAAAGGCTCTTTTTGTGATTTTAGCAAATGGGTTGCTGGTAAGGGGGATTTATCCTTTATCGGAGCGTCCATATGTCCCATTACAAAGCAATGAAGGCCTCGAACTTTACTGGTTCGGAGCCTGTTCTATCATCGTGCTAGACTTCAATATGCTTAATAATTCGTGCAGGGTTGCCAGCGACGACAACGTTGTCTGGTACATCCTTCGTAACCACTGCACCGGATGCCACAACAACATTATTACCGATATTGACGCCTGGATTAATGACCGCGCGACCGCCAATCCATACGCGATCTCCAATTGTAACTGGCTTGCCGAATTCAACGCCGGAGATTCGCTCCATGGGATCCAATGGGTGAGTCGCTGTATAGATATGAACGCCTGGTGCGAGGAAGCAGTTGTCCCCAATGTGAATCTCGCATACATCCAGCATTACACAGTCGAAGTTCGCATAGAATCCTTTGCCAAGATAAATGTTATAGCCGTAATCACAGCGGAAGGTAGGTTCAATGTATGCGCCTTCACCTACGGCACCGAATAATTTCTGGAGTAATTCTGTTCGATCGCTATAGTCTGTTTCAATCGTTTGGTTGTACATACGAGTTAGGCGTCTCGCTTGTTCACGATCTCTAAATAGCTCTTCATCTGCGGCCATATACATGTCGCCTGCTATCATTTTTTCTTTCTCTGTACGTGTGGTCATCATGTGTAGCTCCTCTCCATATCCCTATAATAAGCAGGGGGTGTTGTGTAATACCGTTATTATCGAGGGTGACAGCATCATTTGCAAGGAAGAGAATCTATCTATTTTTGGTACCCCAAAATATGGTATGATAGTTGCATCCTTAGTAGAGGGTGTGAAACAACGTTGAGTAAATTACTAGCCTTCGGAATGCTTACTTGGCTGCTTGGCAATCCATTTCTTGCGATCATCGTATTGCTAATGATTGTATACTTCGTTGATCGGCAGTTCATTGGATTATCCCCGAGTATCTTCCAACCGCTTAAGAGATGGAGTCGGACTTCGAAGCTCCGGCAGCAGCTGGTGGCGAATCCCCACGATGTATCATCCAAGCATGAACTAGCAAGGCTGCTGATGGAACGCAAACGCTATCGTGAAGCGCGCGAATATCTCGAACCATTGCAAGAGCGAATGGAGCAATCAGCAGAGTATTGGGATGATCTAGGAACCTGCTATTTACATACAGGGGACAACGAATTGGGAGAAGCGGCTATTGTTCGCGCATTAGAATTGAATCCCCGAGTTAAATACTGGCAGCCCTATTTGCGGCTCGCTGCGATATATTCCAATTCGGATAAGGCGAAGGCTGTAGCTTACTTGCAGTCTTTTCAAGATATTCACGCTTCCTCTTGTGAAGCTTACTATCGGCTTGGTGTGTTGTATGAGCAGATGGGGCAGAAGGAAGATGCGAAGAAGGCATGGGAAGAGGGCATCCATATCTACCGGGGACTGCCTCGATATATGAAGCGCAAGGAACGCAAATGGATGCTGCGATGTGCAATGAAGAAATAGCAAGCATGGCACATGAACGATAGTGGTATGAATAACAAATTATGTTCGAACTAGCTCTGTCGAATGACAGAGCTTTTTTGGCGATGTGCTATGCAGATTTCGTTCGAAGGACATAAGCATACTATCATTGCTAGGTCATCAGAAGAAATTGAACAGTGATTGTTCATTTGCATGCTTCCTTGCAAGACATTAAATGTTGCTAACATAGTAAGGATTGGAGCCTCATTATCCTCGTCTTTCGTCGAAATTTGAAACTTTTTCTAGCAGGGATATGTCTAAAGAAGTAGAATCCCTAAGGAAAGTAAAGATTGTGAAAGGAGCGGAACGAATATGAGAAAGTGGCTGCTCATCATGATAAGCATGTTGGTATGGTTCGGTTCCTCAATGCAGGCACAGGCCGAACAAGCAGCACCATCCGCTAAGCAGCAGACGAAGGTGTACTTCAATGGATACGATATAACGGAGTGGCGATGGGATCAGCAGCATATCGTCGTTCCGCTGTTTGCATTTGATGATTATAGCTATTTCATTCAGGATGGCAATAAAGGCATGCAGGATATCACCTACAAATGGGATTCAGCTGCCAAAACGGTATGGGTATACTCTGCCGATAAATCACGTACGATTAAGCTGGTTGCGGAACAGCCTATCGCTTGGGTAAATGGGAAAAAGGTGGCGCTTGATGCCCCTGTTCGAATAATAGAGGGCCATACTTATGTGCCGCTGCGATTCATTAGTGAAGCGCTCGGTGGCAAGGTCAAATGGGATGTGAAGAAGAGGGCCGCCATCATTCGCACACCGGAGCGGGTGAAGCGTGACGAGTTGATACGGGCGGGAGACCTGGAAACAGCCCGACAGGAAGCGCTGCGTCTGCCGCTTGTCTATCCGAACCGGGAGATCAAGCCGCGGTCAGAAGGTTTCGAGGCGACCATTGTGTTCCCAGAAGGGGAGGCGCTTCGTTACCGCTATCATATTAAGGATGTTACAAGCATCATTGCGATTTCAGAGGACGGATTGGCTGAGGTTATATGGCAGGGGAGAACAGGTACGACTGCGGATAAGGTTATTGAAGAAATCGGAAGCAAGCCAGACTTCGGCTCAGCGATGGTATACTTCCGTCATTCCTTCCCCGTAGAGGATTTCGTTACGTATGGTAAAATAGACGCGCAAGGCCGTTCGACGGAGCTTGGCAAGTTCGAGGTGAAGATGAAGCTGCGATCAAATGCTGACGCAGTAATGTCTATTCGAGGAGAGAAGCGGACGGATGTGCGACCTCTCCTGGAGGAGCGCATGTAAGGAAGGAGTACACATGAAGGTACGGAATAAGAAAATGGTATGGTGGCTGCTTGCCACAGTAGCATGGATGGCTTTTATTTTCTATAAGTCTTCCCAGACGTATGCGGATCAAGATCTACGGCCGACACTCGCGGCTTGGCTGCCGCTGCCGATACTGGAGCAGTGGCTGCCGCATATTGAGTTTACGTATGATGGAGGCTTGGTGACTTGGAAGCAGCCTTATGATTTTGTGGAGTTTTTCATTCGCAAGGGAGCACATGTAACGGAATACGCGATATTAGCTTTTCTTGTCATTCGAACATTGCTCGCTATGAGAGGGGAACGTTGGATGGCCATTATTATTGGCGCCGTCATTTCTATAGTATATGCAGCATCCGATGAGTGGCATCAGAGCTTCGTCCCGAATCGAACCGGACATGCGATTGACGTCGCGGTAGACTCGATTGGGGTTGTGCTCGTCGTGCTGTTGTTCCTCATCGCAGGCTTGTTCAGCCGCCGCAAGGGGAAGGGAAGAGGGCTGCATTTTCCATAAAGCTAAGGAAGCAAGGCCGCTGGAGGCATGATCTCCAGCGGCCTTCTTGTAATTTATTGCGGCTTGATTACTTCCATACCACGCATATACGGCTGAAGGGCTTTTGGAATGCGAATGGATCCATCAGCCTGCTGATGATTCTCCAGCAGTGGGATAAGAATGCGTGGGCTGGCTACTGCTGTATTGTTCAGCGTATGACAATATTGGAGTTCTCCCGCTTCGTCGCGATAGCGAATGTTGCAGCGGCGAGCTTGGAAATCAAGCAAGTTCGATGCAGAATGTGTCTCTCCAAATTGATGACGCGACGGCATCCATGTCTCGATATCATATTGCTTATGCGTCTTCTGCGACATATCCCCAGTACATACCGCCATTACACGGTAAGGAAGCTCCAACGCTTGCAGGATGGCTTCCGAGTAGCCTACCATTTCCTCCAACAGCTGATTCGACATTTCGGCATCATTCGGTGCAATGATGACTTGCTCAACCTTTGCAAATTGATGGACGCGGTATAGGCCGCGAACATCTCGGCCCGCGGAGCCTACCTCGCGCCGAAAGCAGGCAGATACGCCAGCCATGCGAATCGGCTCGGTGACGTCTACAATTTCGTTGCTGCAATAGGAGACGAGGCTTACTTCCGATGTGCCGACAAGCCACAGGCCATCCTCCGGCAGGGCATAGCATTGATCCTCGCCAAGCGGGAAGAATCCGGTACCGACGAGCGCGTCCTGACGAACCATAAGTGGAACATCCATCACAGTGAACCCATGATCCATGAGCAGGTCGAGTGCAAGCTGCTGTACAGCACGATGAAGGAGCAGTCCAGCATTTTTCAGATAGTAGCCGCGAGAGCCTGCCACCTTAACCCCGCGGCGAAGATCGAAGAGGCCCAGCTGCTCGCCAAGCTCGACATGATCAAGCAGTGGGTATTCGAAGCTGGGGATTTCCCCGACCTGCCGCACTTCTATATTATCCTCATCCGAAGCGCCGACCGGAGTATCTGCAGATGTGATGTTCGGCACCAGCAGCTGTAGGCGGCTGAACTGTTGCTCGGCCTCGGTTAGCTTCGCTTCGAATTGTGCGAGCTTGTCGTTGCATTGGCGTACTTGCGCCTTCCATGTGTCAACTTCGTTCTGCTGTTCCCCTAGACGCATTGCTGCTGCGATCCGGGAGGTCAGGGTATTGCGATCCTGTCGCAAGGCATCCGTGTTCTGCAGCAGCTCTCGGCGAAGCTGATCGCATGCAAGCAGTTCCTGAACATTGAAGTCAATTCCTTTTTGTCGAGCTGCCAGCTGCACCTTTTCTGGATGATTGCGAACCCATTTCATATCTAGCATGTGAACCGTCTCCTTTACCGCGAGTGATGTTGTACGAATAGAAATACAAATAGCGCTCCTCATCCGATTGGGACGAGGAGCGCTAGCTCGCGGTGCCACCCAACTTGATCTTCAGCGCTGCAAGTAAGCAGACAGCACACCGGAAGCATGCTGAAGATCCTCTTGGTTCCGCGGTAACGGGCGGTGCCGGTTCACTTAGGGCACGCCGGGCAAGCCGACGCCTTGACGAGAACGCCTCCGAGTTGGATGCTCTTCATTGGCGAATAACCGTATCTAATTTGTTGATATCATTATATAGCATCTTTCCCAAAAGTCAACGCACTATTCGCCCACATGGTTGATAGTTTGCAGATAAGCGGTAAGCTCCTGAAGATTGCGCATCAAGCTGTCAACTGGAATATCTGCGCCAGCCGCCTTGCTGACGAGCTCCGCCGGAATGCAGCTGGCAGCTGACTTCAAGTCACGTCCCTTATTCGTTAAGGTAATGAATACATGCCGCTCGTCCTGTGCTCCCCGCTTCCGCTCAATCAACTGCTGCTGCTCCATCCGCTTGAGCATAGGTGTCAATGTTCCTGAGTCGAGGAACAGCTGCTGGCCAAGCTCCTTCACGGTGACATTGTCTTGCTCCCATAATGCAAGCAGTGTAATGTATTGTGGATAAGTTAGCTCCAGCTTCTCCAGCATAGACCGATAGAGCTTCGTTACTTCCTTGGATGCTGCGTAGATGGCGAAGCAGAGCTGTTGGTCCAGCTTGAGCATGTCGCTTGGCTGCATGGTGTTGTCCGGCTTAGAAGTCATGATGGTTTCATCTCCTGTTGTGCCTTACAGCAAGGCTTCTATATCTTCCTTCAGCTTAGAAGGGGACGTCTGAGGTGCATATCGCTTCATGACAATGCCCTTGCGGTCGATGAGAAACTTCGTGAAGTTCCACTTAATGTCAGTGCTTCCCAGCAGCCCCTTCTTCTCTGTTACCAAGTGTTGGAACAGCGGTTCTGCATTGTCGCCCTTCACATCAACCTTCGCAAACATAGGGAAGTTGACGCCATAATTCAATTGGCAGAACTCCATCGTCTCCTTCATGTCTCCAAACTCTTGATTGCCGAACTGGTCACAAGGGAACCCGAGAACGACCAACCCTTTGTCCTTATACTGATCATACAATTGCTGAAGCTCAGTAAATTGAGGGGTGAAGCCGCATTTGCTGGCAGTATTGACGATAAGGATTACATGACCTTCATAGCTATCCAACGATGTTACTTCTCCATTAGGCTTCTTAACGGAATAATCATATACCGTAGTCATTATTCGTTCTCTCCTTTGTTGTCATCATTGAGATGAAATGATGAATGGCAGTTTACACGTACATACACGCTTCATTCCTTCAAATCGGTCACGCCAAACATGTGACAGCTGTGAGGGAAGGGATGTGGCATAGTTGTTGTAATAGTTATAGCATGGAACACGAATAGATGCAATTGTATTTTGCAAAATTAAATTGTGTACAATATAATTAGGGTGGAGGTGCCTCTGATCGCACATCCGCAACAATTGTACACAAGACAGCTGCGCTTTCAAAGGCAATCCAAATGGCAGGTTACTGTCGTATCTAGGTAATAATCATAGCGTTACTTTGTCCACTCTATCCCATCCAATAGCGTTCAACAGAAACAGGGCTGCCCCGCTCCATGCTGGTTCAATAGCTATGGAGGAGATAGCCCAATCCCTTTTATCCTCGAATGAGCACTCCGATTGTATACAGAATCCAAATATGCACCGGATAGAAGACATAGAACATATACTTGGACCACTTGGCATGATAACCACGTGCTCCGTTGTAGAGCAGTATCGGGATAATTGCGAATATCATCATCCACTGGTAGTTCAGAACAAATAAATTGTCATAGGAGAATACTTCTTCAGTTGGGACACCGAGTGATCCGAGCCCTAGGGAGATAAGCAGCATTACGACTACGTATGCGAATGCCATCAGTCCCTTGCGCTCGCGGAACAGGTAGAAGATCAGTGTTATGGCCACACCAAGTATGGATGCTTCTGTAATTGATCCGCCAAAAATAGTAAGAATGATGTACAGGGTTCCTAGCGCATAGTTGCGAGACTGTTTCGTCCATTCGATAGCAGTTAGAAGAAGAAGCGCCAGCAGTAGGGATAAGAAGATATTGTTCATGATGCTGATAGACTCACTTGGCAGGGCGAGCGTAAGCAGTGTGCTGCCAAGTTTGGTAATGACCGCCCATGTAAATAAGCGGAGCATGTATTTGCCTCGGTTCCGTGTGTGGAAGAAGCCTTCTACAATGAAGTAGAAGAAGATCGGAGCGACAATGCGGCCAAGCCATCCGAACCATATAGGCATATCCGGCAGAAACTGCTTCATATGGTCAAGTAGCATAAGCGTTATGCCGAGCAGTTTTAATTTGAAACCATCCAAACGCACATTGAATCCTCCAATTCTATTCTGATGTTGTTGTTCGTAGGTGCCAGCTTAATTCGCTGTAGAATGGGAGCTAGTCAGCGTTGGCTCATAGATTTCCTTCATTCAAACATAATACTGCCTGCATACAGGATCCAGATATGGAGCGGGTAATACAAGTAGAATCCATATTTGGCCCACATGGACTGGTACCCGCGGCGCTGATTGTATAACCCAATGGGAATAATGGCGAATACCATCATCCACTGCGAATAGGTCCACAAGCTATATTCTTCGACCCACATCGCTGTCTCACCGTAAATGAACATATCGAACAAATCGAGCCCGACTGTGAACACGAGAGACGAGGTGATATATGCAATTGCCATCGCTCGCTTGCGTCCACGGAACAAATAGAACACGAGGGTCATGGATACGGCTAGCCAGCTGAATTCGACGCCAACAACCATAGCAACGGCTACCGCACAACAGAGCATCCATCCTGCAGCACCGGATTCGGAACGCAGCGTCCATTCATAGGATGCCAGTAGGACTAGCGCCCCGAGCATCGATAGAAAAATATTGTTCGGGATCGTACCGCCGGGCAGCAACTGGAGGAGTAATGTGCTTCCGATAGCCATGCAGGCAGCTCCAGCAGCAAGACGGAGCATATAACGCTTCCGATTGCGGGTGTATGTATAGCCTTCGATAAGCAGGAAGAAAAAGATGGGTGCTGATATGCGGCCGAGCCAATGAAAAGCGAGAGGTACGGAGTCCGGAAAGTATGCCTGTATATGATCCAATGTCATGAGCATGGCTGCAAGCAGCTTCAGCTGAAAGGCGTTGAACGACATAACTTTAGTTTCTCCTTTCCCTATATAAGCCATGCAAATTGCTAAACACAACACCCTTATCATATCAGAAGCCAGAAGTCGGTTGAAGGTCATGCTATAATAGGGGCAGCAGAATGAAGGGAAGGAATGGATGTATGAAATCACTCGTACTTGCAGAGAAGCCGTCGGTCGGTCGTGAGATTGCCCGGGTGCTTGGATGCCGCACGTCTCATAAACAATATTTCGAAGGGCCTGACTATGTTGTCACATGGGCATTAGGCCATTTGGTTGGATTGGCGGAGCCAGAAGACTATGATAAGAAGTATCAGACATGGAATCTAGAAGACTTACCGATGATCCCGCAGAAGATGAAGCTAAAGGTGCTGCGGGAGTCGTCTCATCAATTTAAGGTTGTTCAGCAGCTGTGTAAGCGACAGGATATTAAGGAACTGATCGTTGCAACAGATGCCGCCCGGGAAGGAGAACTCTTGGCGCGCTGGGTCATGGAAATGGTGAAGTGGAACAAGCCGTTCCGCCGCCTATGGATCTCGTCGCAGACGGATAAGGCGATTAAGGAAGGATTCCGCCAGCTGAAGCCAGGCAATCAATTCGATCGGCTGTATGAGTCTGCTCGCTGCCGGGCAGAAGCGGATTGGCTGATCGGCTTGAATGTGACTCGCGCCTTAACCTGCAAGTTCGAGACTCCATTGTCCGCAGGGCGTGTACAGACGCCAACGCTTGCGATGATGATGTCGCGCGAACAGGAGATTAAGAATTTCCGCTCTGAAGAATATGACACCATTCACGTCGATTGCGGCGGCTTCGAAGCGGTATGGCGCGGTACGAATGGAGATGGCCGCATTTTCAACGAACAGTCGGCGCAGGCAACAGCAGCCAAGCTGCAGAATGGTCGGCAAGCGGTCGTGACGGAACTGAAGAAGTCTACTAAGAGTGAGCCGCACCCGCTCGCTTATGACCTAACGGAACTGCAGCGGGATGCGAACCGCCGTTATGGATTCTCGGCCAAGCAAACCTCGAATGTACTGCAGCGTCTGTATGAGCAGCATAAACTCGTCACGTATCCGCGAACGGACAGCAGGTACTTGTCCTCAGATATGGTCGGTACATTGAAGGAGCGATTGAGCGCGATGGCGATCGGTCCATATGCTGTGGTTGCGAAGTCTCTCATACGCGGCAGTCTGTCTGTTACGAAGCGTATTGTGGACGACAGCAAGGTAACGGATCACCATGCGATCATTCCAACTGATGAGCCGCTGCGGTTGTCAGCATTGTCTACAGATGAGCGCAAGCTGTACGACCTGATCGCGCGGCGTTATCTGGCACTGTTCCTGCCTGCGGCGAAGTACGAGCAAGTCGCAGTTACCATCGAGATTGGCGGCGAACGACTATATGCGAAGGGCCGCACGATGCTGGACAGCGGCTGGCGCCAAGCCTATGAAGGCGATTGGGACGATGCGTCCTCGAATGAGGATCAAGAGCACGACAATCAATCGGCGTGGAATAAGGATCAGCGTCTCCCGAGTTTGACGCAAGGGGAGAAGCTTGCGGTAAAGCGGGTCATGACGCGCAGAGACCGCACCAAGCCGCCGGCACGCTATACGGAAGCGACTTTGCTGACACAGATGGAGAAACACGGCCTGGGTACGCCAGCAACTCGTGCGGATATTATTGAGAAGCTGGTATCTTCGGATACGATTGAGCGCCAAGGAGCTTCACTTCAACCGACTGGCAAGGGAGAGCAGTTGATTCGCCTTACCTCTGAACAACTGCGTTCACCCGAGCTTACTGCACGATGGGAACGGGAGTTGGAGCGCATTGCCCGCGGCGAAGCGCGCACATCATCGTTCATGAATCAGATTCGGGATATGACCGAACAGTTGGTCAAAGAAGTGAAGACGAGCAGCGCCGAGTACAAACCGCATAATTTGACGAACCGTCATTGCCCGGAATGCGGCTCGCGTCTGATGGAACGGAAGTCGAAACGCGGAACACGCCTTATCTGTTCCAGCAAATCTTGTGACTACAAGCGCTCTGACGAGAAGCAGCTATCGAATCGCCGCTGTCCACAGTGCCATAAGAAGATGGAGTTCAAGATCGGCAAGGCAGGCAAGTATGTACAATGTCTCGCATGCAATATTACAGAGAAGCTGGAAGAGGGCGGGGGCAAGGCGCGCAAGCATGAGACACGGAATTTGATTAAGAAATACGAGAAGCAGGAGTCAATCGGAAACAGTCTAGGGGATCTGCTGAAGGCAGCGATGGCGAAGCAGGAGGAGAAGTAAAAGTAAAAGTAAAAGTAAAAGCTGCAAGAGCTGCAAGAGCTGCAAGAGCAGCAAGAGCTGCAAGAGCAGTAAATAGATAAAAGAGACCTTGTGCTTACTGTGGGACTTCGAATTGAGTCAAACAATAGCGAATGGTGTTGAACCGTAAACAGCGACATCATACTTGTAAAATGAAGCGGCTTAGGAGGGTCGTATGGCCTATATGAGCATATGCTTCATTGTCATAGATAGGCCCTCTGTACCGATTCTTCGTGGTCAGAGGGCCTTTTTGTTAACTTTTTCATAGTCTTGTAACCATTTTCTTGAAATGGTAACAACATTGTCTCTATTTTTTGATAAAATATAGTGAGTTGTAATGTTTCTGTAATGCCCTAATGGTAGATTTATATTATAGTAGTTGTCGAAACAAGTCGCTAGAAGGAAGTGGATAAGGATAATGATGGATCGAGGTGTGGTGTCGGCCGGCAACCGTCGCCGTAAAAAACGCAAAAAGTTAATTGGACGCACCGTATTGCTCATGCTTCTTGTCGCCGTCGGCGTCGGAATATACGCTGGAGCGAAGAGCTTGCTCGGATCAGACTCAGCATCTGGCAGCGAATTGATCGTGACAGAAGTCGTTCCATTTGGAACAGCAGCACAAGTATCACAAGAGAAGGAATCACCGAAGGAGTATAACGGCTTAACACGCAAGGTCGCTTACTTGACATTTGACGACGGGCCGAGCAAATATTCCAATGATATGATGGACTTATTGGATAAGCATAATATTAAAGCTACTTATTTTATGCTTGGCGATAACATGAGACAATACCCGGATGCCGTGAAGCGCATGATGAAAGATGGACATTACCCAGGACTTCACAGTATGACACATGATTATGCGAAGCTGTACAAGAGCGGCGGCTCCCAGAACTTCATTAATGAATTCAAGGAAGCGCAGGGAATCGTTGAAGAATTGACAGGCTTCAAGCCTACGATGATTCGTGCCCCATATGGCAGCGCTCCGCAAATTGGTGAGTCATTCCGTAAGGATATCGCAGATGCAGGGTTTAAAATGTGGGATTGGACACTTGACTCTTGGGATTGGAAATATATCGGTCAACCAAATCGAGTACTAGAGCAAGTAAAGGCAGGTCTGACGGAAGATGTTGAAGTTATTTTGCTTCATGATCGTCAGCAGACCTTAGATGCATTGCCAGCCATTATTGATTACATTCAAAGCAAGGGCTACGAGTTCGAAGTGTACGACCCGAATGCGCATTTCGTATGCAATTTCCATCACGACAAACGATTGTAGCATAGGGATAGGAGGTTAACACATTGGCTAGTTGGAAAAAGCTAACCGCCGCTGTCGCGTTGGCATCCGTTCTGCTTATTGGCTTGACTGGATGCGGCGCTGCACCGACGACACAAATATTTGAAGGCTTCGAGAAGGCATCCGCAGCGGAAGCGGACGTTGCTGAAGCGGTGAAGACGCTGAGCACGCTGGAAGCGAAGGACAGCAAGCAATACAACAGCATCTTGTCTCAGGGCAAGCAGGACAATCGCAATGTACAGACGCTGATCGACAATTCGAGCAAGTCGCTTGAAGAGCGGACACAGGCGATGGATCAACTGAAGAGCATGCTGGACGACGCTCGCAAGAAGATGGGCGAGCTCGACGGCGCAATCAGCAATTTGAAGGAAGAAGGCTTGAAGAAGCAAGCAACAGAGGCATATAACGCTTATGTGAAGCGCTACGAAACCTTCACTTCCATGTACGAGAAGTATGGAAAATGGATTCAGCAAGAGCAAGCCTTGTATAACGAGCTGAAGCAGAAGGATACGAAGCTGAAGACAATTACGAAGGCTGTATCTGATCGCAACGAGGCTTATCGCCAGGTTGAGCAGTTGAAGATCCAGTTCAATGACTATACGAAATCGTTCAATACGAAGAAGTCTGAATTCTACAAGCAGGCTGGAATGCAAGTAACTGGCACAGAGAAGAAAGAAGGCGAAGGCGCGAATTCGTAAGTTATACGAAGTGAGCCGGACATACCGTGTCAGCAAGAAGCGGGCTATCGTATAGGAGAATCATCCGAATAGTAAAAGAAGAAAAGACCGTTCCGAAGCAGCTAGACTGCTTTGGAACGGTCTTTTTGTATGGTGTAAGAGCGCCGAATCCGAACAGGTAAACACATGGAATGAGCTCTATCTCTAGCTCCATGTTCGGTGTACGAAGTCTGCCACAATGAGAAAGACAACGTAAGAGACAAGCGCCGATGCAATATACGTTATCCCTACCTTGATTCGCTGCTGGAATAAGCGCACAACGCCAAGACTAAGCAGCGGACAGACGATGAGCAGGAAAAATAGGATCGTTACGAACAATTGTGGCGAGATTGAACTGATATCTACATACGTCATGGATATACACCTCTTTATAAGCGTTGCCATCAAGCAAGACAGTTATCGATCGTCTAACCTGAATCAGTGGTCTTCCTACCAAGCATTGTGATAAGGATCACAGTTTCTATTATATCGATTTCACAGCCGCTCGTCTGTCATTTCGCTTCCAATATTAAGGCGATTTTAAGGCGAAATTATGACGATGGAAGGAGATGCAAGCGAGCATTGACAGGTTCGAATCACGGATTGTACGATGTGAACATATACGTGTGTACCATGATCAAATGAAAGGGTATCTTCACACAAATGATGGAAGGCATCATGCTATAATCGAAATACGGCATATGAGTATATTTAGTGATGTAAGCAGTTACAAAAAACAAATAGAAAGAATGGGAAGGCGAGGAGAGCAATCAATGGTGCAGTATATGGTTGGGATTGATCTGGGCGGAACGAACATTGTATGTGGGTTGGTCAATGAGCAATATGAGCTGATAGCCAAGGTAAAGCGGCCGACAGAGGTTGATCTTGGTGTAGAGCATGTATTGAATAAAATGTCTGATATGGTTGATGAACTGTTCGTCACGGCAGGGGTGGATCGCAGTCTTCTTATAGCGGTTGGAGCTGGGATTCCGGGTTTCATTGATCCAGTGCGCGGCGTATGTGTGTTTGCATCCAACTTGAAGTGGGACAACGTAGATGTATCTGGTCGACTTGGCGCTAAGGTAGGCGTACCAGTTTTTATTGATAATGATGTGCGTATGTATGTATTTGGTGAGGCGATGAGCGGTGCAGGACGCGGTGCAGGAGTTGTACACGGGGTCACGATTGGTACGGGGCTTGCGGCTGCGACGGTTGTCAATAGAGAGCTTCACTATGGTAGTGGCTTCATGGCAGGCGAATTGGGGCATGTAGCGATTGATGGCGAGACGACGCCATGCGGTTGCGGCTTGACGGGCTGTCTAGAGACTGTCGTATCCGCCACTGGCATTGCGCGACAAGCGAAGGAAGCGCTTGAGCAGGGTCGCGAGAGCTTGCTGCGCACACCATTTGAGCGCGGTGAACTGACCGCAGCTCACGTCTCACAGGCTTACGATAAAGGCGATGAGCTCGCAATCGAGATTATGACGCATACAGGGCAGGTGCTTGGTAAGGGTTTGGCGTATTCCATCTCGCTGCTCAGCCCGGATATGATTGTAATCGGCGGCGGCGGTGCACTTGCAGGTGAACGTATTATGAAGCCTGTACGAGACACATTGAAGCGTTATGTGTATCACGGTTATTTGGAGCGTTTGACGATACGCCAAGGAGAGCTGATTGATGACGGAGGCGTTATTGGGAGTGCAGCCTTTGCGAAAAGCCGTGCAGAGAAGCTCGGACACGTGTCTGTATAAGAGGAAGAGAGACAAGATAATCGGGAGGAACGGGTAACGATGTCGGATCGAGATGTTCTGAATTTCCCCTACGGTGCTGATATCACCGAGCGAATGCTTCAAGAGCGCATTGTCGCAATATTCCGCGGCTATACAGGAGAACTTGCTAATAGAGCGGCGGAGGCGTTGGTGGCAGGCGGCATTCAATTCATGGAAGTGACGATGAATACAGAGCAAGCTACAGCGATTATCTCCCATTGGCGTGAGCGATTTGCGGGGCGGGCCTATATCGGTGCAGGCACAGTGATTGATTTGCCCTCGGCTCGTGAAGCATTGGAATGCGGAGCGCAGTTCCTCATCTCTCCGAATTTGGATGAAGAAGTAATCGCATATGCAGCTGAGCGTGGAATCGATGTATGGCCTGGAGTACTAACACCTACTGAGATTGTACGAGCGTGGAAGGCAGGGGCGAAGGCCGTCAAGCTATTCCCGCTTGGTACATTGGGGCCTGAATACATCCGAGAGATCCGAGGTCCTCTTGATCACATTCCGATCATTGCAACAGGAGGAGTCGACTTACATACGATATCCGCATACGGAACTGCAGGAGCGTCCGCATTCGGACTTGGTTCCAAGCTTCTTCCCAAGGAATATATGAATTCGGGCAATGATGAAGCCCTCACTGCAAATGCAATTCAGTTCGTTGAGGCGGTTCGCATGCTTGATCCCGTTCGGCGATGACCAGAAATCCATAGAGCGTGGAACGGGTGTGAAATCATGTGATTGCGTGAATGATATACATAGATCTTAATTCGAATCAATTCTACGGTAGTGGTGTAAAGAGAGGCGAATCCTATGGCTATGCTGTGGACATATGGAATAGGCACACTCGTGCTTGCTGGCAGTGCCGCAAGCGGTACTTGGATGCTTGCGGTGAAGAGTCAGTCCCCGCGTCCGATTCCGATACATAAGGAACCGGAACGTCCCTTCGATCGAGTGGTGTTCGAAGGGACTGCATCCCTGCAAGGGTGGTTCATATGGGGCAAAGGGAACTCCCCTGCGAAGCGAGCGCCGGTTATCGTAATCTCGCACGGATGGGGATCGAACCGAGCGAGGGTGATGAGGTACGCGATCCCGCTGGTAGATGCAGGTTTCAATGTATTGGTCTACGACGTGACAAGTCACGGCGAGAGCGGGGCCGTAAAGGCACCATCGGCGCTGTTATTTCGTGATGATATGCTGGCCGCAGTCCGCTACGTACGTCAAAGGCCGGATGTAGATCCGGATCGGATTGCAGTCCTCGGCCATTCCTTGGGAGGCTTCGGTGCGGTTTTGGCCCTTGAGGAAGGGCTGAACGTAAGGGCAATTGTAACGGATTCCATGCCGTCCCGCCCGCTGTCCATGGTAGAAGCTGAGCTCAGACGGCGCAAGCTGCCGGCATTTCCGCTGGCAGTGGTTATACCTCGTATATGGCTTTATCGCTCCCGTATTCCGGTTGCAGTATACGACGGCTTGGATGTAGGTCAAATCTTAGCCGACCATCATGTGCGGACGGCAGGCAGGATCCCCGTCTATATGGTTCATTCTCGACTAGATGGATTTATTCCCCCTAGTGAGCTTGAGCAGCTTGTTGAACGCTTACCGTATGAGCAATCGCATCTCTTTGTTGATACGAATGGGCATAGCTGTTCGGAGACTGATTCGCGTTTCTGGGCGGAAGTGATCCCATTCTTCAAGCGTCAATTGGATATATAGGGATAAGCAAGCCCATCTCTTCTCTCTAAGGCTTGACCTTCTGGGGGAGAGGTGGGCTTGTATGTTTTCGTACACTGAGAATAACTTTTTTTAATATTTTTTATAGGCAAATGCTGCATCGGTTCGCTACCCCTCGTCATATTCCTCATGTTCGAATCGCTACAATCCTTCGGAATACGATGCAATTCCCGGCTCTTGCTGCCGCAGCATGTCGAGCGCGACAGAAAGGCAGCGAATTCACACTTTCGATTGGCACGCTATAACTAGACAGCTTTTGCGATAGCGCTATGTTACGCTACCTAGCACACATAGGCGGATGTTCTCCGCTGATGCGAAGGTGGTGAAGGCATGTACATCGATTCACAGACTCCATCGCGCCTACAGCGAGCGAGGCAGAGGCGAGCGAGGAGATGGATTCGATTCCCTAGAGTCTCTATATTCCGAATGCTGATGCTGGGAAGTGTTCTGTTGGGAATCATGGTTGGCTTCGCTTTATGGCCTACGGTTGAGGCGCGCTCATCTATGATAACGCTGCATAGTCAATCGGAGATGAAACAATGGCTGAGCGAGCAGTTCACTCGCAGAGAAGCGGCCATTTCATTTCGATACGAAGGTGACACGAAATCCTTAACAGAGATGGCAGGCAAGTCCTTGTCGGCAGCATTATACTCGGATCCGTTCATTCGGTATAACATCAGCAAGTACTCCTATCAATGGAAAGGCAGTACGGATTCTGCAGTCGTCAATGTGTATGTGGACTACCGTGAGACGTACGAACAGTCACAATATGTAAGGGAGCAAGCCAAGGAAATCGTAAGAAACATAACGAGTCTAGGACAATCCCCGCATCTCAAAGTAAAAGCAATTCATGATTATATTGTCAGTCACGTGACCTATGACGAGGGTATGACGAAATTTACTGCCTATGAGGCGCTAACGGAAGGTACAACCGTATGCCAAGGATATGCGCTGCTCATGCAGGCTATGCTGGAAGAGGCGAACATTCCATCCAAGATTGTCGAGGGTAAGGCGGGCGGATTGCTCCATGCTTGGAACCTGATTGAACTTGATGGGAAATGGTATCATGTTGATGCGACATGGGACGACCCGCTTCCGGATCGAGGCAAGCAGGTACGCTACACGTACTATATGCGCACCGATGCGGAGATGAGAACCGATCATGATTGGGAGGAAAGTACGGAGCTTCCGAAGGCTAACGACCCTTATGAGCATGTCTTGAATCAGATGCGCCAAGGGACGGACAAGAGCCTGCGCTCATTCGTTACAGAGTTGGAGCGCGGCTGGAGTCCGGATGTGCTGCTTCCAGAACGGCAGGTCAAGGATGTGAACGGACTAGTAGAACGCTATCGGTCTGCACAGAAGGCGAACCGGGAGCTGTTCCAGATTCGCTATATAGGCAACGAACTGGACCTGCGGGCAGACCTGCATGATATGTTGGACAAGCTCGGATTGTCCACTCCGTTCGAATACAGAGTATCTACGTTGAATAACAGTGATGACCTATTGGTCGATATTCAGCTTCAGAAATAAGGGGACAATAACATCAGTATGAGAGCTGTGTGGGAAACCACATTAGGAATTAAATTCACAACAAGAATGAAATCATAGGAATGAATAACAGGAGTTTTAACTACGAGAAGAAGCGGTGGGACTATCTAACAAAGGCCCTGCTTTACGCAACTAAATGCGTGAAGCAGGGTCTTATTTCATAGATGATATGGAGATTGATTATTTATGGTCGAACTTGCATTCTTCGAGTGGAATGACCTTCGTCCGATGCTTGAACTTGTAGCCAAACCATATGATTAGGAAGAGCGGCAGACCGATGTAGGTCATCATCAACCCTTGCCAGTCGATCGCTTCTCCGAGGAAGGCTTGATAATTCTGACCAAGTACAACGAACATACAGAGCGCGAAGGCGAAAATCGGACCGAACGGGAAGAAGCGGGCACGATAAGGCAGCTCCTTCAGGTCATGACCTTGCTTGTTGAATGCTCGTCGGAATCGGTAATGACTGACTGCAATGCCTAGCCAAGCAATGAATCCACACATGCCGGATGCACTCAGCAGCCACGTATAGACAATCCCATCTCCGAAAAAGCTGGCTAGGAATGCCATCATGCCGATGATGCTGGTCATAATAAGCGCATTGACCGGTACGCCGCGCTTGTTCAGCTTGCCAAGGAACTTCGGCGCCTTGCCTTCCTTCGCAAGCACCCAGAGCACGCGTGTTGAGGCGTACATGCCAGAGTTGCCCGCGGACAGCACGGATGACAAGATGACTGCATTCATAACTGAAGCGGCGAATGCGAAGCCGGCCTTCTCGAATACGAGCGTGAATGGGCTCGCATTGATATTATTGACCTCGCTCGATAGCAAGCTTGGATGTGTATATGGAATGATCATTGCGATAACGAATATCGCCAGAACATAGAAAAGCAAAATGCGCCAGAATACTTGGCGAATCGCTCGCGGTACACTCTCGCTTGGATTTTCGCTTTCGCCGGCGGCAACACCGACAAGCTCCGTACCTTGGAACGAGTACCCAGCAACCATAAATACACCAAGAATCGCAAAGAATCCGCCATGGAATGGCGCATCTCCGATATGGAAGTTCTCGAATCCGATACGTTCTCCGCCGATGATGCCGAATATCATCAATACGCCAGTAACTAGGAAGATGATGACGGTCGAGATTTTAATTATTGCGAACCAATACTCAGACTCTCCGTACCCTTTAACGGAGATGAAATTCAATAAGAAGATGATGCTTAAGAACAGGAAGCTCCATATGAAAGAGTTGCTGTTCGGGAACCAATATTTAATGATAAGCGTAGCTGCGACTAACTCCGATGCGATCGTGATTGCCCAGTTGAACCAGAAGTTCCAGCCAAGCGCAAATCCGAATGCAGGATCTACAAATCGCGAAGCATATGTGCTGAATGAGCCGGAATCCGGCATGTAGGTCGCCAGCTCGCCAAGACTTGTCATTAAGAAATATACCATGATGCCGACTGCAGCATATGCGAGAAGCGCACCTCCGGGGCCAGCCTGTGCAATGGCGCCGCCGCTGGCAAGGAACAATCCAGTGCCAATGGAGCCGCCAAGCGCAATCATGGTCAGGTGGCGTGTCTTCAGGCTTCTGCGAAGCCCTTGCTCGTTGTGTTGCTTACTCATGTTGCTCACTCCTGTTCTAATCTTAGTATTACCGGAAAGGAGCGGAGAACATAAAAAAACCGCTGAAGCGTATACGTTCAAACGGTTTGACCGTCCCCATCATACCCTTCCTTAAAGATAGCGCATCATACGTAGACGGGTAATCTGCGTATGACAGTGTCGTGCCTATTCGACAGCGACCCCAGCATGCGTCCCGGAAGCGGGTTACGCGAACTTCGGCGGTTGTTCCTTCCCATTCGAATCATTGGCTTCTTCCTGCCTCCGCGAATGTACTCTTAACAACCGCAACCTCTACCTCATCGTGGAATAGGATGAGGATTTGTTGCACTATGAAGATGGCCAAGCCATCATTGTTACTTATATTTGCTAAGTATAATGAAACGAAGCGGTAAGTTCAATGTTAAAAAGTAGAAATCTGATCTAGGAAAGTTGTGTATGATTTCAAACATTTGAGCTGAATAATCCAAAAATATTTTTAAAAAAGGAATTTTACTCCTTGCAAGCGGTTTCTCGCATGGTATAAGATGGATGAAAAGAGAGCGCAAGTTGGGAAACATCTATACGAACCAAATACGAACCAATAGGGACAGACATTTAGGGAGGCATGGGAAATGAAGAAGGTTACTGTAGCATTGCTTGGAGCCGGTCAACGCGGGGAAATCTATACGGATTATGCGATTGGCCGTTCGTATGAGATGGAAGTTGTCGCTGTGGCAGATCCGAGTGCAGCCCGCCGTCAGCGTATTGCCGATAAGCATGGCATTCCTGCAGAACGCCAATTTTCCTCTTGGGAAGAATTATTCTCTCAGCCGAAGCTTGCTGACGCTGTGTTTATTTGTACGCAAGATAAGATGCACTATGAACCTACGATGGCAGCACTAGGAGCAGGCTATCACGTGATGCTGGAGAAGCCCATGTCTCCAGAGCCAGTAGAGTGTATTAAGATGGGGCAGGAGGCGAAGAAGAGAGGCCTTGTCTTCTCAATCTGTCATGTACTGCGTTACACGAACTTCTTCGCTACACTGAAGCAGATGTTGGAAGAGGGAAGAATCGGCCGCCTTATGTCCATTCAGCATAATGAGAATGTTGCTTACTGGCATCAGGCGCACAGCTTCGTGCGCGGCAATTGGAGCAATTCGGCACAGTCCTCTCCAATGATTCTGCAAAAGTCCTGTCACGATATGGACATCCTGTTGTGGCTTGCTGGTGCCGAGTGTACCCATATTTCTTCCTTCGGCACATTGTCGCACTTCCGCCCAGAAGGTGCGCCGGAAGGCGCAACGAAGCGCTGTCTGGATGGGTGCCCTGTCGCTGATGAGTGCCCATACTATGCGCCAAAGTGGTATTTGACGGATGACATTGGCTGGCCGACATCGGTTATTGCGGATGATATGAGCTACGAATCTCGCCTCCAGGCCTTGAAGGTAGGCCCATATGGCCGCTGCGTATACCACTGCGACAATGATGTGGTTGACCATCAAGTGGTGAACATGGAATTCGCGAACGAGGTAACCGCGGTATTCACTATGACGGCGTTCACTTACGACTCCGGTCGTACGTTGAAGTTGATGGGAACGACTGGTGAAATTCGTGCTCACATGGAGAAGAATGAGATTGAAATCATTCATTTCAAAAATGGCTTTAGAGAGCTGCTCAGCCTGCAAGCACCAGGCGGACATGTTGGACATGGCGGCGGTGACCAAGGTCTCGTGAAGGACTTCCTGAGGCTGGTAGAAGCGGAGGGTGCATTGCAAGGACGTACATCCGCTGATATATCTGTTCAAAGCCATATGATGTCATTTGCGGCGGAGAAGGCACGTATAGAGAAGCGTACTATCTCTATTGAAGAGTTCGTCCGCGAGCAATTGGCGAACGAAGCAGAGCCCGCAATGAACTAATTCTATTTGTAAATGTCAGAAGCTCTCCGGATTACTCACGGAGAGCTTTTTCTAATGTAAGGGTTTCTTGTTGATGATCCCATTCTAGTCGAATACGAATAGGTTCTTGAAGTTGTTTTAACTCTTTAATCCGGTATTTGTAATGTGCGGCATAATGTGAAGAGTTAAGATCAGATATAGAATCAGAGCGTTCAAAATCCGGATTTGTGAGACGGAATGATAAATCCTGTATATGCTGTTCTGGTCCATGATACTTTATATCCAGCGTAAATGATTCCGTATCTGTTGGTTGAGAAAGCTGCACGTCCCAATCCAGGCTTGCTGCCTTATAAATGGTGGTCTCTTGCGTGCATCCGACTAGTGCAGGGAGTATGCATCCGAGTAACATAATGGAAATGAATCTTCGTCGTAGATGTATCATGACAGACCTACCTTTCATTGTTGTTAAATGAGAAGGGCAAGGGGAAGGAGTCTTATTCGTGTCAGAATATGAATGCACCTCCTGTAATATGGAATATATTATACCGTAATGGACAGTAATGCCGATGTATTCGAGGCAATAAAAAGGCTGACTCTGTACCTAACAGAATCAGCCTTTACAGGGCAGTTGTATAAGTGGAAAAGCTATTACGAGTAATTCAGGGTTCTGGCGATTTGACCTTGACTTAACCGATCGACTGCTTCATAAAGCGTGGGTATTGTACCCATGCGAGTACAAGTGCAGCGATTCCGATACCGAGCAGAATGACTGCATTCAGCCACACATCCTGTACATGAGCGCCGTGGGAAATGATGCGCTTCAGTGCATCCTGCGCCCAATATTGAGGAAGCAATTGGCCGATCGTCTGCATGAACTTCGGCATCATTTCATGCGGGAACCACAGCCCGCCAATCATCGCACCGCCAAGCGCGATCAATTGGGTAATGGCAAGCCCTTGATTCTCGCCCTTAGCGATAAGGGAGATGAAGAGGCCAAGACCCGTTACACAGATACCAAGTGCTGCGACGACTAATGCGATAGCGAGCACATCACCGAGCTGCATGCCATAAACGAAGTGTCCGAACGCCAGCAGTACCGCGCTTTGGAAGAGAACAACGATAATATAAGGAACCCACATGCCGACTAAATAGTTGAGCGGTTTCATTGGTGTGCTGCACAGGCGCGCCGTCATCCCGCTTTCTTTGTCCCGAATGAAGCGGCGAACCATCGAGATAATAATGAAGAACACGAACATAACGGTATAACCAGGAACGACTTGACTAACCATATCAACAGGAACAACGTTCTCCATCTGCTCCTTAACTACGAATGGCGGGGTGAAGATTTGCTTCATCTCTTCGCCCTGAATTCCTTTGGCTGCAAGCTGCTCCGCAGCGCTTACCTGACGCTGCTCATCGACGATTCGCCCAAGCACAGCTTTGATTGGAGCCGTTGAGGTGTTGTCGTTCTCGTCGCGATAGAGTGTCATTTCAGCAGAGCCTTTGCCTGATTTCATGCTGGCTTCAAATCCTTGCGGAATGAGCAGGAGGGAGGATTGCTTGCCATCACGTATACTTGTAATTTGTTGATCAAGAGTGCGTTCTGTATCTTCCTTCAGTTGGAAACCTTGCACTTTGGCTAACGATGCAACAATCGCTTTCGAAGCAGGAGACTGATCCTGATCGACATAATTTAACGTGATGCTGGAGTTCCCCATATTGCCGAACACAGAGGCAAACACCACGATGAAGATGATAGGCATAAGGATGAGCCAGAAGAAGGTACCCTTTTCCTTAAGCAGCAATTGGATTTCCTTGCGTGTGAAGCTGGTAATCATTCGAATTCTCCTCCTTGAATCGTACTCTTGCGAATACTTTGCGCTCCAAAGCGCCTATTACGCATCCCGCAGGGATGTACCGGTTAAGTTTAAGAACACCGTTTCTAATGAAGGCTGCACGATTTCGAGACGAGTAACCTTCGCTTGCTGCTGAAGGCAAAGTTCAGATATACGGTTCATCGTTGTCAGCGTATCGTCGGTATCAATAATCCAGCCCTCTTCATGGGCAGTCACTGTGCCAGGAATCGAATCGAAGGAAATTGCAGTCTGCTTATCCGTTTCGACATATACGGAATTCGTGCCGTGCTGCACGAGCAGTTCATGCAGGACGCCTTGAGCAATGACCGAGCCGTGGTCGATAATGGCGAGTTCCTCGCAGAGTGCTTCGACTTCTTCCATATAGTGAGTCGAGTAGATGATGGATACCCCTTCTTGCTTCAGCTTGCGAATCATCTCGAAGATATGATTGCGCGATTGTGGGTCAATGCCGACTGTAGGTTCATCCAGCACAAGCAGCTTCGGACGGTGGAGGAGTGCAGCAGCGATGTTCACGCGACGCATCATGCCGCCAGAGAAGGTGCCAACGGCATCCTTAGCGCGATCCAGAAGCCCCACCTGTGTTAGTACGGTTGAGATGCGTTCCTTCAACTGGCTTCCTTTTAAGCCATACAATTCTCCAAAAAACTTCAAATTATCGTACGCACTGAGCTTCTCATACAAGGTGATGCCTTGGGGGACATAGCCGATTATGTTCCGCACCTTGGCGGCTTCTTTAACGGCATCTATCCCAAATACACGCAGAGCGCCGCTATTCGGTTGGAGAATGCCGGAGATGATCTTCATCGTCGTCGATTTGCCAGCTCCGTTCGGGCCAAGCAGGCCAAAGCAAATTCCCGGACGGACTTGGAATGAAATACTGTTCAGTGCGGTGTGATTCCCATACTTTTTATGCAAATTCGATACATCAATAGCCAGTGTCATCTTAATTGAACCTCCTTGAGTTAACCCTCCACTTGTTTGTTCATCAGAACGGTTGCTGCGCTTATGAGAATTCCAGACAAGAGAATAATGCCAAGCGCAATCCACCCGAATTCATGAGACTGAACGATAAATATCTCATTCGGATTCTGCGCAAGTTGGAGCTTGTTGAGATGTGGTGATTTCAAGATCCAGAACAGGGAATTCCCCGAAAAACCATATACGATCCACAGCATTGGAGTTAACGGCTTCAAGCGAGAACGACTGACCACTCCTGTAAGCGTACCGAAAGCTGCCATGAACGGAATGACCATCATGATTACGCCGTACCAGATCGCTGATGTCTGCATGAAGGCGGTAAGACTGTGAAAATCGAAATTTCCTTTTAAGATTAACGCATAGGCAACGAACAGCTGGGCACCGACCCAGAAGATAATATGCATGATAACTGCTGTACAAATGCTAGCTGCATACTTCGATAGGATAAGCGATCGCCTTGGATAAGGGAGTGTCAGCCACCATCCGGCAGTACCGTTTTTCCATTCCCGTATGACGATGCCAAATGCAATGACGAAAGTAATATATGGGAAGCCGAAGGACATAAACATGACCCCGTATGGATCAAGATTGTCGGCAAATACAGCTGCAAAAATGAGTCCGATGAGGATGCCTGCTGCAACGTAGAACATCCACCATTTGTTCGAGTGTTTGGCCGAGTTTCTGCGGCGGAATTCATCCTTAACTAGAAATAAAAAGGTGCTTGTATTCATCCGTATTCTCCTCTCTTAGCGGTATAGGGTGCGGTAGACGGATTCCATCGAGCCTTGTTCACTGCGCAGCTGCTCGACGTCGCCCTCCAGCACCACTTGACCGTTATCCATGAATACCACGTAGTCGAACAAGCTCTCCGCTTCGTGTATTTCATGCGTGCTGATTAACACGGTCTGCTCACGTTCTGCCAAGTTATCGATGATCGCCGAAATAATGCGTTCTCGCGATATGAGATCGATACCAGAGAACGGTTCATCCAGCACGAGGAGAGGAACATTCCGTGCCATACACATGCTTAGCATTAGCCGTGCTTCTTGTCCTTTGGACATGCCGCGCACAGGCATATCGGACTGCAATTTCATGAAGGAGATGAGTTCCTCTGCCCGCTTCCGGTCGAAGCCAGGCCATAGGTGCTCTGCCCAATCCAGTGCTTGTTTGACCGAATGTTTTTCGAACCAGCGTGCGCGGTCAGGCAAATAAGCGATTTCCCTGTTCGTCTCCCAGCTTGGTTGGCGGCCGAGTACCTCAACCGTTCCTTGCTCCGGTTGAACCATGCCTGCGATCATACGGAACAAGGTGGACTTGCCTGCACCATTCGCTCCTAGAATTCCGACAACCTTACCTGTTGGGACTTCAAGAGAAAAGTCGTGGAGGGCGAGCTTCTTCCCGTAGCGCTTCGTAATATGCTCGACTCTTATCGCTGTAGACTGACTCATACTTCCTTTCCTCCCTCATGATTTAATAGGTTTTGAATATCGTCCAGTGTATATCCTATGCTGTACATTTTCGTTAAAAACTCCTGTATCGCCTCTTCCGCCAAAGAGGTTCGTATACTCACCACAGCCTCGGCGTTCGACGTAATAAACGTTCCTTGTCCTCGGCGTGTCTCTGTAAGCTGATCCCGTTCGAGCTCTTGGTAAGCGCGCATGACCGTATTCGGTGTAATTTTGAGCGATTGCGCAAGTTCCCGTACCGAAGGAATTTTCTCACCCAATGCGATTTCTCCTTTCGCGATGGAGCTTCGGATTTGATTAAGTACTTGTTCGTAGAGTGGTTTGCTTAAGTCCAACGTGAATCGCATTCCGCCAACCATCACGTCATTCAATGAGCTCCCTCCTTTGGTGTATTATTTGTATACAGTGTATTATATCACTTGATACACTTAATACAATAGGCAAAATGAAAAAAATAGAAATAAATTTATGAACAGCGGATTTTAGTGGAGAGAAGCGGCTCTCTGTTCATGCAAGATTAGGCGGTACGAAAAACACAGATGCTGTCATGCAAATTTAGATAGGTGCGCATAATATGGATAGTCCTACAAAATGAAATAGGATCGAAAAAAGAGCAGCGTCCCATTGCTTGCGCATGGATTGCTGCTCTTTCTATTGGTTTTCCTTTTAAGATTAATCGCCTTGTCCACGTAGACGGGCCATTTGCTGCCAGACTGTTCCGACAGCCTCTTCGCCGGAACGGATGCGTTCGATCGCCATGCGTGCTTGCAAGGCAACCTCGAATTCGGGATCTTGAGCGGCGTGCTCAAGTGCTGTCAGCGCACGGTCATCACCAGCTTCATAGAGGAAGCGGGCTGCGCGCCAGCGCACGAGCTTATTCTTATCTTGGAGAGCTTCGATCATCGGTTCGATCCCAATCGGATCACCGATATCGGATAGCGTATCTCCGGCTGTGCGGCGAACACTAACGGAAGTATCCTTGAGAGCTTCAATGAGAAGGGGCATACATTCGTCGGTTTTGATTTCCCCTAAATACACAACAGCAAGGCGGCGTATCTGGCTCTGCTCATCATGAAGCGCCTTCGCAATGAGTTCAAGCCGTTCTGGCGTCGGTTCCATTCGATCCAGAGCTGCGTAACGAACACGCCAATCTGGATTATTCAGATGCTGCTTGAGTTCTTCATCTGACCATTCTCGGCGCTCTTCAATAAATGGCTCATCTGTGCGTCCCTTTGCGATCGCTTGCTTCACAAGGGAAGCTACACGTTCTTCGGTATAGGCTGCTTCCAGTTCCTGTTCAACCTCGCGTGCAATGTCCGCAAGCTCTCCGTAACGAATTCCGTAGTCACTGAGCTTGCGTTCCTTGATTAGAGTGGCGCTCGCTACTTCCGTTACTGCACGAACGAAGCGATCGGAGAGGCCGACGCGCTCTTCCTGTCCATTGGCCTGCACTCGAATTTGCATCGGGATGCTGCGGAAGTATTGCACATATACCTGTGCCTCACCGAATGATGTCCAAGAAGCCAGATCTTCCTCTTGGGTGCTGTCAGCTTGCGATTGTCCGAACAGGCCGCGAACTTCATCAAGGATACGAGCCCAGTCTGCGTTCGGGAAGCGGTCTAGCGCGATAAAATCAGCGGTATGGAATACGCTCTTCACGCCCTCGATGTCGAGCAAGCTAGCGATCAGCGGGGGAGCAGAGCGTCGATTGTCTTCTGAATAGGTACGGCGAATGCCGGCAGGCAATGCTTCGTCCAAGTGGAGCTTCATGGAATTCGGACTTGGCGTCGGTTCAATTGTGATTAAGTTCATTGACATACACCTCCGTTGGCGTGTGGTTTGCTTCTATTGTATCTTATCGGAGAGTGGGGAACAATGAAGGCAACATGCTTGCAGTTGTCAGGCATTTCATTATTGCCCGGTGAAGGGGATTAGGCTGCAGTCTGTAAGGTGGTTGGATCATCTCAATTTGTGTAATACATAGTAAAGAAGGATTCGACCAAAGCAGAAGAGCATGCATAGGATGGAAGGACGTCAGCAGCTGTGAATAGCGACCGTCAGATGGTATGGAGTCAGGTAACTGAAGTCGAATTGGTGATGGAGACAGGGTTCTGGTATGCTAAAGATTAGGAGATAGTATTTGTCATTCGTCCCGTTTTGCAAGGGGTAGCCCTTGTCATTCGATCCGAATTTTTCGCAAAGAGGTGGTGCTTATGAAGCGCTATTACGTCAATATGGACGATGTGACAACGGTTAAAGCATGGAATCAATTTCGGCGTTGGCAAGCAGAGCGCAAAGAACGATTAAAGACAAAGGATTATTCCTATGTCGTACCAAATGTAAAGCCGGATATTGCTCGCTTGAACGCTAATCGAACTGAGACAACGATTACGTGGATCGGTCATTCGACCTTCCTGCTGCAAATAGGTGGATTGAACATTGTCACGGATCCGGTATGGGCTGCAAGAATGGCGACACAAGCTAGGCTTGCTCCGCCGGGTATTCCGATTGAGGAAATGCCCCCAGTCGATGTTGTTCTCATCTCGCATTCGCATTACGATCATCTGCATATACGGTCATTACGGCGATTGGTTGGGCCGAACACGATGCTGATTGTACCTGACGGGCTGCTTAGTAAGCTGAGACGCAAAGGATTTTCCATTATACATGAACTGGCCTGGTGGGAGCATATAACCGTGGCGGATCGAGTAAAAATTACGTTTGTACCAGCACAGCACTGGACGCGTCGGACGTTGACAGATATGAATCGTTCCCATTGGGGCGGTTATATTCTTGAGCATGTTGCGCAAGAGAAAAAGACATCCGGAAGTTCAGATTCAGCCGGGACGTCAACAGACGACGGCTCTCCAGCGAATCAATCGAGTCAGGAGATCGTACGTGAGACGATATACTTTGCGGGCGATAGCGGATATTTTCGTGGGTTTGAACTTATCGGCCAGCGCTTCCACATTGATGTAGCCCTATTGCCGATTGGCGCATACGAGCCGGAATGGTTTATGTCGCAGCAGCATGTTTCCCCAGAGGAAGCATTGCAGGCATTTGAAGATGTGAAGGCAAAAGTGATGATCCCGATGCATTATGGAGCGTTTAAGCTGGCTGACGATACACCGCGGGAGGCGCTTGATCGGCTGGAAGCGGATCGGGTGAAGCGGGGAATTGCGCGCGAGCGAATTCATATATTAGCGCACGGTGAATTGTGGAGCTATGCAGAAGCATTTGGTCAATCCGTTCAGCATGCTCAAGCTGCGTCGCCTAAGGCACGAATGAAATCGCAATAAGCTACATGCGAGGCATACACAAAGATACACGTGAAAAAGTAAAAGCGGAATAACGTATAGAAGGGCTGTCCCGTAAAGGTGGAAACTAGTGGGTCAGTCTCATAAGCAATGCAAAGCCGCCTCCAACTCCACGGAAGAAGTGGGGATGGAGGCGGCTTTCTTAAAGATGTCTCATACGAATGAATGGAACCCGAATTCAATAGCAACGTCTAGGACAGCCCCGTTCGTGTTAGAGATATCGGTTGGTATGGGCTCGCATTATTTACGCTTGTTCGGTCGGCTGCTCAACTTCGACAGCTTTTTGTTGTTCTGTACGTATTGCCGGGCAAGCTGCGCATTCTCCGAACGGCGCATGTATGCAATTTCACGTTGGAGCTTTTGATAGCCGCGAAGTCTGCTGGAATCCAGCTCGCCTGTATGAATAGCCTCACGTACAGCACAACCAGGCTCTCTCTCATGCTTGCAGTCGCTAAATCGGCATTGATCTGCAAGGCTTTCAATATCCTCGAAGGTATTCGACAAGCCTTCACTATCGATAGCGGTCATGCCGACTTCTCTCATGCCCGGCGTATCAATGAGCCATGCCCCGCCCTGCAGACGGAGAAGCTCGCGATGCGTTGTTGTGTGGCGGCCGCGGTCATCATCTGAGCGAGCGGCTTGTGTCAGCATTTGCTCGGTACCCGTAAGTGCATTCGCAAGCGTGGACTTGCCAACGCCGGAAGAACCGACGAGCACGATGGTCATGCCTGGGGCAATGCGCGCGCGCAATTCGTTCATGCCTTCACCGGTCATTGCGGATACGCGGAACACGTCAACGCCAGGGACGGCCTGCATGGCTTGCGCCTCGAACAGCTCTGGGTCGTCCGCCTCATCTGACTTCGTCAGCACAACGGCCGGCATGGCGCCGCTATCCCACGCAAGGGCGGCATATCGCTCTAAGCGACGCGGCTCGAAGTCGCGTGACATCGACGTAACGAGCAGCGCAATGTCTGCGTTCGCGGCGACGATTTGAGTGTCGCGGCGACCTCCCGCTACCTTGCGTCCGAACGTGCTGCGGCGAGGCAGTACGCCCACAATCGTAGCTCGTCCTTCTGCTTGTCTAGGTGCCACGGCCACCCAATCGCCGACTGTCGGCCAATCACTGAGCAGTGCCATTCCTGCCCGTGCCTGTCCAGACAGCTCGGCCAGCCATTCTCCCTCCGCGCTAACGACGCGATACAGATGCTTATGTGCCAGCGCTACGCGTGCAGGAACTAGCTGGCCTGCGTATCGGCGTGCGGTAGACTCTTGAAGCTCTTGAATCCAAGACTCCCAAGTGCTTGACCACGCTTCATCGAAGCCAAGATCCTGCAAATCTTGCACAGTACGATCCAATTGTTCTTCCATGTTCAATGTGTTGCTTTCAGTTATAGCCTCTTGCACGGAGCAAGTATCTGATAAAAGAGGTGAATCATGCTTAACTTCATTATGGGTACTTGTATGTTGATTATTTGTATTCAAATCTGAATTCTCCCTTGTTATGCGGCGTGTAGCCGCTTCATAGTGAACTTGGTCTTACCTGCGAATGAACGACATTGCGGCACGGTCAAGTTCGGGAGAGACAGACGTTTCAGGCGACACTAGCGTCGTCAATAGCTTACTGGTATTTCATGAAAATTGTACGATGCGCTAGGCGCTGAAATGTTCCTCCCGAACGTTATATACAATGCTGTTTATCATATAACATCCCTCGCTTTCTTCTTACGGTCGATTTTGATCACGAAGCTGTACAGGGAGCATCTCGGCTTCGAATCTTGCATTCAATCTCGAAGTCCAGTGCTCATGTAGTCCCGCCTACACTCCGCGCTTCCTTCTTCGATTTCAAGCAACCTTCTCGGTGCTGAAAATCGACTTTTTTGAACAGAGATTTTGATCATTCCAGAATGCGTGCTGTGTTAAGCAAAGCGGATTTATGGAATGGAAAAAAACATACCTTAGGCCGCGGTCGCACATCTTGGAATTTTTCGATAAGAGTTTTTCTTATCCGAAGCCCTTGCAAACCACTTTAATAATGAGGCGTCTCCGTCATTCGTAAGGAATAGGGGACACCTTCATTTTGATAAAGATGGAAATATTATATACATAAAATGCCGGATTTGATATGTGTAACTCTCCAAAGATCATGGTAAAAATGTTCAATCGTCGCATTATACTGATCCTTATGCTATAATAACAGTTTGAAACCAATAATAGGCAAAGGACGGGAATGCCATGATTAGTACAACCGGCGTTACGCTCCGCTACGGGAAACGAGCGCTTTTCGAGGACGTGAACATTAAGTTTACACCAGGGAACTGCTACGGCTTGATTGGCGCGAACGGTGCGGGCAAATCGACATTTCTTAAAATATTGTCTGGTGAAGTTGAACAGACAAATGGTCAAGTAAACATTACTCCTGGAGACCGTCTATCGGTCTTGAAGCAGGATCATTATGCATATGAAGAATTCAAGGTTCTCGATACAGTCATTATGGGTCATGAGCGCTTGTATTCCATTATGAAAGAGAAGGATGCCCTCTATGCGAAGGCAGACTTCACGGAAGAAGACGGCATGCGCGCAGGCGAGCTGGAAGGCGAATTCGCTGAGCTCGACGGCTGGGAAGCTGAATCGAGCGCAGGCGAGATGCTTATCGGTCTTGGAATCACTAGAGATCTTCATGACAAGCTGATGTCTGAGCTTGACGGCAACCAGAAGGTACGCGTATTGCTTGCACAAGCATTGTTCGGCAGACCGAACATCTTGCTGCTCGATGAGCCTACCAACCACTTGGATCTCGAATCGATCAACTGGCTCGAGAGCTTCCTGATGGATTATGAAGGCACAGTTATCGTCGTATCTCACGATCGTCACTTCCTGAACAAGGTATGTACGCACATTGCAGATATCGACTTCGGTAAAATTCAGCTGTACTCAGGTAACTATGATTTCTGGTACCAGTCCAGCCAATTGGCGCAGACGATGATGCGCGATCAGAACAAGAAGAAGGAAGAGAAGATCAAGGAACTTCAAGCCTTCATTCAGCGCTTCAGCGCGAATGCGTCCAAGTCGAAGCAGGCGACTTCACGAAAGAAGATGCTCGATAAGATTACGCTCGACGACATTCGTCCATCGAACCGTAAATATCCGTTCATCAACTTCAAGCCTGAGCGTGAAGCTGGCAAGCAATTGCTGACGATCGAAGGCTTGACGAAGACAGTGGAAGGCGAAAAAGTATTCGAGAACCTTCACCTCGTTGTGAACAAAGGCGACAAGATCGCACTCGTTGGTCCAAACGGATTGGCGAAGACAACGTTGATGCAAGTTTTGATGGGTGAGATTGAGCCTGATGCAGGAACATTCAGCTGGGGCGTTACGACGACACAAGCTTACTTCCCGAAAGACAACTCCGCATACTTCGATGGGGTTGAGGATACCTTGGTTGACTGGCTGCGCCAATACTCCAAGGATCAAGACGAGACATTCCTTCGCGGCTTCTTGGGCCGCATGCTCTTCTCTGGGGAAGAAGCATTGAAGAAGGCAAGCGTATTGTCCGGGGGCGAGAAGGTTCGCTGCATGCTCTCCAAGATGATGATGAGCGGCGCGAACGTGCTGTTGCTTGATGAACCGACGAACCACTTGGATCTCGAATCCATTACAGCGCTCAACAACGGCTTGACTGACTTCGACGGCACAATGCTGTTCACGTCCCATGACCATCAGTTCATTGAGACGATTGCGAACCGCATTATCGAGATTACGCCGAATGGCATCATCGATCGTGTATGCACGTACGATGAATATCTTGAGAATGAAGAAGTGAAAGAGCTGCGCAAGAAGCTGTATCCAGAAGAAAGCAAATAACATCTGATAGAACAAGAGGTTTGAGCGGCCAAATGGCTGTTCAAACCTCTTTTTGTATGCTTATAAACTGTCCCTTGATTAGTTTTCGCTTTAGTGGTACATTGCCTCTTTCATGAAAGCAAGATCGAGCAAGGAGCGTTGGTTCGTTCCTGAATCCGATCCTTTCTATGGATGTGCACGAAATCAGGCTTGAAGTTGCCAAAATGTGCAGCACTCGTTTTCCTCGCTTTATCTCCGTTTCCTCCCCCCAAAAAGTATTGTTGTACCTGTGCAATAGATCAGACATCCCCTGATGATTTGCATCTTTAGAAATATTGACATCTATTTTTTCCATTTCTATCAAATCAGATAGTATTCTTGCCGTTATAATATATTAGGAAAATATATCTAAATAAGGTGGGTTGTTCCGCTTATTCTGATGCTAAGCCTGGGACTTCAGAAAGAACTTGGAGTAAAGGGATAGGAGGTAGGCCTCGTGCAGCATTTGGATGAAAAAATTTTGGCGATGATGACGGAGCTGGAGGAAGAACAACAGGAACGTCACGGCGAGATGAGGGAAGAGGATGGGGGAGAAGGAGACGGAAGAGGTGGGAACGTTAAGCGAGAGTCTATCGATCTCAATCATCCTCTAATAAGCGTCAACGGACAAGTGATTCCGCTAACGGATCGGATATTACTGGAAGGAAGGCTTCACGTAAGGATGCCGAAAACTTGGCGTCTCATGACTCAGCAGGAGACTGCGTTCAAATATCCTTCGGTATATCGTCCATCCCTAATTTATACGAACAATGAAGGTACCGTGAACTTAACGATCAACCTCACAGAAGATCCGCTTGAAGAAGAGGGGCTTGCTGTTTATACGGAGACGATGGCTCGCATGATTCGCTCGGTACAGCCTATCCGTTCCTGGATCGATGAAGGCATGATGGATTCTGATGAAGGGGAGCACGCAGGGTACTGTGAATTCACCGCTTCCGTATTAGACGGGACGCTGTACTATTACATGATGTTCAAGGAGCTGGAAGGAAGCGCGCTGCTCGTTTCTTTCTCATGTAGTGCAATGGACATGCGGAACTGGAAGCCAGTGGCCCATGCGATGATGCGGACGTTACAAACCCTCGGCAGTGAGAAAGGGGAGAAGTAAAGTGAGCCTCACTTATGAGAATTTGAACATTCATCCATACCAATTAGTCCACCTAAAGGAACTGACCCTGACGAAGCAGCTCAACGAGCATGCACGGCTGCGCTTCACGGGGATTGTATCTGAGGAAAAGAGCAAGCTTTATGTGGATATGACCGATGCGGACACCTCTATTGAATTGAATCAAATGGATGCGGACGGTGGGAGCAAGCCCCTGTTCCGTGGAATCGCACTTTCTATCGAAATCCAAGTCGTGCAGGGCGTTCACTATTTGGAAGTGGAGGCGATATCCCATACCTACGTCATGGATGTGAAGACGAAGACGAGGTCTTTCCAGAATGTAAAGATGACGATTCCTCAGCTTCTTGAACATATAGGCAAGGAATACCCGGGACTTGACGTGATGGATGAAGCAACTGCCGGGGCTAAGCTGCAGCGAATGGCTTTGCAGTATGAGGAGACGGATTGGGCGTTTTTACGGAGAATGGCCTCTCGATACCATACCAGTCTAGTTCCGGCAGCTCAATTCCATGAACCCAAGTTCTATTTCGGTATTCCTGATGGTTCAAGAGTGATTCGGTTGGAGCAAATGAATTATACCGTTAGCAAGCGAATGGCGCCGTTCAGATATTTCGTAGAAAATGAAGCCGCACCTGTCGGTGAAAACGACTTTATTACCTATGACATCGAAACGGATGAAGTATTCGACTTAGGCAGTCATATTCAATTTCAAGGCAAAAGTCTCTTTGTGCGCGAAGCGCAGACGACGATGCAAGGCGGCATGCTGAAGCATCGGTATGTGCTCTGCTCTTACAAAGGATTGCGGCAGAAGGAGTATAGCCATGAGCGCTTGATCGGCGCATCCATTCGCGGAAAAGTGATTGATGTGGCAGGGGACAAAGTAAAAGTCCACTTTGAATGTGATCATGAGCAAAAGAAGGACGAAGCGCGCTGGTTCCGATATTCGACCGCTTATTCGGCGGAAGACAGCACCGGATGGTACGTCATGCCGGAGATAGGCGATCCAGTAGCCGTTTATTTCCCTGGAAAGAAGGAAGAGGAGGGCATCGCTGGCGGTGCGGTACGCCATAATACCGAACCGAGCGGACGCAATAAGCTAAGCAATCCCGATGTGAAAATATTCCGTACGCCATCCGGCAAAGAAATCAAGCTTGCTCCGGATGAAATCGTCATTACCGGGAAGGATGGCGCCATTTATATTCAACTGAACGATGATGAGGGCATTCACATTGCCAGCAGCAAAGGAGTCAGCATCACTGCGGATGGGGATATCTCCATGAATGCCGGACGCAAGATGGTGTTGTCTGCAGGCAGTGAAATGAATATGAGCTGCAAGGGCAGCCAGCTTCATTTGGGACGTCAGGCGCGCTTAACGGGCAGCAAAGTGAAGTCGAACTAAGCATGCGGAAGAGGAGGTTGTCATGAACAGCGAAGCAGCGTTAGCCCATTTCATTCAGGAAGCAGTACCTCGCGAGAGGAGCGAGATGCTCGCTGCAATCGGACAAGAATGGGATGAAGCCAAGAAAGAATGGGTGCAAGAATTTGTCGACGGCTTCCGGCAATGGTGCAAGGTCATTCGTGAACAGCAGCTCTCCGGGAAAAAAGGAAGCCTTGGATTCATCACCTACTCTATGCTGAGAACGGACATTGCGCAGGGACGAGCTCGCTATCTCGTACAAGCGTCCGACAGCTCGTGGCTGTTCGACGCCGAACCGGTTGAAGGCTACTATGACGGCTTGTGGGCTTATCGCTACTTGGATTTGCTGGCAGACAGATTGAAGCTGGCCAGCCGCGAATATAAGGGGGCCGTTCATTCCGCACATCTGGAGCGCATTCGTCTGCGCGAGGCCGTTCACATACACCGCGTCGTGGTCAGCCTGATTCGGCTGGCTATGCTGGAAGCTTCCCAATCGCCGGAGTTCCAAGCTGTGGAGAAGGCAGAAGTATTCGAGGTTCGGGTAGGAGAATATTTGGATCATAGCGAGTGCGTGTTCCGGCTGGACTTGCGCAAGCGCGCTGCAGAGGAAGTGCGGTCATGGCTGCGGGAGGGAAATGAAGAGGATTACGCATATGAAGCTTTTCACGCTATGGATTTGTCGGAGGGAGATTGGGCGGGGATTGATCTTCGGTACAGCGCATTTCGAGACTGCTGCTTGTCGAACAGCCGTTTTCTTGATGGCGTTCTGATCGGCACGCTGTGGCAGGAATGCCGGTTGGATGGCGCCAACTTTGCCTATAGTCTTATTAACGGTGCGAACTATAGCGGGTGCTCCATGCCGTTGGCGGTGTTCCGGGGCGTCCAGGGCAAGCGGGGCGTGCTGCCATTCGACGGATTTCCACCTATTTTTGAAGGAGTTCAATTCGCTAAGGCCAACTTGACCGGTGCTGATTTTACCCGAGCCAACCTCCCTGGCGCAGTGTTCACTGGAGCCACGCTGAAGAATGCCGTCTTCCGCGGAGCAAATCTCAAGGGGGCGCGCTTCGATAAGGCGGATTTGACGGGAGCTGATTTTCAAGACGCGGATGTAACGGAGATCAACTGGAATGATGCGCATTGGGATGATGAGGATCACCGCCTGCTATCGCAGGAAATGGAGGGACGGCCATGAATCGGTTATTCAGACTTGCTGCGGATGAACGGATTGCGAATCGGGCAGAGCCGAATATGATGACGCATGGAACCGTGCGCCGACTAGAGGAAGAAGCCGGCGTGGAAGAGCAGCCGCTCGTCTTCCCGATACGGGAACGGAATGCCGTCGAATATGTCGATTATATGGATCGGCCCATGCCCTTGTTATCGGATCGCGTTAAGCGGTTGATAGAGCTGTACATGCCTGAATTGCGTTGGCGTCCTATTATTTTGACTGATATGAAAAGGGAACGGCAGGAAGTCTATTGGATGACGTCGCTGCCTCGCCTATGCTGCCTCTCGCCTGATAGCGAATTCCACAAGGATGGGGGCTTGAAGCGGCTTGTGCTGGAAGGAAAGTACAACTATCGGCCACTGTTCCAGGTAGATGGAATTCGCGAGAGAGTATGGATCGCCAATCTGGCGCTTGCCGAGAGTTTGCTTCGGCGGGATGTGTACGGGGTTCATTTTATAGAGATTGAATTGGATCAAAAGCTCGGGCATGAATTCGATTCATAGAAAGGGGGTTGAAGCGTGTGCAGGAGCAACAGGATATCCGCGTTCAGCCGGGAAAAGGGCGCAAAGGCAGCTATGTCGTAGCGGGCGCTATTCTAAGCTGCAGCTTCGGCACTCAGCCGACCCGGATCACAATGCCGGAATGCCACGGTACATACGTGAAGGGCAAGGCTCAGATGAACGTTGGGGATTTCGTGCCGGGCGTGAATATATCTTCTTTTGGCAATTGTTCTTGTCCGATGAATCCGGCCGTTCAGAGCAGTAATTTGGTCGACATTTATGGAGTGAAGAAAGCTCCGTGCGTTCCGGTTATGACCATGCCTTGGTTGAATGGAAAAAACGATGTGCTTGTGGAGGGGAGACCCGCTTTGCTAAGCGATTGTACGCATCAATGCCTTTATGGCGGTGTCATTCGCATCGAGGATGACGGACAGGAACTGGATTGATGGAGAATACGCTCATAGACGATAGACCAATGCATTGCCGTATCCAGTAATCAAATCATGCAAGGAGGGGAGAAGTTGGAGAAAAGCATGCAAAGCGTTGAACATGTGGCTGGCTACGGTCATATCCGTGTGGTATGGGCGCATGATATACAGCGAATCCTTGAGCTGCGAATCGAGAAGCGAGTGAATGAACATGCCTGGCTGGATATGCGCGCCCTGCTGGCGGAGGAGCGTGGCGATCAGGATATCGAGGCGTATGATTATGGCAAGTCCGTAAAGGTAGAACAGCTGGGAGATGACGGTTCCGTAGTCCGAACGTTGTTCTGTGGTCAGGTGATGACTCGATCCATACATGCGGAGCGCAGTGTATATTTCTTGACTTTAGAAGCGATTTCCTGGAGCTACGAGCTGGATATTCGGCCCAAAACCCGTTCATTCCAGCCGGAGAATACGACTTATGAGGACGTACTGGAACGAGTACTGAAAGACTATGCGCGTTCGGATTCAATCGATACTGCAAGCGAGGGTAGCACGCTGGAATCTTTTACCCTACAATATGAGGAGACGGACTGGTCGTTCTTGAAGCGCATGGCCTCACGGCTTGGCACGGTGTTAGTGCCGGAAATCACCGCAGAATCTCCGAAGCTGTTCTTCGGCTTGCCAGCAGGAAAGCATTGGAGACTGGATGAACAAGAGCCGTACCGGGTTCGGAAGAGCTTTCATTCTTCGCTGGAGCGTGGAGCGCAGAAGATTCCATTCGGGAATGGATCCGGTTCGTCGTCCGCAACCGTGTATTCGCTAGAGAGTGGAAGATGCTTCGTTCTGGGTGATCGTGTCAGCCTGCCAAGCGGCCTGAAGACGGTCGTAACCGAAATCGTAAGCGAAATGAAGAGCGGGCTTCTATTGCACACTTATCAACTCTGTGCCGAGGAAGATGTCATCTATCCGCACACAGAGAATTGGCAGGCGACAGGCGCCGTGCTCAGCGGAATTGTGATCGACGTGCAGCGGGATCGGGTAAGGCTTCGCTTGGATGTGGATGGCGAAGATGCTGTTTCGGACGGCTGCTGGTTCCCATATGCAACAAGCTATGCAGCCGAGGGAGACAGCGGCCTGTATTGGATGCCGGAGCCGGGAGATCGAGCGCAGTTATATTTGCCTTCGGCACATGAGGCAGAAGCCGTAGTACGGGGCTCACTGCGTCAGCATGCTGACGTTGATAAACCCGATGAGAAAGTTTGGAGCAGCAAGCGCGGCAAGCGGATCAGCATGGGAAATGTAGAACTGAAGCTGGAAGCGGACGGCGGCTTGAATATCCGTTTGAATGAAGGCAACGGCGTACATATTCATAGCACGAATAGTCTTGCAATAAGCGGCCGGGACATTATGGTCAAGGCAGGCCAGCAAGTAAGCATGAAAGCAGGGCATTCGCTCTATTTGCGCGGAGGCGAGAGCAGTCTTATTTTGGACGGCGAGTCGGATATTCGCTCAGATCTTCTGCATCAGGAAGGCACTGCGAGGTCGCCGGTGCATGTGACCCCGCTTACACCAGTGCCGGAGCCGCCGCTGATGATGGTGGAAGCCTATGAGGCTGGACAGGTTGCGAATACGGCGTCAGCTGAATCGCAAGGCGTTACCGGGGCTCAAATCGGGTTGCTGGCAGGTGCGGCGCTCAGTCTGCTGGGCATGATTCCGGTAGCGGGAGTGGTTGGCTCGCTAGTAGGCTCGGCACTAAGTGTTCTCGGCATGATGTCCTCTTCCAGCGGATTCCGAATCGGGTTGCCTTCAGGCGGAGGCGGGGGGACGGCAACAGGCCCGCTCAGTGAAGAAGAAATGATTCAGCTGGAAATGCAAAGGGAGTTTGCGATACTGCTTGGCAAAGTTTTCACCGATGCGAGAGGCTGGAGAAACCCGGAGACCAAAGAATCATTAGTACGATTCTTGCTGACTCTCAACAAAGGGATGGAGATGGCGGCGAGCAAGATCCCGCAAGATGTCCGAGTAGCAAATCGTAATTTATCGAAGGCGCTGGATTTCTACAGTTCCATCGATAGATGGGATTTGCCTAATCGTTTTCGAGTTCAAGATATTGATCCCGTCTTATTTGACCATCAAATAATTGATATAAAACAATATAATGCATGGGAAGATCAGCATTTAACACCACAGCAGAAAAATGATATTGCAAAGCTCATATATGAAAGATTCAAGGATGACACAGATATAGCGACTCAGAACTACTTCTTTGTCGTGGAGCGTACCAGTGAAGGGGTTGATGCACTAGCTGGTGCTATTGGCGCTAGAGCTGCCCGTAGTCGTAATCCACAACCGCCAATCAAGCCGCAAGGAATATCGAAAGGAAGCAATATTAAGGGAATTAAGGTAAACTGGGGTCAAGCGAAGACGTTTATCAATGATAGATTTGAAGCTTTACAAAAGTCTGTTGGACAATTGCCTAAGAATAAGCTGGCGTACGATGGACCAAATGTGAACTATAAACCGTCTACGCAGAAACCTCTTGAGCCGACGAAGAATCAGATTGAGGTTCGGAAGTATTATCCGGGGAGTAAGCCGGAGAATTCAGAATCGGGATCTACGTCGGGAAATAATAAGAATTCAAGCGGTAAGGGTACGGGGAATAATGGTAATGTAAAATTAAACAAAAACGGATTGACTCCAGAGCAGGAGAAGCATTATAGACAAAAAATAGATGAAGCTAAAGCACGTGGAGATCAGAAGGCAGCGGATGATGCAAGATATGAACGACACTGTGAGGAAAAGAAAAATAGAGGTGAAAAACCTTTAGATCGTAAAGATTGGGATACTATCAATGAGCGTCTAAGAAAGAATAGGGAACGTGGAAGAGAAGAGGAAATAAAAGGTAGGAAGGCTTTGGAAGAACATCTTGATCGTAAATTAGAAGACAATAACGCCGACGAGGTCGTTACGTATACATCTAGTGAAGGTCATGTTACACGCCCAGACAGTATAAGTCGTAATAATAAGGGTGAAATTGATTTAGTTCATGACCACAAACACAAAGCAGGTGAAGACCAAATTGTGCATAACGACAGTCAAATTAGAGCCGAAAGAGAAATGCTTCAAGACAAAAACGGTCGACATTTTGTAACAATATCAAGTGACCAACCTGATTTAAATGCTATTCCTCCTAAGCCAAGACCGAGCGGACCTTTAGGAGACAAGAGTGATGTTTACTATACCGATCCGAAGAGCGGAAAAGTGACTCACAAATGGGAACCTAATCCACGTTTACCTGGTGGAGGTAGATGGAAAAAGCTATGAACATTATTATATAATTTTATTTTGTAGCAGTAAGGAGGATATGCAATGAAGCCTGATTTGTTTTCAATTACAATGTATCCTACGATATCTTTAAACAAAGAAGAGATACTAGGTCATATTTTGGATGTGTTTGAGTCAAACGAAAAATTTGCTCCTTCCCATTGGGGAAACAGTGAAATGGTAAGGGTCGAGTATAATCGTAATGAAATTCTTGAAAAAGTAACTTCAGAGCGTAGGATATCTGAAATTTATCTTCACCGTGATAAAACTGTAAAATACACGGGGAGCTTTGAAGTCAACTGGAGCCCACGTTCATTTTTGAAGTTTGATTTTCATAAATCTATGCCCCCAAAAATGTGGTCAGCTTTTTTTGAGTTATCTGATCGGATTGCAGAAATTGTAAAACCATGTTATGGAGTAGCACATATTTTTTGGCCGTCATCATATCCTTGGAATACTGAGCGTGAACGTCTGCATATGTGGATGGATATATGTTCTTATCCTGTGCCGGTTAGATATCTTCCAAATGGCCCTTTGGGGATAGGGGCGAGAACATACTTTAGCGGTCATGTTTTGGAGATGTTTGGCGAAGAATTTCTGTTAAATAGTCCAGGAGTTGTATCAGAACTTAACTGGGGTGGTATTTGTATCGATATTATGAATAGACCATTAGAAACTGATAATGACACGTTACTTGACAGTTGGGTGAATGTAATGAAATATTTGGAATCAGCTCAAGTGATGGCTATACCAAGTTTTGATGAGGATCGGATGGGTGTATCGTTCTGCCCTAATGCCGCTTGGATGGACTTTTTAAAAGATGAATAAGTATGCTAGGTGGTGATATAAATAATGGATGAGAATAGTAATAAAAGAACAAGAGTTATAGAAATATTAAATAGTTCTAAATACAATGATGAGGTTATCGATGGATTGGATATGAGTGATATGGATCTCACTTTTTTAGACCTGTCAAAGGTTATGGCAGATGGTATCATTGCAAAACGAGTCATGTTAAGAGCGTCTTCGTTACTTGGAGCGTCGTTTCTAGATTGTGATTTTGAATCAGCTGACTTTAGAAGCTGCAATTTAGAGGGGATAGACATTGCAGACTGTGTACTTAGTAGCGCAAACTTCCAAAAAGCAAATATGAAATATGCAAAAATGAATATAAGTATGTGCTTAGAAACTTGTTTTGACGAAGTTGATTTTACCCACGGAGAACTGATTGGATCAACTTTAATTAATGCTACCTTTCGTAATGCAAATTTATCTGGGATCAATGCTAAACAAGCAAGTTGCTCTAATGCTAATTTAAGTAGTGCTAATATCACAGATGGTAATTTTGAAGGGACAGATTTTAGAAATGCTAATTTATCTAAAGTAGATGCTAGAAATGCTAACTTTGCAAGTGTAGACTTAACAGGAGCTATCCTTTGTAATGGAATTTTTACAGGTGTTGATTTTACTGGCGCCAAACTTGACAATGTAGTTTGGAAGGGAGTCAATGTGGACGGGGCTAAATTTGACAAAAGTGTTAAGGAACAGGTATTAAAGATGATCTAGTGATCTGCTTGAAGTTTGATGTGAAAAAGATGAACGCACTAGATAAGATACTTATAAGGCTTATTCCAGCAGATGGAATGGGCTTTTTTTGTGTAAATGTTACCAAACCCGTAGAGAAGATAGGATATTTCTTGGCAAAGTATTCACCGATACGAGAGGCTGACTCTCAACAAAGGGATGGAGATGGCGGCGAGCAAGATCCCGCAAGATGTCCGGGAAGCGAATAGCAATTTATCGAAGGCGCTGGATTTCTACAGTTCCATCGATAGATGGGATTTGCCTAATCGTTTTCGAGTTCAAGATATTGATCCCGTCTTATTTGACCATCAAATAATTGATATAAAACAATATAATGCATGGGAAGATCAGCATTTAACGCCAGAGCAAAAAAATGAAATCGCGAAGCTCATATATGAAAGATTCAAGGATGACACAGATATAGCGACTCAGAACTACTTCTTTGTCGTGGAGCGTACCAGTGAAGGGGTTGATGCACTAGCTGGTGCTATTGGCGCTAGAGCTGCCCGTAGTCGTAATCCACAACCGCCAATCAAGCCGCAAGGAATATCGAAAGGAAGCAATATTAAGGGAATTAAGGTAAACTGGGGTCAAGCGAAGACGTTTATCAATGATAGATTTGAAGCTTTACAAAAGTCTGTTGGACAATTGCCTAAGAATAAGCTGGCGTACGATGGACCAAATGTGAGCTATAAATCGTCTACGTAGAAGCCTCTAGAACCGACGAAGAATCAGATTGAGGTGCGGAAATACTATTCGGGCACCGAACCGGAGAATTCAGCGTCGGGATCCGCGTCGGGCAGAAGCAAGAAGGCAAGTGATGAGGGGACTCGAAAAGCTGATGACTTTGCTACGGAGCCCTTTTTACCTGACGAGTACTATAAAAATAACTATGCTCCAATGCAAGGAACCCCAGGAGATAGAATTGATTTTAGTCGTTTAGGTTCGAGTGGACAAGTAGAAAAGTCTAGAGTCATTTATGATCATGCAGGAAAGCAAAAGTATAGGGTGGATTATAGTGATCATGGTAATGCAAAACATCATCCCAATCCACCGCACTTGCATGAGTACATTTATCAAGATGCAGGGAAAAACATCAAAGAAAAAATTGTGTATATGCGAGATTCTTCGACGGGGAGAATGAGGAAAAGTCAAGTGGATCGTAAGACAAATGAAATAATTTTTATTGATTAAGGAGCGATAAAATCAGTGTATATCAAAAATATTGAGATGATAACTAATACACTTAACGATTCGTGGGTATATGAGCGAATTGTAAAAATAGAATACAATGTTGAAGATGATTTTGAGGGTAATTATATCGGGACACTGGATCTTATTTTTCATGTTACCCTATTAAAGACAAAGGAGCCATTCAAAATAATGATTAGATATCATGATGTTGAAGATTTAACGATACGAAAAGCAACAACTTTCCCTCTGTCAGGTGACTTAATAGTTCATGATATGAAGGAACAGGGTTTGGTAAGTAACCAGCGCTACCATGTACATGATGATAGTGGGTATGGTGAAAATGATGGATTTCAATTTATTGATTTTCATTGTAATTCAATTGAAGTGATTTCGGTAGAAGAGTTTTATATGTAATATAAAGCGAATTGTCATGTATTTGATTTTTGATTGGCTTTAGGCCTTTTGAAGTATGTGACAAATTATATTAAAAATCACTTGAAAGTCAATAACAGTATCGTACAATCCGCTCAATATACTAGACACTAAATAACTTGACAACTTGATACACTTTAAAAAGCTTACTCTATCAATATTAGTGGAAGTAAGCTTTTTCCATGTCAAGAAACATTAGTAGAAGGATGATGTATAGTGAGCAAGATCACGTAAGATAGAAATTTATCGAAGGTACTGGATTTCTATAGTTCCATCGATAGATGGGATTTGCCTAATCATTTTCGAGTTCAAGATATTGATCCCGTCTTATTCGACCATCAAATAATTGATATAAAACAATATAATGCATGGGAAGATCAGCATTTCACACCACAGCAGAAAAATGATATTGCAAAGCTCATATATGAAAGATTCAAAGATGACACAGATCTAGCGACTCAGAACTACTTCTTTGTCGTGGAGCATACGAGTGAAGGGGTTGACGCATTAGCTGGTGCTATTGGCGCTAGAGCTGCCTGTTTATTGCATACTAAAAGTGCCTAAAATTGCAGCGTAAAAATGCTCAAGCTGAATGCAAAAAGGCACTTGTCAGCCCCTTAAAATCCTCCTATCGTTAGGTTTGCTGAGAACTTAACAAAGGAGA